>JBHORD010000036.1:0-10935 GCA_042408355.1 Anaerolineales bacterium
CTGCCACGCCCGGTGTCGCAGAGTTATCACCCCGCTCCCAAGCCCATCAATCAAGCCACGTTCAACCGGCCCGAACCAACGTATCACAACCTGTCGTTTGATTCTTCGCAATCGCCTTACGACGCCGGCGAACCGCGCAAACAATAAGTCCGTTCTCCGCATTGCGCTGGGGATTTGATAAGCACAGAAAATTCAGCCGACGCGGGTTTCTAACCCGAACTTGAAAGGATGCCTATGTCCCGCGTTCGTTATGACGATCAAATTCGGCAAACAGCCGCGGCTTATGAACCATCAAATGCCAGCGGCTGTTTGTCTTCCTTCCTGCTTCCACCCTTTGCGGTTCTTTTCGTGGGGACCCTGCTCCTCATTTTTGCCTTTAACAGTTCCGCTCAAACGATTTCCGCAAAAGCGGATGCATCGCCCGTCCGCCCGATCTCTTCGATCTTTACGCCTGAAGTTCAACATTGGGGTTCTGCGATCCCGCGCTGGGCGGCCGCCTCCGGCCTGGACCCCAATCTGGTCGCCGTTATCATGCAAATCGAATCGTGCGGGAATCCGTTGGCGCGTTCCCGCGCCGGAGCGATGGGGCTCTTCCAGGTGATGCCGTATCACTTCCTCGCAAGCGACGATCCTTACGATCCCGACACAAACGCGGCGCGCGCCCTCGATTATTTGAAGCGTTCGCTCGTCGCGTCCCATAATAATGTCCGGCTGGCGCTGGCGGGCTACAACGGCGGGATCAGTGTGATCTCGATTGGAGAATGGTTTTGGCCCGCCGAGACTTCGCGCTACGTTTATTGGGGGAGCGGAATCTATGAAGATACGCTGAATAATGCGGCTCAATCCGCGCGGCTCGAAGAGTGGTTGAACGCCGGCGGAAGAAGTTTATGCACTCGAGCCAATCAACAGTTGGGGATGAGCGGCTGAATTCAATCGGCGGTTTTTACAGACGCCGGCGCTTCCGCCGGCAATGGAAGCCATATTGCAAAAGTTGTTCCCTGTCCTTCTTTTGATTCCACCTTAATCGTCCCGCCGTGATTCTCGACGATCCATTGTGCAATGGAAAGTCCCAGACCAAAGCCGCTGGTTTTGGAACGCGTCCGTGATTTTTCAGCGCGGTAGAAACGCTCGAAGATGAACGGCAGATCCTCGGCGGGAATCCCCGGCCCCGTATCCCGGACAATGATGCGGGCCTGCTCGCCGATTTTTGCCAGGCCCATGAAGACCTCGCCGCCCTGAGGTGTGTACTGAATCGCATTTCCAACAAGGTTGAGCAGAACCTGCTTCAAACGGTCGCGGTCGCCGTTGATTTGAATCTGATCAATATCGGTCATCTTCAAACGCACTTTACTGCCTGCAAGGATGCGCATTTCGTGGAAAACTTCCAGCAAGAGCGTATCGAGTTCGACGGGAGCCATGTTGAGCGTCAGCTTGCCAGATTCAGCCTGCGCCAGCAACAATAAGCCGCCGACCAAACGCGTCAGACGCCCCGCTTCCTGATCGATGTTCGAAAGCGATTCTTCGTCGAGCTGTTTCATCCGCCGCATCAAATCCACGTTGCCTTTGATGACCGTCAGCGGCGTGCGGAGTTCGTGGCTGACATCCGCCAGAAAACGCTGCTGTGATGTAAAAAGATTTTCCAGACGTTCGAGCGTTTGATTGATCGTTTCGATCAAACTGCCGATTTCATCATCCGGAGGACCTGTATAGGGAATGCGGCGTGAAAGATCGTCTGCGCGGTTGATCGCCTGCACGGTTTTCGTCACCGTTTGCAACGGCGCCAGCGCGCTGCCCAGCACAATCCATGAACCCAGCGCCGCCAGAGCCATCGAAACCAGGGCGGCGGCCAGCAAAATTTTTACCAGATTGGCTCTCGCCGCATCCACAAACGTTAAACTTGTTGCGACCTGCAAAATGGCGACTTTATGTTCGCCCACTTCAAGCGGAACGGTCAGCACGCGCAGGCGCACATCGTTGACCGTGTTTTCGCGGTAAATTGGGTTCTTGGTTTTCAGGCCTATCGGATCGAGCGATTGCGTAATCACCGCAATGCCCGGCGAACTGGATTTGAGTTTTCCATCGCGTCCCCAAACTTGAACGTACGTATTGGCGGTCAGATCGAGCGGCGGAAGATTGATATTATTGAGCTGGCCCACCGAATTAACGCGCGTGTAACTGATGATTTCCTGAACGGTTTCCGCCAAGGCGTCATCCACTTGATTGAGGAGAATCAGACTGATTAAAATGTAAACCGCCGCGCCGAAAATGACCAGGATGCCTCCCATGAGCGTGGAATACAACAGCGTTAGTCGGGTGCGGAGGGACACGACAAATTAGAGGATGGAAAATCGAGAATGGAAATCAGGATTAATGGCTTGCACGGTATCGAATCGCGCAAATAACGGCGTTACGGATTTTCGCGCAGCACATATCCCACGCCGCGGACGGTATGGATCAAACGCATTTCGCCATCGGCTTCGAGCTTCTGACGCAGATAACGAATATAAACTTCGAGCACATTGCTCTCGCCGCCGAAATCGTATCCCCAGACGCGGTCAAAGATGACTTCGCGCGTCAACACCTGTTTGGGATGACGCAGGAACAGTTCGAGCAGTTCATATTCCTTCGCTGTCAACGGAATGAGACGCGAACCGCGCGAAGCCTGGCGCGAGCCAGTATCCAGAGTCAGATCGGCAAATTTCAAAATCGGCACGCGTTCGGGCTGTGTGCGCCGCAACAGGGCGCGCACGCGCGCTAGCAATTCGTCGAGGTTGAACGGCTTGATCATGTAATCGTCCGCCCCGGCGTCCAGGCCCTGAATGCGATCCTGAATGGTATCCTTGGCGGTCAGCATCAAAATCGGGATCGAGCCGCCCGTTCGAAGCCGGTGGCAGACTTCGAGGCCGTCCATGCCTGGAAGCATCCAATCCAGAATGACCAGATCGGGCGTATGGTCGCGGGCGAGGATCAAACCGGTGCGGCCGTCGGTGGCGGTGTCTACGGTATAACCCTCATAAGCAAGTCCGCGCTGCAACAACTTCAGGATTGCCTGGTCGTCTTCAATGATCAAAATCCGCTCATTCATGAGACACTCTCCCGCTCAAAATATACCACATTTGGTAGAATGTCCGCATGCCTTTCAGCAAGAGAGCATTTGATTTGGCGGCGGCCTCTTTGGCGCTCATCCTCCTCTCGCCGATCATTTTGCTGATCTCGATTCTCGTCCGCATCTTTCTGGGATCGCCGATTTTATTCCGTCAAAAGCGGCCCGGATTTAAGGGACAGCCTTTCTACCTCTATAAATTCCGAACGATGACTGACGCACGCGATGAGGATGGGAATCTGCTTCCCGATTCGGCGCGTCTGACTCGCTTTGGGCGGTTCCTGCGTTCCCTGAGTCTGGACGAACTCCCGGAGCTTTTCAACATTCTGCGCGGCGAGATGAGTCTCGTCGGTCCGCGGCCATTGCTTATGGAATATCTTCCGCTTTATTCGCCTGAGCAGATGCGGCGTCATGACGTGTATCCCGGTCTGACCGGCTGGGCGCAGGTCAACGGCCGCAATGCAATCACATGGCCCGACAAATTCAAATTAGATGTGTGGTATGTTGACCATTGGTCATTTTGGCTCGATCTTAAGATATTGTTTTTGAGTTTATGGAAAGTCGTCACACGTGAGGGCGTCAATCAGCCGGGGCAGGCCACAACGGAGTACTTCATGGGAAATGAAGAACCTCACCCCCCGAAACTTTGAAAGGTCTTTGAAGTTGCAGGATTGACATTTGTGTCCCGCCGCGTATAATCTCTCCAACAAAGCCGCGCGAAGACAAGTAATCATGAAACTGTTCAGAGAGTCATCGGTTGGTGCGAGATGACCGGCTCAATGATGAAATCCCCTTCGCCTTGAGCGGAGTAACGCCAAAGGCGTTGCGAAGCCAAAAGTGTCCTCGCAGGGACGCGGAGTACGCGGACGCCAGTCTGCTTCATGATCCGAGTCGTAAGAGGAACGGAAATCGCCCGTTAGCGCGCAGCATAAGATTATTGCCGTGAGTTGATCTCACCCCGCCCGGCCCTCTCGGGAAAGGAGAGGGGGCAATAATGAAAGCAGGTGGCACCACGAGACGCCCCTCGTCCTGCAAACGGACCGGGGCGTATTCTTTTTCACCGCCGAGGCACGAAGCGCACACAGAAAAGAACCTTTGTCCGCGCCGTGCCTGTGTGGCGAACTCACAGAGGTGTAGCCATGTTAGACATCAATCTCATTCGCGAAAAGCCGGACGTTGTCCGCAAGGCGCTGAAAGACCGTCAGATGGAGGCGTCGCCTGTTGATGAAATTTTGCGGCTGGATCAGAAGCGCCGCGCGCTTTTGAGCGAAGTCGAAAAATTGAAGGCGGAGCGGAACGCCGTCTCGAAAGAGATCAGCCAATTGAAAGACGCGGCCGCCAGGCAGTCGAAGATCGAAGCGATGCGCGTCGTTGGCGAGCGGATCGCCATACTCGATAAAGAAGTTGCAGAGGCGGATGCGCAGTTGAGCAATGTCGCCGCAACCATTCCGAACATTCCCGATCCGCGCACGCCTTATGGGAAAGACGACAGCGAAAACGTCGTCTTGCGAACCGAGGGCGAGCCAAAGAAATTCGATTTTCAACCAAAGCCGCACTGGGACCTTGGCCCCGCGCTCGGCATCATTGACTTCGAGCGCGGCACAAAGATCACCGGCTCGCGCTTTTATGTTTTAAGCGGGGCAGGGGCGCGGCTTCAACGCGCCCTGATCGCCTTCATGCTCGATCTTCACATCCGGCAAGGATATACGGAAAAGTATCTGCCGTTCATGGTCAAGACCGAAACGGTTTTCGGCGCGGGGCAGCTTCCCAAATTCGCCGATAACCTTTACAAAGATCACGAAGAAGATTTTTATTTCGTTCCAACTGCCGAAGTCCCGCTGACCGGTCTGCATATGAACGAAATTCTCAACGAAGCCGATCTGCCTTTGCGTTACACCGCATACACGCCGTGCTTCCGACGCGAAAAAATGAGCGCGGGACGCGACGTGCGCGGCATCAAACGCGGACATCAATTCGACAAGGTCGAGATGTACGTTTATTCAAAGCCCGAAGAGTCGGATGCCTGGCTGGAAAAAATGCGCGAACATGCGGAGGAAACATGCCGGCAACTCGGCTTGACGTATCGGGTCAAACAACTTTGCACCGGCGATATCGGCTTCGGCGCGACGATGACCTACGATATCGAAGTCTGGGCGCCGGGATGTAATGAGTGGCTTGAAGTCTCGTCGGTCTCGAACGATACCGATTTTCAGGCGCGCCGCGCCAGCATCAGATATCGAACCGCAGACAAAAAGACGCGCTTCGTCCACACCTTGAACGGATCGGGTCTCGGCCTTCCCCGCACCTTGATTGCCGTCATGGAAAACTATCAGCAGGCCGACGGCTCCATCGTCGTGCCCGCCGCGCTTCGCCCGTGGATGGGCGGCCTGGATGTGATCGGCCCCTAGACGACAAACCGTTGATTGTCACCTCTACGGCCGCCGTCCATCGTCCGAATCAAAATGCATCCCTGGCTTGAATTCCTTGTTCAATGGCTCACGCTGACGTTCATGCTGCTCGGCCTTATCGGGCTGATTATTCCCGTTTTCCCCGGCCTGGTCGTCATCTGGCTGTCTGCATTGATTTATACGTTGATCGAAAACGCCGCCGGCCGCATGGACTGGATCGGCTGGACGATTTTCGCGGCCATCACGATTCTGATGCTCGTTGGCAGTGTGATTGATAACATCCTCATTGCCCATCGAATGCGCGGCCATTCCATCCCGTGGATCAACATTGGTCTGAGCTATCTGGCGGGAATCATCGCCAGCCTGTTTCTCACGCCGTTGATCGGATGGTTCGCCGCCCCGCTGACTTTATTCGGAGCGGAATATTTGCGGTTCAAGAATCCAAAGCCGGCGTTCGATTCAGCCAAAACGTACATGATCGCATGGGGCTGGTCGTTTGCCGCGATCTTCGTCATCGGCGCGCTGATGATCGCCTTGTGGATGTTCGGGGTATGGCTGAAAATTCCGTCAAACGGTTTATAATGACCGTCAGCTAAGGTTACAAAACCCATTTTCCAAAGGAGAATTTTATGCCATCCATCGTCAACGATCTCTTCGGCCTGCTCGGTTTTCTGCTGCGAGCTCTGGGATTCCTGGTCTTCGGCTTTGCCATAGGGCGCTTCTTTTTCGACAATTTCAAGGACGCAGAATGGCAATTGAAGATGGCCCTGGCTCTCGGTCTCTTCGGCTTGCTCATCGGCTTGACGGACTTTGCCTCGCCCGGCTCGGCAGGCGCGTTCGCGCTCGGCGCAGGCGGCGCGTATTTCCTGAATGGGATGCCGGACAAATCTGGCGGCGAAACCAAATAATGATCCGCAAAAAAACGCAGGCTCCCAACGGAAACCTGCGTTTTTATTTCAGAAATAACGCGGCGTTATAGCCATAAAAATCGAGCGGGCCGTTGTGGTTTCACACTACAAACTCACTTTCGATTTCAACAAGGCCGCCAGCAAACGCACGCTGTTTTCAACGTCATCCATGTCAACCATTTCGGACGGCGAATGAACATAACGCGTCGGAATGCTGATGGCGCCCGCGGCGATACCCGCCCGCGTTACTTGAATAGCGCGCGCGTCGGTGGAACCCGCAATCAGGATTTCGCGCTGATAGGGAATCTTGTTTTTCTCGGCGGTCTTCGCCATCCAGGATACAACGCGCGGATCAGATAACATACCTGCATCCTTGACCTTGACCGCCGGTCCCTTGCCCAGCGCCACTTCCATCTTGCGTCCCATCGGCGTATCCCCGGCGGAAGTCACATCCACGACAATCGCCACATCCGGATCAATTCCATATGCCGCGGGACCCGCGCCGCGCACCCCGACTTCTTCCTGAGTTGTAAAAACGAAATACACTTCGTTCGGTCCCGACCCGAGGCGGCGCATTGTTTCGATCAGCACCGCCACGCCTGAACGGTCATCCAGCGACTTCGCCGCGATGCGTTTTCCCAAATCCAAAAACGGGCGCTCAAACGCGGCGACATCCCCCACCTTCACGGGACAATCTTTTTGACTCGTCGCTCCAACGTCTATGAACATTTTGTCCAACGGCGGAGTTTCGTAAGGGTTCGACAAAAGCTCATGGTTGATCACGCCCGCCGCGCCGTTTGCAAAACGGACGCGGCCCGACGGCGCATATCGTCCAAAGACCCCGCCCACATTGGTGAAACGGACAAATCCTTTTTCGTCTACATGCGTCGCCATCAAGCCGATTTCGTCCATATGCGCGGCAACCATAACGCGCTTCGCGTCCGCAGCGCCTGCCGAAGGATTTTTGCGCGCAATCAGATTGCCCAGCGCGTCCACACGGATGTCGTCCGCAAATTCCTTGATTTCTTTTCGAATCACAGCGCGGATCGCTTCCTCATATCCCGATGGACCAAACGTGTTTGTCAACTTTTCAATGAGTGCTTTCATAACGCTTCCTTGTTTTGGGATTACAGCGGCACGGTCTCGCCCGCCGAATAAACATTTGCGCTCCTGCGCGTCATCACGTGGACTTTGCCCCTGCCCATCGCTTTCCATCCGCCGCCGAGTCTGCCGACCAACGCGGTATTTTCATCCACGCCGATCATCACCTGCCCATCCTTCATCCGCTGGCGCAATAAATTCACCATTGGCTTGAACGGCCCGGAGCGGTCGAAGTGCGGCATGATGTAATCGGCCGGCACAATGCCGAAGCCATCAATGGCGCCCATGCCCAACTGTCTGAAATTGGGGAGACGCTTTCCAAGTATCATCGCGCCTGCCGAACATCCGGCATAAACCGCGCCGCGCCCCCAGGCTTTTTGTGCGGCGGCCCAAGCGCGGCTTCCGTTCATTGTTTCGTAAAGATAGAGCGGATTGCCGCCGGAAAAATAAATCAAATCCGCCGACTCGAGAATTGGTTCGTATTGCGGGTCATCTGCCGAAGCGCGGTCAATGATGGGAAGCGCTTGAACGTCCGCGCCCAGCGCGCGAAAATGTTCCACGCCCATCCGCGACCAGCGCCCCACGCTTTCGTCGCCCTCCTGACCCGCGGCGGTGGGCAGACAAACGACGCGCGGCGCGCGCCCGTCAACTTTTACTGAATCGAGCAGATGGCGGTCTACCTCGTCCATCACGGGTAAATATTCACCGGCGCCAACTAAAGCAATCAATCCGTTCATATCTGCCTCTTATGCTTCAGCCGCCGTGGCGGCGGCATTTACTGAGCAGGCCCCGCGCGGAGGGCGGCGCGGGAAGCGATAATTCAACGTTTCAAAATATCCGGCGTTATTCTTTTCAATGCGGCACGCAGTAACGCCAGTGTGTTCTTCCAATCATCTATGCGCGAGAGACTCATGGCCGTGTGCGTGTACCGATGCGGCACCGAGATCGAGACCACCGGCACGCCGGCCAGCGCGCGCTGGATGGCGCCCGCGTCCGTGCCGCCGCCTCCCGGCTGGCGAATTTGATAGGGGATCTTTTCTTTTCCGGCGGTTTCCTGCATAAAACGAACAAGCCGTGGATCGTCAATCGTGGATGCGTTTGCGACATAAATGGCGGGACCGAGTCCAAGCCGGGTATTGTAAAAAGTGTTTTCGCCTTCCGTCTGCATGGGAAGATCGTTGGCGGGCGTGGCGTCAATGGCAATCGCTAAATCGGGGTGGAAATAATGCGCCGCGACTTTTGCGCCGCGCAAACCGATTTCTTCCTGCACGGTAAACGCGGCTAGCAAGTCAATATTCGAAGGCGCGGACTTGATCAATTCAATCAGTGTCGCAACGCCGATGCGGTCATCAATGGATTTTGACATCACCGAAGGCCCTGCGCGGCGAAAGTTCGGCATGAATGTGCCGCGGTCGCCGATTTTCGCCTTGCCGCCCGGCCCGAGATCAATGCGTAACGAATCCGCAGAAATCGTATGTTGACGTTCATCGGGTTTGGTCAGATGAATGGGCTTGGCGCCGATCACGCCGGGCGTATGATCTTTGCCGACGACAACTTGTTTTCCAGCCAGATCGCGCGGATCAATATTGCCGATGATCGCGAACTCGAACAAACCGTCGCCATTGTCCGCCACCAGCATAAAGCCGACTTCATCCATGTGTGCGGCAAGCATCACGCGCAGACGTTTCGCCCCGCGTCCGTTTTTGGTCACGAGCAAGTTGCCGAGCGCATCCACTTTTGTTTCGTCGGCGTAATCCTTGACTTCATCCAAAATAATTTTGCGGACTTCATTCTCGCCGCCCGAAACGGAAACGGCGCGGCAGAGCCTTTCGAGCAATTTCAAAGGAGGGTTGGCAATGGTTGGCATAAATGATTCCAAAACGTAAAACGCAAAACGTAATTTTGTTTTCGCTTATTGCGTTTTACTTTTATCTTCCTCGACTTACGCAACAGCGCGAGATTGATCTCGCATTTTCAGACGACATTGAATGTCGCGCCAGAGGGAGACCGCCTAACATCAGTTATCTTCCTCTTCCCAGACAATCGTGGAAATAAAATCCGGTTTCAAGCCGCTGATAAATTCCGAAAGCAGACGCCCCACGCGCTGAACATCTTTGATGGAAACCACTTCGACGGGGGTGTGCATGTAACGCATTGGAATTCCCAACAACATGGTTGGAATCCCCTGGCGTGCGACCTGAATTGAATACGCGTCCGTGCCGGAATGCAGCGGGGCAAGTTCCATCGCAACCGGGATCTCAAGCCTATCGGCCAGCTCTTTGAATTTCTTGTAAAGGAACGGATGCAAGTTGGCGCCCCATCCGAGCGTTGGACCTTTGCCGAGCGGAAATGTTTCCCAGCCATTTGCACCGGGGCCTTTGCCAAACGTCACATCCACGACGACCGCCAGATCGGGATTCAATTCAAATGCGGATGTGGCCGAGCCGCCCAGCGTCGCTTCTTCCTGCGACGTGGCAACGGCCCATACATCCCAATCGTGGGACTTGCCCTGAAGTTCCTGCAAACAAACCGTCAGCGCCGCGACGGAAGCGCGGTTATCGAGCGAATGTCCGCTGAGGGTTTCGCCCGCAAGATCGAGCGGCTGTGTGTCGAAGGAAACGAGATCGCCCACTTGAACGAGACGCGCCACGTTTGACGGAAGCAGGCCCACGTCCACGAGAAGATGCGGAAGGTCAATCACGCCGCCGCGTTTATCTTCAGGCAAAGTCTTCCTCGGCGGCATGACCACCACGCCGGGCAAATCCTCTTTGCCGTGAACCACCACCGGCGTCCCCGGCAGGATGCGCGGATCAATCCCGCCAATTGCATCAAGATGAATAAGACCATCCACCACTTGCGTCACGATCAAGCCGATGGCATCCATGTGCGTGGCAATCATGATAGACGGGCGCTGTGAAGAACGCAGTGTGACGCGCCCTTTTTTTAATCCATGCAGTGAACCGAGGCGGCTGGTAGAAATCTCATCCACCAGCGGCTTCCATGCCTCTTCGATGAGATGTGCAACCGGGCTTTCGTAGGCTGAAAGTCCGGAGACGGAAATCAGCGATTTTAGAAAAGGAACGATATCAGTCATGGAGTATTTGTTGGAGAAGGGAATGGCGTCGGCGACGGCGTTGCCGAAGAGGTGGGAGTCGAAGTCAATGTTGGCGACGGCGTGAATGATGGCGTGAATGTTGGCGTCGGCGTGTGTGTCAAAGTGGGCGAGGGTGTGAACGTATAAGTGGGCGGACGAAACGGAGTCAGCGACATGGTGGGTGTGGATGTCTTTGTGCTGGTTTGCGTGATCGTTGGCGTGCTGGTAAACGTGCTGGTAAAAAACGATGGGGTCGGGCTGAGCGTGGGCGTGGAAGAGCTGGTTGGTGTGGCCGTGATCGTCAGGGTCGGTGTGGCGGTC
>JBHORD010000050.1:0-9532 GCA_042408355.1 Anaerolineales bacterium
CACCATGCCCTCGAAGTCCAGGATATGCGGGTTTTGCGTGCCGCGCATCGCGCCGTTTGGCTCAACGAAAGTGTAGAGAATGCTTTCGAGGAAGGCTTTGTAGCGTTTTGCCCGTTCATCCTCCTTGACCGCATATTTTTGCGTAATGTCGTTGTAGCCGATGCGCGCCATCTCGAAGGACGCGCCAACAGCATACACACCCGAACTGGCAGGGCGGTGGAAGATGGCTTGCTGTTGCTGCGCCTCAGTATTGCCGTGCTCTGTGGCATAGCGGACGTGGAAATAACTTTCGGTGCGCGTCACCTCGGGCAAGCCGACCACCCAGCCAAATTCCGCTACAGATTTGCGCGGCACGGAACGATTGCCTTTGGCGATCAAATTGCCTTCCAGGTCATCCAGGGCGCAATGATTGAGCAGGGCTTCGATTACCTCGGCGTTTCCATCAGGCAATTGCTTTATAAATTCGGTATCATCCAGCACGCGGCTGGCGCTGAATTTTTCACAGCCCTTGCACAGTTTTAAATTTCCCTTGCCAATGCGGTAGAGATGCTCCGCCTGAATGTGTTTGAACATGTCGCCGCTGATGGCGTTGACGGTTGTCAGCGTCGGCTTGCCATCCGGCTTGTGGACGATGGTTACCATGCGGGTGGTAATCTGGTTTCCCTCGCCGCCTTCGTTGTTCAACGAGTGCATATCAAGGATGGCGCGGCCAGAGATGGAGAGAGAGTAAACGGATTGAGTAGCCATGGGATTATCTCCTTGTCAAAAAGTTATTGGGTTTCGGTTTCTTCGCGCGGATCGCCCGCGTAGCCATAGGCGACCAGCAGATTGCAGATCAGTTCCGAGCCGAACTTGTCCACCAAACGGACGATCTCGTCAATATCGCTGGTGCGGACGTTCTTGCGGCGTTGAGGTTGCTTTTTACTTTCGACCTTTTGAACATTCTCCTGGTTGTATTCTTGAATGAAGTTACCCAGCGCGGCAAGGAACTCTTTGGGGTATGCCGCCTTGCGTTTGAGTTCCATGCCCAGTCCATAGCGCACGTCATAGAGCGCGTCTCCCTTTGGCCTGAGATACTGCGGGATGACCGTGCTGTGGCGGATGGCATAAGCAATGTTGCGAAATCCTTCATTTTCGAGGATTTCAATCAGTTGGGGTTCGGTGCCCATGATCAGCCTCCTGAGATTAGGTGTGGTGAATTTCTTCACCCAGAAATGTCCTTGTTCCAGTTCGTGGGTGAAATACTGACTGTAGCCAATGGCAAAATCGAAAAATGTTTCCAGTTGACCTCCTGAGAGAAAATCACGATATTGCACGAGCAGGTTGTAGCCGTCGCTGCGCTCCTCGTCAATGCTGCGAATCACTTCAAGATGTTCCTTGATAGCCTGATGGAGCTCCTCCACTCGTTCGCGAGTTTTGACTTCACCTGTCCAATGAGGTAGTCCGATGAAACCCAAATTCATCATGGTATAGGCATTGCGGCTGAGGAGTTTGTACGTCGCCGTGTAGAAGCCCGCCACAATGTTTTCGGGACCTACGCGTTCAAAATCCAATTCATCCTCCTCCTGGCCTGCCTCGCTGTGTTCGAGCAGGGCTTCGGTGTAAAGCAATGCGGCATCAATGTCCATCTTGACGGCGGTATCGTTCCAGAGTCGCTCTGCAAATTTCTTGAATACATCCTCATGTGCGCCCACTGTCATGGCGATTGGCGAGAGGACATACACTTTACGGTCATCGCCGTTTCTAACGGTTCGAGGGGCCATGCAATGCCATAAGCCAGCCGCCTTGAGAAATTCCACAAGCCAGAAGGATTTGAGATTACCCATTGCCAGTGCGTCTGCTTTGGCTCGGTTTTGTCCCTTGCCCTGAATGGGATTGAACAATTGGGAGGCGGTAAATTCACTCTTCCAATCATTTTTCGGCAGGGCTTTGCTCCATTCTTTAGCGACAATTTCGAGGTCGGTGTCGGGAGCGGCGGCAAGCCTGAGAATTGCCTTGAGGTTTTCTGCCAGATGCTCGCGCGTGGCGTGCCATTGCAGAATGGCGGCGTTGTAAATGGGCAGCGCCTGCATACGCCATTCGCCCACGAAAGCCATCACCCAAAACTCTGGCGAGGGGCGCAAATCTTCGATTGCGGCTTGCGGCGAGCCTTCCTCCGCCGCCCCGCTTTTGGCGGTCTTTTTGAGTTTATCCTGCGCCTCGCGGAACTGGCGGAATCTGTTCCATTCTTCGTCCAGATTCCACACCGTTTCCACCTCGCTTACAGACTGCTTGGCTGTGCGAATCGGTCTGGCAGGGGCAAAGAAAGAGCAGTTTTCGATCCATTCAGCGCGCAAAGCATGTGGCAACTCGATTTCATAGTATGGCCCCGCGTCTCGAAGGCGGATCTTTTTCCCTGCTCCGCGTTCATTGGCTTGCTCATACACTTCGCGCAGGATGGCCGCCAGACCGAACGCGGCCAGCGTATCGGCAAACGTGCCCGTAGATTTGGATACGAAGTAAGTTTTCTGGTACATATCATTCCTCCTGAGATTCGCCATCGCACATGCGCAGCGCACGCACGACGAGAAAGTAGGCCAGCCACCACGCGTCCTCGTCACCGCCCGATAGAATGTGTTTTTCCAGGGTAGTCTTTGGCGCGGTGAGGTAAACGGTTTGCATGAGTGCAGCGTCAACTTCCAGACCTGCGTTACGAAGAGCGGCAGAGATAGCAGAAGGCGCACCGCTGGCATGAAGACGATACTCATCAAAAGAATCGGCCTGGGCGCTGTGATGCCGCGTAATGGTGGTCAACACAATCTTCTGCAATGCCTGGCGCACCGGCTGGGGATAGCGGCCGAAAAACTCGTACATCAATCTGGCTGCTGCCACCGCGCCCTCGCCAGCATGGTGGGGGCGTTTCAGTTTAATTCCCCGGGCAATCTGACGGTGCTCGTCGGTTTCGCTGTGGGTATGGGCAATCATCATCGTCTCATCGGTAACCGGCTCCCCGATCGCTTCCTGATATTGGCGCGCCCACTTCTGCCAGCGCACATCCATCTTGCCTACATCGTGAAGAGCAATCGCCAATCGTGCGGCAGTCTCAATGCTGCCTTGCGGCCAGCCTTGTTTTTGTTCCAGCCTCGTTGCCGCGAATTGCAAGCGGTCGCGCCATTCCCGCTCAAAAACGCGGTTCATTTTTTGAATGTGCGACGGGTAATCCTCCAATTGATAATCGAATGGTCCTTTCGGTTTCGACCGGGAGACAGGCTCATTCAATGCGCGCGGGTCGGCTCCTCCGCCTGGGTCGAAGCGAAAGCCCAACTCTTTATCGTACTTGACCAGCGCAGGATTCACGACCAGCAAGGGGAAGTATTTCAAATCATCCTTGCCGCTAACTCCATGCCAGAGATACTTTATTTTGCTGCGCGAATCCTCTTCCTCGTAATCTTCTGCTTCCTGTGGGAATTTGAACAGCCAGTCCAACTCGCGCTCCTGCGCCCACTGTTCCAATTCCTCGTATTTTCCCAGCAGCGAGCCGATAAAAATCGAAAAGCCGCGATACTTGAAGGGGTTATCCATTTCGTCAGGGTTGGCGTGAACGAGCAGTGTACGCGATGTGCTGGAATCGCGGATCAGGTCTCGACGCGTGGAGGTTTCTCCAAGCACCATGGCGCGCTGGATCCGGTCCCAGATTGCCCCCTCATTCTCCCGCATCGAGCGCAACAAGTCACGGTCTGCTTCGGTGTGAACTTCGTCTATCACCTCCTGCTCGCCGTGAAAGTCGAGCGCCGTCCCGTTGCGTTTCGCGAAGGCGTCCCACGCGAGACTGCATAATTTGGCTTCCGTCCCCATATAGGGAGCGCAGTTTGGTTGATCGCTCTTATTCAATGGTACATTGTAGATATAGACATCTCCTTTCTCGCCTTCAAACCTTGCACATCGCCCAGCCCGTTGAAAGATCGCATTGGAGGGGGCGATCTCCGTGTGCAGGTTTTCGCAGGTAATATCCAGTCCGACTTCGATCACTTGCGTAGCCACAAGGATCAAACTTTTCTTTGTCCATTTTTCCTTATCTTTTCCAAACTCTGCGCGAACCAGCGCCTCTTTGCGTTTGCGGTCGGAGGCTGTGAAGCGGGCGTGGAGCAAAACAACTTCTGCATCCCCGCGCTTGGGATCGCGCAATTGCTCAAAGAGTTCCTGAGCCCGTTCGACCGTGTTGCAGATGGCAATCGAGCGAGATTGGTGGCGTTGCAAAATCTGGTCCGCCGTCAGCAGACTGTCAACAACGTGATAACGGCGCTCCTTGTTTTGCTGGGAGGGGATTCTTGCAAGTTCTTCGGGCGGAACGGTCACCACCTCCGCGCCCAATTCTGCCTTCAACTCGTCCAGCATGTGAGATGAAAATGTGGCGGTCATCAGAACAAAGGGGGCAATGCCCTTCAAGAGTTTCAGAATTTGCAGGGTCGTTTTGAGGGCGGTATCGTGAGGATACAGGTGAAATTCATCAAAGACGAGGTATGAACCGATCACCGCTCCCGCATTCAAATTAGCGCGGCCTTTTCCAACCGCATAAGGCACGCCCAGGATGTTGCTAAGCGTCTGGTCAATCGTGGTGAAAACCAAATCGCTGGTGAATTGGGGGTCTTTAGGGTTTTCGCCGGTTTGAATGCTGATGCGCAAGCGGTCCTTCAAGCCGGCGCGTTGGGCGAGCCGCGTATACTCATCCTCAAATTGATTGGCCAATATCCGCATAGGCACAGAATATATACACTGACGTGGGAATCGCTCAGGAGACAAATGTTGAATCGCGTGAATAAACGGCAGGAGAGCGGCGGCGGTCTTTCCGGCGCCGGTTGGCGCTTGCAGGATAACGTTCCTTCCTTCGAGCAAAGCGTTGGCTACGCGTGTCTGATAATCATAAGGGCTGAATTCGCCATCCTTCACTGCTCACCTCCAAAGAAATCGCGGAAGGTTTGTTTGATGTCAGTCGCTTGAGAAGGGGATGCTTCCGAACCGCGATGAACCGCCCATCCATATTTCTCTGCCATCGCCTTCGCCTCGCCCATCAGCGCCTCGCGCAATTCCTTCGGCTCCAACACCTCCACATCCGCGCCCCAGCCGCGAATCCAGGGAAGCATCTCCTGCGGCGCGGCGACCTTTGCTTTCCATAGAATCGAACCATCATCCAATTTGATCTCTTGCTCGGAGCGGTGCCAGCGCGTCTCCTCCAAACGGGAAGCGACGTTGCGGCTGAATTTCAACGTCACTTCGATGGGTTGGTGATCGGCGTACCAGATGCCCCAGGCGTCCGCCAGCAGGCCGCGCGGGTCGAACTCGGCGGGGATTTCGTAGCGGTCGCGCGTCAACTCGACCTTTTCGATGCGCTCGATTTTCAATGTCCGCAGTTTGCCAGTGGATTCATCGCGGGCAATCAGGTGCGTGGTCTGTCCCACCGCGTAAGGTTCGATGAAATATGGACAGAGCAAATACTCAAGGACTTTTTGCGCCTTGTCGCTGCGGTGCCAGACCTTCACTTTGCGTAACTCCGCCCATGCCAGCGTGAGTTTCTCCAGCACATCCAGGTAGCGCGGATCCTGCCATTGAGACGCGTCGTCCATCATGTCCGCCGATTGTTTGACGTGGGCGCTGATGCGCGGCGCGAGTCTTTCGAGCGCCACGCCAAGTTTACGCAGGGCGGAGGCGGCGTGCGGATTTTGCCGATCCATGCGCGTGGCCATCAGCCGCGCGGCGAGGTGGACCGCGGTCGCCTCGTGCAGGGTAAAAGCCACTTTGACGAGATACGCCGAACGGTCCAGGCTGATGCGTCCGCCGTCATGTTCGATGGTGGGATACAATTTCTGGAAGTCGTACAGATTGCGGTTGATGGTGGAACGGTCCACCCCCAGCTGGCGCGCCATCTCGGCTTGAGTCAAGCCTTCAGGATGGGATAGAAGCAGGGCTTCCATTTTCAAGAGACGTTCGGCTTTGTTTTCCGCGCGTGACATGACAGGCTCCGTGACGAATTGAATCAGGTATGGCAAGGAGCGCCCAATCGCAAATGCACTTTCATCTTACACGCCCCCAACGATGGCTTGAGCGCATTTCTGCAACAAGGCGCTCCTGGATCAGAATATCACAACACCCTCACGAATTCTGCAACATTTTTCGATTTTATTTCGAGTGTTGAAACGGCCACAGCCCGCCCTTGTCATCTTCGGAAATATAGAGTTTATGATCTTCAAGGGCGGGCAATGAACGTGTCACTTCGCTGCGATTCAGTCCTAACAGGCGGGCGATGAATCCCGCCTTCTTACCCGGATGTTCCTGCACTGAATTATAGATGCTTTCCAGCTTCTTGTTGTTTGTTTTGCGCGACATGTAATGCCTCCGTAAGGTTGAATTTCTTCAACTTTATGGGAGGCGTGTTGCAGGGAACGCAACGCTTTGGCGTTTTCGATCGAATTGACGCTTGCATGCCGAATGTTGTGCAAATTCGTACTGCGGGATTAATCTCGCGCCGCTTTTGCGCAAAAATCGAGATACTATCCAGCGATAGGCCAATGGATCGTTGCGAACGAATGGAGGCTGGTCGGGTTATGCTTGCCAGCCTGCGAATTTGAGTCTATACTTTGCAAAACCCTGACCCAAAGGAGATGCAGGCATGATCAACGTTCGAGATTTGATCCGCAAGAAAGGCGGCCAGATTTTCAGTCTTGGCCCGGAGGCGACTGTCCTCGACGCAATGAAATTAATGGCGGACAAAAATATCGGATCGGTATTGATAATGGACGGCGGCAAGATCGCCGGTATTCTCTCCGAGCGGGACTGTGTTCGCAAAGTGGAACTGGCCGGCAAATCCGCGAAGAACACGAAAGTCAGCGAGATCATGACCAGCAAGGTTCTCTACATGGAGGCGAGTCAATCCATTGAAGAATGTATGGCGGTCATGATTGACAAAAACATCCGCCATCTGCCTGTTTATGAAAATGGGACGCTTCTGGGTGTAATCTCGGTGCGCGATGTGCTCAAGGAAGTTGTGGATTATCAAAAATTCATGATCTCTCAACTGGAACATTACATTTCCGGGAGCCGCTGATGGTGTTGCAGGAATGGAGCATCCCGGACTTGCAAAACAAAATGGATTCGGGCGAGTTGACGGCGCGTCAGCTCGCCGAGTTGTATCTGGAACGCATCGAATCTCTGGACAAAAACGGGCCGCGCGTTAACTCGGTCATTGAACTCAACCCCGACGCGCTTGCGATCGCGGACGCGCTGGATGCAGAACGCCGCGCCGGGAAGAGGCGCGGACCCTTGCACGGAATTCCAATTCTCATCAAGGATAATATTGACACGCACGATCGTATGCAGACGACCGCCGGTTCGATCGCGCTTGAAGGCAGTATTGCGCCGCGCGACGCCTTTATCGTGAAGCGGCTGCGTTCCGCCGGCGCGCTGATTTTGGGAAAAACCAATTTGAGCGAATGGGCGAACTTCCGCGGCAAACATTCCGTGAGCGGATGGTCGAGCCGCGGCGGATTGACGCGCAATCCGTATGCCCTCGATCGTTCGGCGTGCGGATCATCCTCCGGATCGGGCGCGGCAGTGGCCGCCAATTTTTGCGCCGCGGCAATCGGCACGGAAACCGACGGTTCGATAATCTGCCCCTCGCAGACGAACGGCATTGTCGGAATCAAACCGACGGTTGGCTTGTGGAGTCGAAGCGGAATCATTCCCATCGCACACAGCCAGGATACGCCCGGTCCGATGGCGCGCACCGTCGCAGATGCGGCGCTTCTGCTCGGAGCGTTGACGGGAGTCGATGAACGCGATCCCGCTACAAAGCGCCGCCCTGAGCGTGTCGAAGGGTCTAGTACGAAGCGTGCGCTTCGCGATTACACCCGGTATCTCGATCCGAATGGACTCAAGGGCGCGCGCATCGGCGTGGCGCGCAACATGGCTGGCACAGACCCGCGCATCATCAAGATTTTTGAAGCCTGCCTTGACGTCATGAAAAAACTGGGCGCGGTCATTGTGGATCCTGCGGATGTACCCAACTTTAATAAATTTGGGAAGACGGAACTCGAAGTTTTGCATTTCGAGTTCAAGGCCGATCTCAATAAATATCTCGCCTCGCTTGGGAAAGCATCGCGCCTGCGGAACATTGAAGACGTGATTAAATTCAACGAAGAAAATAAAACACGTGTGATGCCGTACTTTGGCCAGGAACACATGATCGCCGCGCAGGGGAAAGATTCTTTATCGAGTAAAAAATATCGGGACGCGCTTGCAAGGAATCACAGATTGACGCGCAAAGAAGGCATTGACGCCGCCATCAAGAAATATCGGCTGGATGCAATCGTGGTTCCATCCGGCGGCCCGGCATGGATGATTGATTTGGTCAATGGGGACGCCATCAATTGGGACATGGAAAGCACATCGCCCGCGGCGGTGGCGGGCTATCCACATATCACAGTTCCCGCCGGATATATTTTCGGTTTGCCTGTGGGAATATCGTTCTTCGCAGGCACTTGGCAAGAGCCGGTGTTGATCAAAGCGGCTTACGCCTTCGAGCAGGCGACGAAGATTCGCAAGCCGCCGCGATTTTTACCGACAGCAGATTTAACAACCGCATGAATGCGTTCGTAATCATGGGCTTAATTTTTATCCGCAAAGTCATGAATTGGCACAAAACTTCTCCTTCGCGAATGATTTCCCCGTTTCCGATAACGTTCGACGTTTGGGCATCGTTGAGTGAATTATTGACCTTCATAGCGTTCTTTCAGCGCTTGCGCCTCAAATCATTTCGTCCTATACTTCTACTATCGCCATTGGAGAGAGCATGTCTGATTCCGAATTAGCCGCTCTTCACACTGCAATTGAACAATACATTCCCCTGGGCCGCCCGGGGCTGCTGCCAGCCCTGCATGCGGCTCAAAAAATTTATGGCTGGTTGTCCGAACCGGTCGCGGCCGAGGTGGCGAAATCTTTACATGTACCGTTGGCGGACGTTCACGGTGTGATCGAGTTCTACACGCTGTTTTATAACGAACCGGTTGGCAGGCGCATCATTCGCGTCTGCACCGATCAGGCCTGCGCGTTAAAAGATGCGGATGGACTTTTGAATCATCTTTGCGCTCATCATGGAATCAAGCCGGGTCAGACCACGCCGGATGGGGCGACCACGATTGAAGCGAGTCCATGCCTTGGGCTTTGCGACCAGGCGCCCGCCGCGCTCGTGGACGATCAGGCCGAAACGAACGTCAATTTGAAAAATGACTCTTATGAATTGGGCCGCCCGAAATCCCTCGTGGGCGGCTCATTGCGCTGGCTGACGTCCAATTGCGGAAACGGCACAACGCCGCTTGAAACATACGGCGAATATGCGGCGCTGAAAAAAGCGCGCGGGATGAAACGCGAAGATGTGGTCAACGAGATCAAAGCCTCCGGTCTGGTTGGACGCGGCGGCGCGGCTTTTCCGACGGGACTCAAATGGGAGGGCGCGCTCAAGGCGGAGGGCAATCCCAAATATGTCATCTGCAACGCGGACGAA
>JBHORD010000052.1:0-3903 GCA_042408355.1 Anaerolineales bacterium
GACCAGGCCGGCTGCCGTGTTTCTTCGTCCGAGGGAGTATTGGTCAGCCGCTTGATAGATTGGTCAACCAGATTGAAAACATAAATTTGCATGTATCCATCACGCATGGATGTAAAAGCGATTCGTTGTCCATCGGGCGACCAGGCTGGTTCAAAATCGCCGCCCGAGCCAGTGGGCAATTTAACCACATTGGAGCCATTCGCATCCACAACGTAAAGAGCGGTGTCTTTGGGCGGTTCCTCCGCAATATCAAACTCACGCGAACAGGGCGATACAAAAACCAATCTCGATCCATCTGGCGACCACGAAGGCTGGCATGCGCCGTTCGGCATATTGGTGATTATCTGAACATTACTGCCCGTAAGATCGCTCAAATAGATTTGCGGAATGCCGCTTCGGTCGGAGGCAAACGCGATTTGTCCGGCTCCGCCGCCCGTAGGGGTCGGCGAAGCGCTCGGCGTCCCAACCAATGTGGCTGTGGGAATGATCGTTTCAGTCACAATGCCAAAAGGAATGCTGGTTGGCGTCAGTGTAAAAGTCGCGGTGGGCTCTTGTGTCTGGGTTGGCAAGGGGGTGGCGGTGGGTGAAAGTGTCGGGGTGGAGGTCAACGTGGGCGTGCTGGTGGATATATCCGGAATCTTAAACGGGAAAAACGCCCGGACATTTTCAGGCAGGGTCTCAGGGAAGAATCGAAATACCAGCGCGGTTCCAAAAATCAGAATCAACAATAACCATAGCCAGGCAAGGCTCTTCCGCTTCCGCTTGTTCGGCGGAATAAAGGGTTTTTCTTCTCCCGCTGCAGGGGGCGGAGGAACGGGCGGATTTGGCTCTCCCGGTTTGGGTTCGCTTTTCTTTTCTTCCGGCGGCAGGTAGGGAACGTCAGGCGGCGGCGAGACTGTGTAATCTCCGGTCAAACGCTGGGTTTTTGATTTCACGCCGAGCAGGGCTGTTTTGAAATCCTCCGCAGTCTGATACCGATCTGCCGGATCCACTGCCATTGCTTTTTCGATGGCGGCGGCGAGGCGGCGCGAGACCTTTGGATTGCGTTTGCGAAGCGGTGTGAGCTGGGCATTGTCCATGGCGCGCGCCAGCCCATCCTCTGGGATCATCCCCGAAAGGGCCGCATACAATGTTGCGCCCAGTGAATAAATATCTGTGCGTGGATCTGTGCGCGCTGTGCCATACTGTTCGGGCGGCGAATATCCCGGCGTCATTGCGCGGGCGCCTGTTGTTGTGGCCTGCGTACCCTGCACGACTTTTGCCAGACCAAAGTCCACGAGGAAGATGTGGCCATCGGGCGTAATTTTGACATTACCCGGTTTGATATCACGATGCAGGATCGGGGGTTTGCGCGTGTGTAAATAACTCAGCGCGTCGCACATCGCCGCGCCGACCATGATGGCGTCTTCTTCCGTGATGGTCCCCATGCGTTCCATGCGCTGACGCAAATCCTCGCCCTCGATAAAATCCATGACGAGGTATTGTCCCTGATCGCCCACCACGAAATGATCGGACACGCGCGGTAAATTCGGATGGCGGAGATTCGCCAGAATAACCGCCTCCAACCGGAATTGACGCGCGTATTCGTCCGTTGTGAAAAGATTTTCCTTGACAGCCACATCCACGCCGAGGTTTTCGTCCACGGCGCGATAAACCGACCCCATCCCGCCTTGTCCGAGGATCTCAACGATTCGGTATCGTTTATGTAGAAGTGTTCCGCGTTCGAGCGTCATCCAATTCCCTTTTAGGAATTTTTGTACTAGGCGTGGTGATTATATCAGATTGACCCCCCGCATGTTCGGCTTCAAAAATTTGATATGAAAAAACAACCCAAACGGGAGCGTTCAAAGGATGTAAATTCATTTGTCGCCTGCGTCATCCCCGGCGCAGGGTTTGCTCGCACAACGCCGCCGAGGACGGCGGCTTGAGCGCGCCCACCCAAACCCGCAGAATTGACGGCACAGCATGACTATTGTAGACTCTGCATTATGAACAAGCCGTCTGTACGCCGCTGGGACTGGCTTTCAGCAAGTCTGCTTTTTATATTGATTCAAGTTGCCGCGGCGCGATTGGTTGTAACCAACTGGGCGCCCTTTCTCTTTTTATCTGAACTGACGGCGGCCTGCGGAACCATACTTGGTTTGGCGCTCGGCTTCAGCCGGTATAAACGCCGCATTGTAATTTGGTTTGTTATTGACTATACCCTCGCCGTACTGCCCTGGCAAATGACCAGCGCCGCGCCAGCCGATTTGTCGTTTTCGGATAAACTTCTCGGCATCGGCAGAATCTTGATCGCGTCGCTCGGTCAATTCTTTGCGCGGCAGCCTGTGAAAGATTCTCTTTTCTTTGTGGCAGTCGTCAGCCTGATCTTCTGGGGCATCTCCCTTTGCGCGGGATACTGGCTGATACGTCATCAGAATATTCTCGTTGCCGTATTGCCTTCAGGCATCGGCATTCTCTTCATACAAATCTACGACAATTTCAATGCATATACATCGTGGTGGCTTGCCGCTTTCCTCGTGATCGCTCTGTTACTGCTCGGACGTTATTATTATTTGCTCCACGAAGAAGATTGGAAGAAACGCCGCGTCTTCATCAGCGAAGAAGCCTGGACCGACATTTTTGGCGTTTTGTTCGCTGTTGCCGCCTCTGCCGTCATCATTGCATGGATCATACCGACATCGCTTTCGAGTTTGCGATCCGCATCCGAGACGTGGAACAAAGTGACCAGGCCTGTGCGCGATCGGCTGTCCAACGCGGTCAGTTCGTTGAATGCGCCGTATGCGCCGCCCGTTTCGGCGTTTTACGGCGATACACTTGCGCTCGGACGCGCCATTGCACAAGGCGACACGGTCGTCTTCTCGGTAAAGGTTCTATCCCCGCCCGATTTCAGCATACGCTATTACTGGCGCGGACGCGCCTACGATTTTTATAACAATGGACAATGGAGCGACTCACCCGCAGCGCGCGTGGACTTTGTGCCGGGTAATAACACCTTGAACATTCCCAACGCGGAAGGCCGCGAAGAAGGCGACTTCGAAGTTGCGTTTCAACTTCCAGCCCAGAATCAGCTGTATGCGCCGTCTCAACCGGTGTGGATGGACAAGCGCGGCAGTATTCTTGTCATCCCAACCGATTCGGCCAGTTATGATCTTTTGTCGTGGGATGCAAACCCGCCCGTCACAACCGGGATGCGGTATGAAGTCCGCGCCGAAATCGCCAACCCGACCATAGATGAATTGCGCGCCTCGTCCACGGCGTATCCGCAATGGGTCACACAGCGATACCTGCAAGTCCCCAAAAATATTTTGCCGCAAATCCAATCGCTGGCCGAACATATCACGGCGGGACAAAATAATCCATATGATGAAGCCGAGGCGATTACCGATTATTTGCGTAACAATCTGTCATACTCCGCCAGCCTGGCCTCGCCGCCATCGGGGGAAGATCCGGTTTTGTGGGTGCTGTTCGATTATAAAAAAGCTTTCTGTACTTATTATGCAAGCGCGGAAGTTTTGATGCTCCGTTCCATTGGAATTCCCGCCCGGCTTGCGGTCGGATACGCCCAGGGTAAATTGCAGAACGATACATACATTGTCCGCCAGCTCGATACGCATGCATGGCCCGAGGTCTATTTTTCCGGTATCGGCTGGGTGGAATTTGAACCGACTGTCATTCAGGCGCCGCTTGTTCGTCCGGAGAATCCTCTTCTGGCTGAGCCGCCCATCAGCAGGGGCGGGAACCGCGCCGCTTCTCAAAATAATGGGACTTT
This sequence comes from Anaerolineales bacterium, assembly GCA_042408355.1. GTDB lineage: Bacteria > Chloroflexota > Anaerolineae > Anaerolineales > Villigracilaceae > Fen-1038. The sequence continues at coordinate 3,773 of JBHORD010000052.1, forward strand.
ATTGTCCACTGGTCCCGCCATCAGCGTGCAGGGACGCGCATTTGCTGTACGGCGGCCTGCGCCCTATCTCATTCTTTTTGCTGTCTTATCGTTAAGCGTCCTGATGCAATTGGTTTTTCTTTTCCGGTTTT
>JBHORD010000054.1:0-3770 GCA_042408355.1 Anaerolineales bacterium
AGAAAAGATGAAAATTGCATTTCAGGGCGAACCCGGCGCGTACAGCGAACAAGCCGTCTTTGATTATTTCGGAAAAGCGGAAACGCGTCCGTGCGCATCGTTCGAAGTTGTTTTTGAATTGGCGGCGTCGGGTGATTGCGACGCGGCTTTGATTCCCATCGAAAATTCATTGGCGGGGAGCATTCATCAAAATTATGATTTGCTTTTGCGCTATGACTTGCATATTGTTGGCGAATATTTCCTGCGCGTGCGGCATTGTTTGATTGCATTCCCCGGCGTGGAGAAAAAGGATATTCGACGCGTCATCAGTCATCCGCAGGCGCTCGGACAATGCGCCGCGTATCTGCGCGGGTTAAACGTCAAAGCCGAACCGGTGTATGACACCGCTGGAAGCGTGAAGATGTTGAAAGAAAGCGGCGATAAAACGACCGCCGCCGTCGCCTCGCGCCGCGCAGCGGACATTTACAAAATGCAGATTTTGGAAGAGGGCATCGAAGATCACGCCGAAAATTACACGCGCTTCCTCGCCATTCAACGTGAGGCGGTCACGCCGAACGGCGAGGCCAAAACATCTATCGTCTTTACGTTGAAAAATCAACCGGGCGCATTGTTCAAGGCGTTAAGCGTGTTTGCTTTGCGCGATATTGATCTGACCAAAATCGAATCGCGGCCGTTGCAGGGTCAGCCGTGGGATTATCTTTTCTACGTTGACTTCATCGGCGCAACGCATGAGGAAAAGGTCCGCCGTGCCCTCGGTCACTTGAGCGAATTTGCGTTGATGCTGCGCGTGCTCGGTTCGTACCCGCGCGCGTCACAATAAATTTTCCTTTACAAGCAACTCGGCGTTATAGATGGATCCGCCCGCCGCGCCGCGAATCGTGTTGTGCGACAACACAACGAATTTCAGAGTCAAAAGCGGATCGCGGCGGATGCGCCCAACGACGGTCGTCATGCCGTTGCCCGTTAGACGGTCAAGCCGCGGCTGAGGGCGATCCGCTTCTTCGCGAACCTCGATGACGGGCCGCGGCGCCGAGGGCAGTTCGCGCGCGGAGGCCGGGGCGTGGTAATCACACATGGCGCGCGCCGCCGCTTCGGGGTCGGCGTGATGCGAGAGTTCCACGCTGACGCACACGGTATGTCCATCCGTCACCGCGACGCGATTCGTGTGCGCGCTGAATCCGATGTCTGCCAATTCAACTTTGCGGCCATCCAGCTTTCCAAGCATCTTGCGCGGTTCCCATTCCACTTTGTCTTCCTCGCCGCCGATGTTCGGAATGACGTTGTCGTTGATGTCGAGCGATGGTACGCCGGGATAACCGGCGCCGGATAATGCCTGCATCGAAACCGCAAAAACTTTTTTCACGCCGAACGAATCGTCGAGCGCTTTGAGCGCGACGGTGAGTCCGGTGCTTGTGCAGTTCGGATTCGTCATGATGCATCCGCTCCAGCCGCGCTGTTGGCGTTGTTGTTTGATCAGATGAATATGATCGGCATTGACTTCGGGGAGCAGGAGCGGCACATCGTCCGCGCGGCGATAAGCGGAAGCGTTCGAGCAAACGTCAAAGCCGGCCTGTGCGAATTGCGGCTCGAGGTCTTTGGCAAGATCGGCAGGCAGAGCGGAAAAAACAATTTTGGCATGAACCGCTTCCAGCGAGGCGGGAACGACGATCATGCCGCGCGCATATTCCGGCATCGGCTCATTCAATATCCAACGACATGCTTTTGAATACGGTTGTCCAATTGAACGATCCGACGCAGCCAGCGCTACGACTTTGAACCACGGATGATGATCGAGCAGTGAAACGAATCGCTGACCGACTGAGCCGGTCGCGCCGAGAACTGCAACGGGTATTTGAGCGGATGACATTTTGTTTCTCCTTTATGTGATGATTAATTCGTGCAACGACTTCACCGCGTTCTCCGTATCTGCCGCGGCGACCACCATGCTGATGGAAACCTCCGACGAGCCTTGCGCGATGGCAAGAACGTTGACGTTGTTCGTTCCAAGTTGCGAGAAGATTTGCCCGGCGACGCCGGGCGTGTGTATCATTCCGACTCCCACGACCGTGATGATCGAAACATCCTCCGTTTTCCAGATGCGGTCAATGTCGCGTTCCCCGAGTTCGCTGGCAAAAACTTTTTCAAGCGCGTTGATCACGGGCGCGGCGGCCTCCTCAGGCACTGCAAAACAAATGGATTGTTCCGATGATGCCTGTGTGATCAGCGGCACGCTGGTTCCAGTGGAGGCAACCGCGCCGAACGCACGTGCGGCCACGCCGGGGACGCCCAACATGCCGCGTCCTTCCACCGTGATCAGCCTTTGCTTGCGGATGGCCGTCACGGCTTTGACGACTCGCCCGTTCACGCGTTGACCGTTTGATTTTGCGTTGGCAATCAAACGCGTACCCGGATGGGATGGATTGAAGGTGTTGCAGACGCGCAGTCCGATGCCGGCGTCAATGACCGGGCGAATCGTTTTGGGGTGCAGAACCTTTGCGCCGTAATAAGCAAGCTCAGCGATTTCGCTGTATGTGATTTCAGGCAATGTGCGCGCTGAAGATACAATGCGCGGATCGGCGGTCATCACGCCGTCCACGTCGGTCCAAATCCAAACATCGTCCGCTGAAAGAACCGCGCCGATGATCGCCGCGGAATAATCGCTTCCGCCGCGCCCCAACGTTGTCACCACACCTTCGGGCGTCGCGCCGATGAAGCCGGTTGTGATTGGGACGATGTTGGCATCCAATAATGGGTTGAGACATTCGCGCGTTTTCCTGGCGGTCGAATCAAAATCCGGATGCGCGTTTTGGAAATGATCGTTTGTGACAATGAACTCAGTGGCTTCAATCGCTTTCGATTTGATTCCGGCATCTTCCACAATTGCGCCCAGCAGGCGGACGCTCATCCGTTCGCCGAGGGATGCCACGGCGTCCAGCGCGCGCGGACTGGCTTCGCCAAGCACGGCGATTGCTTTGCATAAATCCGCAAAGGAAAGAATCAGCGCGTTGATTTTCTGCTTTGTTTCTGAGCAAAGGCTTTTATTTTGAATGAGTTTATCCGCCGCCGTAAAGTGCTTTTCACGCAAAGCCATTTCCGCATTGGGAAGCGAAGCGGTATTCCCGCGCGCGGCTTGCGAGGCGCTATCCAGCAGGAGATTGGTCACGCCCGACATGGCTGAAGTGACTACAACGAGGCGCGGCCACTCGGCGCGAGCATCGCGAATGATTTGAACAACATTGATCAACGCCTCCGTTGAACCGACGGACGTTCCGCCGAATTTCATAACAAGCGTTTGTTTTGGCATAAGTCTCTCCTTTGACTCCCCTCTCCAAAGGAGAGGGGAGGGGCAAGGTAAACAAAAACGCCTCACGTCCGAAGGCGTGAGGCGTTATGTGTTTTGATATAACCTGTTGGCCCGGTTACTTCAGCCCAAACACAAGAACCTCACGGCCCTGCCCGGAGGTAGTTGTGGTCATGGACATGCTGAAGCAAACCGTCAACATATGGGGCGGTATTCTATGCGCGAGTCATGGATTGGTCAAGAGGCAAAGTCAATAAAACATTTTTATTTTCCCTCTTGACGGATTCCCAATTCTGCCTATAATCGGGCGAAATATTCACAGCCAAATGAGCAACATTTTCTCGCTCTCCCTTATTGTCATCCTCCTTGCGGTCCTTATTATTAAGGATCTATTTTCGGTTAGGATGGCGACGGTGAGAGCAAAGTAACTCACCGTAAGTAAATGCAAAGAGCCGCCTAACCAATAGGC
>JBHORD010000058.1:0-12319 GCA_042408355.1 Anaerolineales bacterium
GCCGTCCAGCATCGCGTCTGTGTTCGCGTTCTTGAGATGAACGTTCACCGACGAGGCGGGGTCAGTGATCAACTGAACGCGCGCTGCGTCCGCAATCACCGCATCGACGCGGCCCACCAGGCCCTCGCTCGTCACAACCGGCATTCCGCGCCGAATGCCTCCGTTCGATCCCTGATTGATAATGATGTAATGAAGGAAGGGACTCGGATCGCGTCCGATCACCGAGGCGGCGACATACGTGTTTTCCGGATTCGTGCGCGAAAAATTGACCAGCGCGGAAAGTATCTCGGTTTGATTGACAGCCTGCTGTAAATTAATGACCTGAGCCTGCAATTGCGCAACCTGCGCTTCAAGCTCGGCGTTACGCGTACGCAATGTCACAATATCGCGCGGCGCAGTCAGAAACTCCTGAATGGCCTGATAACGAGTCGCAAACCAGGCTTGAATCGAGACTAATCCGCCTGTAAGTTGATTCGACGCTGAACTAAAAAAACCGCCAAACGCCAACACAAGGATTCCCCCAACGATTAAAAAAATTATGCTGGTTTGCAAAGTGCGTGAAAACAGATCTTTCATTTTTCAAACGTGCTTATAACAGATAAAAATGAGCGCACGTTAAGCGCCGTGCCGGGTGCTTCCGCGCTCCAAACCGACCAGATACCGGCTCAAGTGATCGAGGTCTTCGTAGATGACCGCCGCGCCGCGCGCCACACAAGTCAACGGATCTTCCGCCACCCAGACGCGCAGTTTCAATTCATCGGTTAAACGATCCGCCAAACCTTGCAGCAACGCGCCGCCGCCGGCGAGGCAGATACCAATGTCCATCAAGTCCGCAACAATCTCCGGAGGAATTTCATCCAACGCGTCTCGAACCGTATCAATGATGACCTGCACCGAACTGGCCAGCGCTTCGCGAATTTCAACCGAAGAAACTTCAATTGTCTCCGGCAAACCCGTAACCAGATTTCTTCCGCGGACTTCCATTGTCTTTTCGGGTTGAAGCGGATACGCCGACCCGATCTTCCATTTGACCTGTTCCGCCACACCTTCGCCGATGAGCAAATTATATTTATTTCGCAAATACTGAACGATATCCTGGTCCATCTCGTCGCCCGCGACGCGCAACGAACGGGAGGCTACCACGCCGCCGATGGACATCACGGCGACCTCGGTCGTCCCGCCGCCGATATCAACCACCATCGAACCGCGAATCTCCCCAATCGGCAGACCGGCGCCGAGCGCGGCCGCGATCGGCTCTTCGATCAACATAGCCTGGCGCGCTCCCGACGCCATTACCGCGTCGTACACAGCGCGCTTTTCGACCTCCGTGACTCCGGTTGGAATCCCAACCACGACGCGCGGGCGAGGCAAAGGAACCACGCTCTGTTCGTGAACTTTTCCGATAAAATATTCGAGCATCGCCTGCGTCACATCAAACTCTGAGATAACGCCATCGCGTACCGGGCGCACCACCATCACGTTGCCCGGCGTTCGGCCAACCATTTCCTTTGCCTCCAGGCCAATCGCCAGAGGTAAGCGTGATTTTTTATCAATGGTCACCCAGGATGGTTCATTAATAACGATGCCTTTACCGCGCACATAAACAAGGGTGTTCGCAGTGCCCAGGTCAATGGCGATGTCCAATGAGAACAGGCCTAACAGCCAGTTAATTGGGTTGAAGGCCAAAGGAAAACTCCTCGATGAGAATCTATGCTACCCAACCGCTTGCTTTAATGACAACTGTTGAAATGATTATATCATAACGGTAGAGACCGCCCTTGTGCAACTGATTGTCGAAAACGGGGTTAAAATCTCCAAAACAATTTACCCCCGGGAGGGCTTATGCCTAGAATCGCATTCGTTACGGACAGCACTGCATACATCCCCGCCGAACTCGTGAACCGATACAACATCACCGTTACGCCGCAAATTCTTGTGTGGGGCGATCAGACCTATCGCGACGGCGTTGACATCCAGCCGGATGAGTTCTACGCCAGACTCAAATCCAGCAAAATCATGCCGACGACCTCGCAGGTTTCCGTGGTGACAATGCAAAACACTTTTCAAGAATTGATTCAGAAAGATTATGAGGTGATCGGGGTTTTCATTTCGGGAAAACTTTCCGGCACTATGCAATCGGCGATTCAAGGACGCGAAGCGCTTGGCGCCGCCGCCGAAAAGGTCACCATTATTGACAGTTACACAACAGCCATGGCGATGGGTTTTCTCGTGCTGACCGCGGCGCGCGCCGCAGAGCAAGGCGCAAACGTTGACGAATGCGCAACGCTGATCGAGAAAGGACGAGGGCAGGCCGGCGTCTATTTCGCAGTGGACACGCTTGAATTCCTGCATCGAGGCGGACGCATCGGCGGCGGGGCGCGCTTCATTGGATCGGCGTTAAACCTGAAACCTATCCTTGCCATCAAGGATGGACGGGTCGAAGCCGAAGACCGCGTGCGTACAAAACCCAAAGCGCTGGACCGCGTGCTCGAACTTGCATCGGAAAAACTGAAAGGCAAGAGCAACATCCGAATCGCGACGCTTCACGCCAACGCAGAACAGGAAGCCCGCGATCTGCTCGACAAGGCCAGCAAGGAATTCAATGCGGTGGAAAGCGTACTTTCCTCGGTAAGCCCTGTGGTCGGCGTGCATGCCGGCCCCGGCACGGTCGGCCTCGTATTCCTGCATGGCATCTAGCCTGAAAAAAATCCTCTCCAGCTGGAGAGGATTTTTTCACAGGTATAATTCAATCATCATGAAACACCCTAACCCACTGGTCATCGGTATCGCCGGCGGATCCGGTTCGGGTAAAACCACCGTGGCTCAGACAATATTAAATCGCGTGGGCGCGGACCGCATTACATTCCTCCAGCACGATTCGTATTACAAGGATTTAAGCGGATTGCCTCCAACCCAGCACGCGGCGGTAAACTTCGACCATCCTGATTCGCTCGAAACGGAGTTGCTGATTCAGCACATCATTTCACTCCGGGAGGGCAAATCGGTCGAAGTCCCGATCTACGATTTTTCGACCGACAGCCGCACGGGCAAAACATTCACCATCTCGCCTCACCGCGTGATCATCGTGGAAGGCATTTTGATTTTTACTGAAGCGGCTTTGCGCGAACTGTTCGATATAAAAATTTTTGTTGATACAGACGCCGATCTGCGCTTCATCCGCCGCCTTCAGCGTGACATCACGGAACGGGGCCGCTCGACCGAATCGGTTATCAAGCAATATCTCGCCACCGTGCGGCCCATGCATCTGGAATTTGTCGAGCCGTCCAAACGTTATGCGGACATCGTCATCCCCGAAGGCGGATTCAATACCGTCGCAATGGATATAGTTGTAGCGCGCATTGAGGCGTTGCTCAAATAAGGATACGGCAGAATGGCCTGCAGCGATTCGCCGCCGCACCCCCCTACAGAAACAACAAAGGAGAACAAATGACAAAGCAATGGAATACCCCGCCAGCCATGCGGATTGATACAAAAAAGAAATACAAAGCCCGGATGGAAACCGATAAAGGAACGATGGTCTTTGAACTCTTTGCAGATAAAACTCCGAAGACCGTTAATAACTTTGTATTTTTGGCGCGCGAGGGATTTTATGACGGCATTATCTTCCATCGCGTGATCGCCAATTTCATGGCACAGGGCGGCGATCCAACCGGCAAAGGCTCCGGCGGCCCCGGCTACAAATTCGCCGATGAATTTCATCCCGGTCTGAAGCACGATAAGCCCGGCAGGCTTTCCATGGCAAACGCCGGCCCCAATACCAACGGTTCGCAGTTCTTCATCACCCATGTCCCCACTCCCTGGCTCGATAACAAGCACAGCATTTTCGGCCAGCTCATCGAAGGCATGGACGTTCTGATGTCCATTCCGCCGCGCGATCCGATGCGCCCTGAATATCCCGGCGTCAAGATAGTGAAAGTGACCATTGAAGAGTCAGCCTGAGGCAACTGCAGTTCCCGCCAAGAGCTCCGCGAACAATTCGCCGCGGCCCGCAAGTCTCCGGGCCAATGTTTTGCGGGTTCTTATTCTGCTGGCGGTTATTGCCATCAGCGTTTATATTTTCACGATACGCGATCAGGCGCAGAAATTTGCCGCGTATGGCTATCCCGGCATCTTCCTGATTTCTCTGCTCGCGAACGCAACGCTGATTCTTCCCGCGCCCGGCGTAGCCATCGTTTTCGCAATGGGCAGTGTGTTCAATCCGTTTCTCGTTGGAATTGTCGCCGGCGCAGGTTCGGCCGTCGGAGAGATTTCAGGGTACATGGCCGGCTTTAGCGGACAAGTCCTCGCAGAACGCACAAAAGTCTACGTCCGCATCGAACACTGGATGGAACATTATGGGATGTTGACCATCTTCCTCCTTGCCGCAGTCCCAAACCCGTTTTTCGATCTCGGCGGAATGGCGGCAGGCGCCCTCAAAATGCCCCTGCATAAATTCCTGATTTCATGTCTGCTGGGCAAGATTATCAAAATGTGGGCCTTTGCCTATGCCGGCGCATATTCGATCAACTGGCTTTTCAATTTGATGAAGTAAACCGACCCATGCGCATTTTATTCATGGAGGCAAAATGAAAGATTATAAAAAGATAGACGGTTATCTCGAAAAGAATCTCGATAAAAGCATCGCCGAGCTATCCAGACTGGTTGCACAGCCCAGCGTGGGCGCGCAGAACTTGGGAATGAAAGAGTGCGCGGCGCTGGTCGGCGAAATGCTCGAAGCGCGCGGCTTCAACGTTGAGATCATGCCAACGCCGGGGGCGCCGGTTGTATTCGGCGAGCGCAAAGGCAGGTCAGGCAAAACATTGCTTATTTACAATCATTATGACGTTCAGCCGCCGGAGCCGCTCGAACTTTGGGAGACTCCGCCGTTCGAGCCAAGCCTGCGGGACGGCAAACTTTACGGGCGCGGCGTCGGCGATGATAAAGGGCACATCGTCTCCCGTTTATTCGCAATCGATTCGCTCCTCGATGCAGAAGGAGAATTGCCGTGCAACATCAAATTCATCATCGAAGGCGAGGAAGAAACAAGCAGCGTTCACCTTTATGACTTCATTATCAAGAACAAGGGAAAACTGAAAGCCGATGCCTGTATCTGGGAATTCGGAGGCGTGGATCCTCGCGATGTGCCGATGGAATACCTCGGTCTGCGTGGAATTTGTTATGTCGAGTTAAGCGTCACGACGGCGGCCACCGACGTTCATTCGGGCCTCGGCGGTTCGATCTTTCCAAACGCGGCGTGGCGTTTGGTCTGGGCGTTGAACACGCTCAAAGGGCCGGACGAAAAGATTTTGATCCCCGGCTTCTATGATGGAGTCCGCCCTCCGTCCGCGAGAGATCGCGAATTGATGTCCGCCTTGCCAGACAGCGCGGATGATTACAAGTCGCGTTTTGGAGTTAAGGGATTCATCAAAGGGTTGACGGGCGGCGTTGATCTTCGCATCGAAGAAGTCTTCACGCCGACTTGCACGATCTGCGGACTCACATCCGGATATCAGGGCCCCGGTTCAAAGACAGTCCTGCCGGCGCGGGCTTCCGCCAAAGTTGACTTTCGCCTCGTTCCGGACCAGAAGCCGGACGACATCCTGAAGAAACTGCGCGCCCATCTCGACGCGCAGGGATTCAGCGATGTGCAAATCACGAACCTCGGCGGCGACTTCCCCGCCCGCACCGACCCGGACGATCCGTTCATTCAATTGGTTGTGAAGACTTCAGAAGAAGTGTACGGAACGCCAATGCAGTTGGTGCCTCTCACCGGCGGTTCAGGGCCCAGCCACCCATTCGTTCACGACCTGGGTTTGCCTGTCGCCACTGCCGGGCTCGGTCATCCAGATGGACGCAGTCATGCGCCCAACGAAAACATCCGCATTGATCTATATCTCAAACACGCCCGTCACATGGCGCGCATCATAAGCGAATTTGGGGAATAGGAGGCGCCTGAAATACAAGTCGGCGCGGAGCAATTTTTCCGCCTGCGATGATGCGGCGCTACGCACCGCCCCGAAGATTTTATGCGTAACATCAGTTAGTGACCTTCTTCCAGTCAAAATGATGACGGCGCCTCGTGTATTTCCGAATATAATCTAATTGTGATTTTTTACACAGAGATAACCAAACGTATTGAAGGAGAGTCCTATGTTGGTTGGTGAACGAATGTCGCGGCCGGTAATATCGGTAACGGAGGAAACGCCCATCCACGATGCGCTGGCGCTTTTCAGGAAGGAACACATTCGACGCGCGCCCGTCATCAAAGGAGATAAACTGATTGGCATCGTCTCGCAAACGGATTTATTGAATGCGTCGCCGTCGCCGGTTTCAAGCCTGAGCATTTGGGAAATGAATTACCTGCTCTCCAAAGTGACCGTCAAACAGGTGATGACGAGGAAAGTCCTGACGGTGACGGAAGACACTCCCATTGAAGAGGCAGCGCGCCTGATGGCCGATCACAAGATCGGCGGACTTCCCGTGATGCGGGACGGAAAAGTGGTCGGCATTATCACGGAAACGGACCTGTTCAAAGTGTTCCTTGAATTGATGGGGGCGCGCGAGAAAGGAATCCGCGTTACCGCTCAATTGAAGAATCGCCCGGGCGAACTTGCCAAGATCACTAAAGCCATTGCAGAACTCGGCGGCAACTTCATCGCCTTTGGTCAATTCGCGGGCGAAGATCCGACGACGAGGCTGGTTACCTTCAAGGTGGCCGGATTGAAAAAGTCGGAAGTCAAAAACGCGGTTTTGAAAATCACGAGGGAACTTTGGGATATTCGATAAAAGAGAAGGCGAGTAGTGAGTAGAGCCAGAAAGAGACGCGGCGCGTCTCTTTCTGGCGGCGGAATTATTTCTTAACTCACCTTACGCGGCAGCTTTAGATTCATCCCGCATTTTCAAGCGGCATGAATATTGCGCTACGGAAAACTGCGCAACATCAGTCCTTAAGGCGGGGCGAGCGCGAAGGTTTTTTATTCGAAGCCGCTTTGCCGTGGAAGCGATAGCCGCGAGGCGGCTTGGGGGCGGGATTTGAATCTTTCCCTCGGGCAGATTTCCCGCCTTTCAGATCGGCGATTTCGTTTGCGGTCAAATAGCGCCACTCGCCGGGTTTGAGAGTTCCCAAACGCAGACTCCCGATGCGGATGCGCACGATGCGGACGACGGGCAATCCCAAAACTTTGCCGATCTCGCGGATTTGCCGCTTGCGGCCCTCCCCCATTGTGACTCTCAGCCACGCGCCTTTTCCTGCGCTCGATTCAATGAATACATCCGCAGGGGCGGTTTTATATCCTTCTTCCAGCACAACGCCGCGCCGCCAGGTTTCGATCTGTTCCGTTTCGGGATGGCGCGCAACCAAAACCCTGTATTCCTTTTGATGTCCATAACGCGGATGGGTAAGCCTGTTCGTCAGGTCGCCGTCGTTGGTCATGAGGATCAGACCCTCGCTGTCCCAGTCCAGACGGCCAACGGGATAAAGATGCCCGGCCTCGGGAATTAAATCACGGACGGTCTTGCGCCCGACTTCATCATCCACTGATGAAATCACATTACGCGGCTTATACAAGGCGATGTAGGTTAATTTTTCGGGGGCGGGCAAAGGCTTGCCGTCGAGCGTGACTTTATCAACAGAGGGGTCGGCTTTCTGGCCGAGAACGGCGACCTGCCCATTGACGCGCACGCGTCCGGCGGCAATAAATTCTTCGCAGGCGCGGCGCGATCCATAACCAGCTTGCGCTAAAAGTTTTTGAAGACGTTCAGCCATGTTGTTTTTATCCTATTCATCCAACGGACTTTTCACGGCTAATCCGCCGCGCTGAAGAACGTGAGTATAAATCATTGTTGTTTTCACATCTTTATGACCCAGCAATTCCTGAATGGTGCGGATGTCATAGCCGCTTTGCAAAAGGTGTGTGGCAAAGGAATGCCGGAGCGTGTGGGGCGTAACATGTTTGTCTATTTTTGCGCGCTGTGCGGCATCTTTGACGGCCCGCTGGACGACGGTTTCGTGAAGATGGTGGCGGCGGGTGAGGCCGGTGCGCTTGTCTTCGGAACGTCTAGGGGCGGGAAAAAGGTATTGCCAGATCCAATCTTTGTTTGCGTTCGAGTATTTCCTTTCGAGGGCAAAAGGGAGATAGACTGCGCCAAAGCCTTCTGCTAAATCTTTTTGATGGATGATCTTTACATGCTGGAGATGGAGCCGCAAAGGTTCGATGACGGCATCGGGGAGGATGGTGAAGCGGTCGTTTTCTCCTTTGCCGTCGCGCACGGTAATTTGATGGTGGTCGAAATCTATGTCTTTGACGCGCAGGCGCACGGCTTCCATGATGCGCAGGCCGCCGCCGTACATGATCTGGGCAATCAATTTGGGCGTGCCGGTCAAATTGGCAATGAGGCGTTTGGCTTCGTCTTTGGAAAGAACGGTGGGGACGGTTTTGGTGCGTTGAGGGCGCAGGCGGGCCAGTTCGATTTCGTCCAATTCGGTATGAAGGATGTGGCGATAGAGGAAGAGGATGGCGCTGAAAGCCTGGTTTTGGGTGGAAGCGGAGACGGTTTTGTCGGAGGCGAGGTGGCAAAGAAATTGTTCGATTTCGGGGATGCCCATTTCGTTTGGATGGCGTTTGTTGTGGAAGAGGATGTAATTTTTCACCCAGAGCAGGTAGGTATCTTCTGTGCGCGGGGAGTAGTGTTTGACGCGGAGGGCGTCGCGGTATTGATCGAGAAGTTTTTTGCCTTTATTGGGTGCGGCGGTTTGAAGGGAAGTATCCATTTTTATTGCCTCTTGGGTGAAATGAGCGTATAATTTTTGGGGATAGTCCATTATACAGAGTCGCTCTGTATAACATCCCGCACGGGGATATTTTACAGCATGAGTCTGTATAAATCGTAGTTGGCAAGCCCCTTGCAAAGCGGGGTAAAATCTAAATGTTCATTTGAGTTGCAAAAAAATTCTTGGTGAAAATTGTCCATTGGATTTTTGGAGACAAATTAAATATGACGCTTAATTTTGAAGGCTTCATTAAAGATGTTCAATACAGAGCATTTTTAGCAGACAACTTACAACCTTACGACTATAAAACTTTTAACATCAATAAAGTTGAAACGTCAGGAAAAATTATTTTCCCAAACGGTGAATTTGCCTACTCAAAATGGGTGTCACCCAAGAGAACACGCAGTTATCCATTTGAAAGAATATACAACACTTACAACTCGCCTATGAGACTGACCGTTATACCTGTTCTAAAAGATGAAGGATTAGATGGCGACTTGGATAGGATTCAATATTCCACAATCTCATGGATGAATCTCCTCAATATCTACATTGTTTTGGGATATTACGATAGGGCAACAAAAAACGCCCGACCATTGCAAATTGCGAAAAACAAAATCTCTAATCAACAATTCAGCAAAAACGCCGTCAATGAACAGATAATGAAGATAAGTCAATACAAACAGAGCGCATTACATTGGAATCGTTCTCTTATTGAAAATAGTTTTGTGGATATTTACAAATTGGCTTTAGATAGTTATGAGAAAATATCAAAAACAACGGGAGTAAAGGTTCATGAGCGAAGCGCGCAAGAACAATATCTAGCCGTTATCATGCGCGATTTTGAAAATTTCAAAAATATCTCCCTTCGTGGATCTAAAGGCGCTTCCATAAGAGAAACACAAACATCACATGGATTTGAATATTTATCAGATGGATTGAAAGCCACATTTCAAATCGAAAATTATCTCGGCGGTCTGTATTATTTAACTGCCGATGAAGTCATCTTGAATAACGACACCTACATCATTCAAGAATCAAAAAATTCCACATCGGGATTTCTTCCAAGTCTTTCTGATATAAAAGATGGTTTATTCAAGTTGATTTTGTACTCTAATCTTGATTTGTTAAAATTAAATGGAAAGCCCGTTCAATTTACATCTTGTTTGAAATTGACGGGCAAGAAAATTTTAGGGTCTTTGACAATGCCATGTGATGAAACTTCGGTGACTCAATTTTTGAGCAAAAACTATGGACGCTATACAAGAAAGGAAGAAGACTTTCTGAGAAAATTAAACCAAGAAGCATCCCACAACAAAAAACTCCTAATTCAAATTTCACCTAATTCATAATGATAAAAAGTCCCTTGCGTTACCCTGGCGGTAAATCTCGCGCCGTCCAGCAAATGAAATATCTTTTACCTCATTACTTTGAAGAGTATCGAGAGCCCTTTGTTGGCGGCGGGTCATTTTTTATTTATTTGCGGCAAGCCTATCCGAAATTACCAATTTGGATTAACGACCTAAATCCCGAACTATATTGCTTTTGGAAATATGCACAAAAAGACTCGGAAAAACTAGCAAAAGAAATCCTAAAAATTAAATCTGAAAGAAAAAACGGGCAAGAGTTATTCGATGAATTAGTTAATATAAATGGAGAAAACTTAACCGAATTTGAACGTGCTGTTCGTTTTTTCATCCTAAATCGCATTACTTTTTCGGGCGTTGTTGAATCTGGTGGTTATTCACAATTGGCGTTCGCAGGGCGATTTACTGAATCTTCAATTATGCGTGTTGCTAAACTTGGGAAGTTTTTAGAAGGAATAAAAATAACAAATTTAGATTATCGTCAAATTATTTCGCTTGGCGGAAAAGAAGTTTTTACTTTTCTTGATCCGCCATATTTCAAGGCAACTAAATCAAGGTTGTACGGCAAAAATGGAGTTTTGCACACAGGTTTTAACCATGATGAATTTGCAAGTGAAATGAAAAAATGTAAGCATTCATGGTTAATTACCTATGATGATTCGCCTGGAATCAGAAAGAACTTTGAATTCGCTAATATTTATACTTGGGAATTGCAGTACGGAATGAACAATTACAAACAAGGAAAAGCCGAAAAAGGCAGTGAACTTTTTATTTCAAATTATCCACTTCCTATAAAGGCAGAAAGCGAATTTGGCGAAGATAAAAAACTCAAACAACTTGAACTGATATGAGTTCTTAAAAGTCAAAAGGCTTGCCAACAAAGCGTGCAGCCGACTGGTGGGATTCGTCCCGACTTACAGGCTTTTTTCTGGCTTCGGGCTTTTCCTACATCTCGGAGCGAATCCCAGCCCACCCACCAGCGGCTAACGCTTGCCGTTAGGCGGGTTCCTTGCAACCTAAAATAAAGGGAAAAGTATGCCAAGAAATAATGTTCGTGGTCCACAATTTGTACAATTCTTTCAACCAGTGATAGACGCATTGGTTGAACTTGGCGGGTCAGGTCAACCCTCCGAAGTCAAAGAACTTATTGCGGATAAATTGAGCATTACCGAAGATATGCAAGGAGAGCAAATTCCAAGCGGCGCATCACGTTTCAGCAAAAACGTTGATTGGGCAAGGTTTTATCTTGCAAAAGCAGAATTTATTGACGCATCTACTCGTGGCGTTTGGAGTCTCACTGAAAAAGGCAGAAATGTCCGATTGTCCAACAGCGAAGCACTCCAACTGTTTCAAAATATCCATCAGCAATTCTCCGTCGAAAGAAGAAAAGAGAAAGATAAGTCTGCAACGTATGTCGAAAGCAAAGCAGATGATGAAGAATTACCAGAAGAGAGTGACGACCATAGAACAGCATTGCTCGAAAAATTAATGTCCTTACCTGCTGATGGGTTTGAGCGTCTTTGCCAAAGGCTTTTGCGGGAATCTGGATTTGAAAGTGTAACCGTCACAGGAAAAAGTGGCGATGGTGGGCTAGATGGAATTGGTGTTTTGCAAGTTAATCCATTTGTAAGTTTCAAGGTTTTATTTCAGTGCAAAAGATATAGCGGAAGCGTAACACCGTCGCAAATCAGGGATTTTCGTGGTGCAATGATGGGACGTGCTGATAAAGGCATTATTCTGACCACAGGCACATTTACTTCTGACGCAAAGAAAGAAGCGGTTAGAGACGGCGTTCCACCAATTGAACTTGTAGACGGCGAAAAACTGCTTGATATGTTTGAAACGCTTGAACTTGGCTTAAAACCGAAAAAAGCATATGATATTGATGAAAAATTCTTTGACGATTTCAAATGAAAAACCCGCCTAACAAAGCGTGCAGCCGACTGGTGGGATTCGTCCCGACTTACAGGCTTTTTTCTCGCTTCAGGCTTTTTCCTGCTCTCAGAGTTTTATCTCGTCCCGCCCACCAGCGGCTAACGCAAACCGTTGGCACGCCCCTTGCAGAAGAAATCGTAACAAAATTTGGCGGTGAAGCGGGTAAAATTAGCGGTGGATAGAAGGAGTAGAGATATGGCTCTCCAGCAAATCACAATCGAAATTCCAGACAAGGTACTTCTTGCAG
>JBHORD010000063.1:0-4609 GCA_042408355.1 Anaerolineales bacterium
GCCGTCCGCCGAAGGTTTCACATCTTCGACGGCGGTCCGGATCAAATTTTGCGGGTTGACGAATCTTTGCGAAACGATGGCTTGTCCCGATTCCAAGCGATTGATATCGAGCAGGGAATTGACCAGCCGCTGGATGCGCACTGTCGAATTGGCCGCGATGTTGAGGATGGAGTGTATTGTTTCGTCTTCGCCGATCATGCCGCTCAATACATCGAGACTCGAGACGATGTTTCCGAGCGGAGATCGCAAATCGTGATAGATCATGGCCGTCAGATCTTCGCGCAGGGAGTCAAGCGCTTTACGCTCCGAGATATTGCGCAGAGTCCATTGGACCGACTCGGCGTCCTCGAATTCGACGCGCCGCACATGGACCTCGACGGGTATCGTGCCCGAATCGGCTTTGTGCAGAATCGATTCGTAAACGTCGCCGCCGTTGGTGCGGAGGCTCTCGAATCCGCTCCCGACCTTACTCCAGTTGATTTCATGCAGTTGACCGATGGTCTGACGGTGCAATTCTTCGGGGGCGAAGCCGCTCAAGCGAATGGCTTCGCGGTTGGCTTCGATGATTTTTCCCTCCCAGTCGGTGATGAAGATGGGATCAATGCTTTCCTCGAATAATTCGCGGTAGCGTTTGTGCGCCCGCTGTAATTGTTCGAATAGTTCCGCGTTGCGAATCGTGGTGCCGGCCAGACTGCCGATGCCGGTCATGACGGTCAGCGCATCGGGATCGAACGTTTTGGATACCGGATTGATCGCCTCCAGCACGCCGATGGTTTTGCCTTGCGATTGAATCGGCGCAATGGCAATGGCTTTGGCTTCGATGCCGGCGAAGCGGTCAATATCGGTGAAGCGCCTCTCTCCTCTTACATCGGCGACGACGATGCCGCGCCCCTCGCGCGCCACCTGCCCCACGAGTCCTTTTCCTTTGGGAATGCGCCGCTCGATGATGCCTCCCGCGTTCTGCCCCGCGGCGGCGCGAAAGACAATGCTTTCCTCCGCGCCCTCGATCAATCCAATCGCAACCGTTTCGACCTGCATCGCCTGCAGGGTTTGATTGAGGACCCGCTGCCACACTTCGCGGACTTCGAGTGACGCGCTAAAGATGGCCGCGCCGTCAGCAAGGGCGGTCATGATGCGCGCTTGCCGCAAACTTTCGGTATAAAGCCGCGCGTTCAGCACGGCAATGCTGGCTTGATCGGCAATGGCCTGCATCAGCTCGAGGTGTTCAGGGCGAAAAGCGTTCGGCGCGGGATGAACGAGGGTCAACACGCCAACCAGTTGGTCCCGCGCCAGAAGCGGAACGCAGATTGCCGATTTCGCGCCGCTCTGCTCCTTGGCATCATCCTGCCGCTTAAGCCAGCGATCATCCTTGCTTGTATCTGGAATCAAAACCGCTTTGCGATTTTTGATCACCCATCCGGCGAGTCCCCGGTCAACGGTTTCGCGCAGTTGCTGTGTGGTGTGTTCGTGAAGGCTTTTGCCATAGACGATGGTTGCATCAATGGGTTTGCCGGCATCGTCCAACACCACAATACTGCTTCGTTCGCCGCCCACATTTTGCATGGCGGCAAACAGCAATCGTTGCAGGACGGTGCGCAAATCAAGCGCCGCCGCCACCTCGCGGTTGATTTGAATGAGCAGTTCAAGCAGGGATCGTGTGCGGTCTTTAGCCATTATCATTCCCGTCCGCGGTCATCCCCCGCAGAAAGGGTAGAGATATTTTAGCCCACTTCTGGCATTAAATAAAATCGTTTTTTCCCATACCGACAGGGACCATTTTTGGCATTGAAAGTATAACATGCCTGGCAACTTCATAGTTGCGGAATCGAATACAATGGGGGCATGCCTCTCGATGTTGACCGCGTGCGCGCTTTGTGTTTTGACGTGGATGGAACGCTCAGCGACACAGACGATTATTATGTGAATCGATTTTCGGCCTTCTTTCGCCGCATGCCTTTCGTTCGGAATCCCCAACGGACTGCGCGCCGCCTTGTCATGTGGAGCGAAGCGCCGGGCAACGCCTTGCTCGGATGGACCGATACGATTGGCCTCGACGGCCCGATCATTCGCCTGATTGATTTTATGTATCGCCATCGCAGGCATAAAACCAGAAAATACCTGATCGTCCCCGGTGTACAGGAGATGCTGGCGCGGCTCGAAGGTCATTACCCGATGGCGGTTGTCAGCGCGCGGGATGAAGACAGCACAATGACGTTTCTGGAACAATTTAATCTGACAAAATATTTCGACGCAATCATTACTGCCTTGAGCGCCGAACATACGAAACCGTACCCGGACCCGATCCGGCTGGCCGCGCAAAAGATGGGAACAACACCCGAAGCATGTCTCATGATTGGCGATACCGTTGTGGATGTCCGCGCGGGAAAATCCGCCGGCGCGCAGACTGTTGCCGTTTTGTGCGGTTTTGGCGAGGAGCCGGAACTGCGGCGTCAAGGTCCCGATTTGATTTTGAAAAGTACGGCAGAACTGGCAGAGGCGATATTGAGCGAGGAAGAAGCTTAAGCTGGCAGGATTGTTTTTGATTCGTCCGCGTCATTTTGTGTTGCTGATAATAACAATCGAACCAAACTTGTCGGTTGTGTCGGGCAATACTTTATAGACGCTTCCTATTTCCTTCAAAAAGGGATAGGTCTCCATAAAACCTGTCCGGGTTACCAGAATATCCCATTTCTTTTGAAAAACTTTAACCCTGTTGGCCCAGATGCTTATCCCGCGCTGATGGCCGCAGATGGTCTTGATGTCATTCGTAATTTCAGGGCTTGTGCCATTGTCGCCGAATTGAAGCGATTGACACGGCGAATAGGTTCCATAAGTCCAGTAAATGCTCAGATTTTCCGGTGATTGGCTCATGGATACGCCGTAACTCTGAATGGCTTGCCAGGTCTGTGTTTGCGCGCTTTGGATGCTGTCTGCGTAATTATTTCGATGGATGATAGATGCTGAGAAGGAAATCGCCAGTCCGCCCAAGAGGAGGGCGGCGGTGATTTGCTTCATGATGTGGTTCAACGCCGGATCATTTTGAAAAATATCCAGAATGATTGTCATCAGCACAGGCAGAATCGCGGCTCCGGCCAGCATATAAATATCGCCTGGATGTTTGGAGACGGCTATTATTACGAGCGCAAGCATAAACGTTAATCCGCCTGCCATTGCCCACGTCCCCGGATTCTTGCAAGCCTCTTTTCGCCATCGTATCAATCCATAGATAAATAGAATGAACTCTAAGGCGGCAACCGCAAAAAATACCGGAAGGTCTTGCACAAGCGTTAAAAAATTTCTGAGCATGAGAGATGGCGATGTAATGCCCGCCGCGCCTTCTCCGTAGATTCCCTGATGGAAAATCAGGCTGGTCATCCAGTTTGCAAACGAGGAATATAGGTTTAGAACCGGCAGAGTGGCGAGCACAAATCCCGTAACGGAAGCGGCGATCAGCGTTGCGCCGGCAATGACTGCTTTTCTCCATGATAGTTTTAGCGATCGGTATAAAATCATCAGAGCGGCGAGCGCGCCTGCCATCCAGGCGGCGAAGTAAACGGTTATCGAGGTTAAAACGCCAATCCCCAATCCCAGCCCGACGATTTTTCCAAGAAAAATCTCCGTGTTTCTCCGAAAAACCCTGAATTGAATCATCAGGAGCAGAGTTCCAAAGGCAAAGTTGAATGAATTATGCGACCATGTTGTTAAAGTGGAAAATGAGTCCGGGTGGATTACAAAGAACATCATGGCCAGTGACGCGGCGGCGAAAACATCCTCAAGCCGCTCGGATGCCTTTGCGGTGTAGAAGAAAAACGTTGCACAGGCAAGGCTCAATACCACGATAAGGCCGCGCGCCAATTCAAGGAAGAGTTCAGGATGTTGCAGATGATACAGGGTAAAACTGCCCTGATGATTTTGAAGAAAGATGCGGGTTGCCAGCAGAATGATCGTGCCGATAATTTCGAGCGGCGTCCCCGGGTGATCAATGTATGTGTAACTTCCGCCTCTCAAGATCGCCAGCGAATTCAGGAAATACTGGAATTCCGGATCGTAGTCCTGATAATAGGGGGAGATTGGCTTTAGAAAATTGCAATAGGACCAGTATCCGAGAATGGGAACAACGATCATCAACAGCGGAATTAACTGTTTTATGTTTATGCCGGCTGTTGAGGCGTTGTTTGATTTTGGCATGGATTCATACATCTGTGCGGTCGGTTTTGGATAAAGCGCTCAGCCGCGCACAAAATAAATCATCGAAACCGCAACTCCGATCACGACCACAGTCCATCTCAGCGTGGACGGTTTAACTTTGCCGGCCAGCCTGCCGCCCAGTGCCCCGCCCAGCAAAGCGCCGACGGCCATCACTGCCGCAACGCCCCACCAGACTTGGCCGGAAAAAACAAAGAAAACGGCCGCGGCAACATTGACTGCAAAACTGATGGCTTGTTTGATCGCGTTCAAACGCGTCAATGTATCTTCGACGACCAGCCCAAGCATGGCAAGGATGATGACGCTCAATCCCGCGCCGAAGTATCCGCCATAAATTGCCGCCAATCCGACGGGCAGCGCGGCCCAGCGTTCGGATGTTGTCGTTGATTGTTTTTTTTCGGCT
>JBHORD010000072.1:0-28730 GCA_042408355.1 Anaerolineales bacterium
TTCAAAGATGGCTTGGTTCGGATCGCCAACGCGAACCCAATTGCCTTGTGCTTCTTCGCGCTTCGACTGCGGGTCTCGATACGCCGCTTCGCGGCTACTCGACCCTCCGCTCAGCGCGATGGTTCCCGATAATAATCTCAAAATATCTTCCTGCAATTGCGACGAGTCTTGCGCTTCGTCTTCGAGAATGAAGGGCCAGCGATAACGCAGGCGTTCGAGAAGTTCGTCAGATGTGTTCAGCATCTCAAACGCGAGTCGGATGAGATCGTCGAAGTCCACCGCGCCGCGATAGGCGAGGGCGCGCTGGTAGTCGGAATAAATTGTCAGACCCATCTCAGCTAATTGAAGGGGAGTCGGCTGATGGTCCAGCGCGAGGCGGAGTTTATCCGGCGTGAGTCGTCTGTCTTTGGCGGATCGAATGAAACTCGACGCGATCGATTCGATTAAGTCGGGCCAATCCTTATCGCGCACGCGTCGAATCTGATAATCGTCGAGCGCGGGGGAAATGTATTGATCGAGAAAATCGGGATGCGTTTGAACCCAGGCGCGCGCCGCCTCGGCGATCATGGACGATGAAGCGGTCTCGTCCACGATGGAAAATTTTTTGTCGAGGCCCGCCAGCGGCGGATTCTCGCGGACGATGTCGTGTGCCAGCCCGTGCAAGGTGCGGACGCGATAGCCGAGTTGGGGGATGAGGCCGCGCGCTTGAATGAACTTGCCAATGCGCGCCGAGAAATTGTCCACCGCCGAGTTGACCAGCGTGACGATGAGCACTTCCTGATCGCGCTCGAGCGCGCCGCTCGAAATAATTTGCGCGGCGAGCGCCGAGAGTGTGTACGTCTTGCCTGAACCGGGCACAGCCGAAATGCCAAGCGTGCCGCCGCGATAGGCTAGGATTTCACGTTGCGAAGGGCGAGGAGTGAAGGGAAGTGTCATGTGTCAGGTGGGGAGTTCAATTCATAATTATTAGAATGGAATATCGTCATCAGAAGGTTCTGGCTGGGGCGATTCATTCTCTTGGTGAATTTCTTGGATAGTTCTTATTGCAACAGGAACATCGCATGAGAAAGCAGGTCCAAATACAATCGCCTCGCCTTGTTTGAGAATAGGCAACATATCACTGATTTCTTGACCAGAGATTGTATCCAAATATTCTAGTCCAGTTTTATCAACGCTTTTAAATGCTATGGTATTTTCGCATTGTGATAACGCACTTTTTGCCACGACAGCGGTTCTTTGAGAAATTAGCATCACACTAATGCCGTACTTGCGAATTTGCATCATTAACGAACCAATTTTTTGTGTGGTGTCTTTTTCAGTACCGAAACTTAAACCCCCGGGTTCTGGTATAAATTGGTGCGCCTCCTCAATCAATATTGTTCTTAAATTTAGATTGCCTGATTCGTATTCCTTCCGAGCAATACTTGTTACTTGTTGTAAATAACCAAATGCTCTCGTGACGGCGTTTTCATTAAGTTGTGGTTCTAGAACCGCGATTCCTTTGTTTGCTTTATCATGGTTTTGATTGTAAACTGGAATTCCTCGCTTACTCCTGTATTCTCCAGTTTGATCGAGGATAGTAATATTTCTGTTCTTGTTCAAAGCGGAAATTAAACGCGAGGCAAGAGTTGTCTTACCCATCTTGGTCATACCAAGAATAGCGAGATGTCCTTGTGTCGCTGTTTCTAAATCAAGAAAAACCGGTATTTCAGTTCGTAATGCATGCCCAATAACAATCCAAGTGTTCGGTATTTTCGAGTTATCTATGTCAGGTTTTGTGTTGCTTATTATGACAGGAGAACCTGGGTTTGCGACCCAATAATATTGTCTTAGCCTATATGTTTCATCTTCAAAATACCCAATCTGCTTTGCTTGTGCTTGAACTTGAAGATGCGCCCCTCCTTTAATGTCAAGTTGTTGAACTTTTGCAGAATGTACTTGATATAATATTTCGACATTGCCATTCTTAATTGCGACTACGCTACCTATTTCCAAAGAACGATTGGGTGAGAAAACAAGGTTGTCTTGCGTTGAACCAACGTCAACAATCCCAATAACATCTTCGTTAGGTTTTGTGGTGAATTCAATGGTGGTATTGCGGGCTGCAAGTAATTGCTCGCAATCCTCTTGTCTTTCTAAAAACACTTGCCCCCAAACATCATCAATCCTTTTTACCCGTGAGATCATGACACCTTTTATCTCGTGCCCATTTGTTTGAAGTTTTATCCAACCACCTGGATCAGGTAAATCTGATGCGCCAATTAATATTCTTGATGGCCCTATCATTCCTTCTACTGAACACTCTTGCCGATTACTTGTAAGAATTCCCCAAGCTTTTGCCCAATCCACTAAACCTATTGAGACGATCAGTGCCCATGCACAGCCTATTGCCCAAAAGGTTGTTCCTAAATCAAAATGATATTCGATAAGTGAGAGCCAGAAAACAATCGAATAAATTCTTATAGCTGTTGCTTCCGACGATATAGTCTTCGCGAATCGAGCAAATGAAGTAAGCTTGCCTTGTCGTTTTCCAGCACCCAACCATAAAGCTAAAATTGCGAGAATAAAAGCTAACAGGATAACAACTAAGAAGACTGTCCAAGCGGGTTCAGCGTGTTGTTTTGATGTAGTCAGGTAAAGAAATATACAGATGAGAACATTTCCAATAACGTCAGCAGGTCGTGAATAAAATGGCTCCAGAATTTGTGAATTTATTACAACAGAAAGTAATCCCGCAGCAAACCAGGTTTCAGAAGAATAAAGCTTTCCTGTTGCCCAAAAGGTAGCTGCGATTAATATTCCCATCTGAATAGCAACGATTGAAAGACGCCATCTTATGTTCATAGCTTATTTTCTCCTCCATATTGCAACACTCTTTGAAACGCTCTCAACAATTCGCCGCGTTGCCGCCTCACCCCTGATCGCCTTCGGCACGCTTCGCGGCCCTCTCCCAAAAGGAGAGGGGAAATGGTGTGCGAAACAACTATTATCCATGAACCATTATCCATTATCCTGCTCCTGCAACACCCTTTGAAACGCCCTCAGTAATTCTCCTCGTTGTTCAAATCCGCTTTCGCCCAAATTGCTGATGCCGAGATAAAGTTTGCCGCGGCAGCGATGCAACAAGCCCGAAACCAAACGCGCCATCGTTTGCTGATTGGTCTGCTCTTCATCGGCAAATGTCCATGGACGGCCAGCGGGCCATTCACGGCTGAGCACTTGTGGATGAGTCAAGGGTTGGTCGAGGCGCTCGTACCATCCGCTCGAACCAACATCGAGCCAAAACTGGACGGTCACGGGCCGGTTCATCATCAGGAAAGAATACGCGGGCGAGACGAGCACCGCCTCTTCGGATTTTGCTTTCCACGATTCGAGATATTGTGCGGCGATGACTCCATCGTTCAACATGGCGATGTATTCGCGTCCGATATCGGCCAGACCTTCAACCGGCTCCATGACCTGGCGGAATTTCTGCACCGACTCGATTAGGCTGGCGGCGACGCGCGCCGCGTCGAGGTTGCGATGGAATCCAAAGCCGGGTTGAGATAACACTTCGCCAAAGAGTCTTCGCAGAAAATGATCGAGGGGCAGAGGGATCGAATTTCGATACTCGAGAATCGAATCTCGAAGTACCGAATATCGGTTTCCGAACATGAATGTGATGCGTTCCTGTTTTTCAGGATTGATCTGGTCGAACGATGAAAGCGTGAAATCTTTTGTGCGATAGACGATCTCAGCCAGTAGCTGTGCGCGCACCAGATCCATGTCGAGGGCGAGCTTGAGCGCGTAAGCCGCGTCGAACTTGGACGGGCGTATATTCCAATGCGGATGCGCCAGCGCGGCGAGAGTCAGCAAGGCTTGCGCGGCAGGTTCGTCATGCAGCGAACGCGATGGACGATGTGTGCGCCAGGGAATGCCGCGCGCTGCGAGTCGGCTCGTGATGGCGAAGCGCAATGCGTCCGAAAGATAGGGAGCGAGGATGACGATTTCGGAGGCCGATATTCGATCTTCGTTGATTAGATGTTCGATTTGGCCAATAATGGCGTCGAGTAATTCGGGATAGAAGCGGGCAGTGATGATAGATAGTGTTGTTTCCCTTATCCCTTGTCCCTTGTCCCTTTTGGCGGGGGAGAGGGGAGAGGGGAGAGGGGAGATTGCCTCGTTGAGTGAAACGGCAAGATCGGCAATCCCCTCCGACATGACGAACGATTCGTCAAACCTGATTTGCTCGTCGCAAAGTTCGCGCAAAGCAAGAGCCGTATCCACGTCCGCGCCGAGGAAGCGGCGGTACCCTGCGTCTTCGTCGTAGATCAATAAAGCGGAATCGAAATGCGGAAGCCACTCGCGAATCAAATCATGAGCGCGAGGGACATCTTCTTCGACGTTGTCGTAAATCAAATGGCGATACGTTTTGACAAGATACTCACGGACCAGCGGGTCGGACCAGAGACGATTCAGAAAAATTTCAAGCTGAAGCGAAAAATCCAGCAGATTGTTTTTCAAGCAAAATTCGCGGAAGCGCGTGGCGCAATCCTGCGCGTCCTGGTAAATCCGCCGCTGACCCGGATCGCCGATCCAGGCCGAATCGAGGCGCGAACCGATTTCGGTGTATGGAAAACCTACTGCGGCGGATTTATTCAAGTTGTCGAGAATTTGAGAATATAAGCGGTTGCGGTCAATTGTCACCGACTCGAAATATCCCTGATCAAGCAACGGTCGCACGATGTGCGCCATGTAGTATTGCGCGGTTTCGAGCGTCAGAAAAACAGGCGGACGATCGGGATGAGCGAAGCCCGTTTCCTCTGCGGCGAGCGGCCAGAACAAATCCACCATGCGCCGCGCCAAACCGCCGACTGTGGCCGGCGTCGCTTCGCCGCCTGCGATTCGTTTGGGCGATTGAATGATCTCGAGATATGGTTCTTGAAGTGTGCGTTGAGGCGTGAGAATGAGAATCGAATCGCCGGGGATTCCCGAAGCCAGCAAATATTTCAAGCGTTCGACGCCGGCGGTGGATTTGCCTGTTCCCGCGGGGCCGGCGAGAAAAAATCTGGAGGCGAGATCCGCTTCGATAACGGCAAGCTGGTTCGTGGTCAGCGCGATGCGATTCACATGTCAAGATTAGCGGATGCGGGAGGATTTGTCAACAAGAAAAAAACGGGAAGGGGGACGTGGATAGCGGGTCTATCTGATGAAGTGTAGTTTCGCCAAACGTTAACGTTGAACCTTAAAAAACCAACTGAAATACGGCACACCTGAGGCGGCGAGGGCGAGGTGAAGGATGAATCGGCGCATGGGAGGGGGCTCCTTTCGCGGGGAATCTATCCAAATTATATGACGAACGCAGTTTCGTTTACCTGCGGGCGTCATGTGCGGAGGTTCCTCCCCCATCCACGAACAATCGCTTCCAAAGTATATAATCAGTAAATCACGAAAGTTCACAACAAGATTGAGGCTGGATGACCTCAGCCGCGCCCCATAAGCGTTCAATTGCACGATTGCGATCGTGAGCCCGGCGCGAGGTTGGCAAGAACGCGTCTATCTGTTACAATCCAGCCCCGCTGAACGTAGTACCCTTCGTTTGGCGGGCCGCATCAATGTGCGGCATATCAAAATTTCCCGGAAAGGGCTTGAATAAAAATGAAAGTATTGTTGACGAAAGACGTTTACAAATTAGGCCGCGCCGGCGACGTAAAAAAGGTCGCGGATGGCTATGGCCGCAACTTTCTGCTTCCTCAAGGGTTGGCCGTCCTGGCAACACCGGGTGCGATGAAGCAGGCCGAAAAAATCAAGAGTCAGGCGGAAATCAAACGCGCTGAACTGAACAGCGAACTGAAGGATCTGGCCGATCACATCAACGGCATCACGCTGACCTTTGCGGCGAAAGCCGGAGAAACGGGAAAGTTATATGGCTCGATTACCACCCAGGACGTTGCCAATGCAATCATGGAGCAGACCAAATATGAGGTCAAGCGCCAGCAGATTGATATGCAACCCATCCGCGAAGTGGGCGAGTTCAAAGCGCACGTGCGGCTCACGATTGATTTAATTCCCGAAATCAAAATCATCGTTCATCGCGAAGGGGAGATGGTCGAGGCGGAAGCGGCCGCCGAGGCGGATGCCGGCGAAAAACCCAAACGCGCACCGCGTCCCCGTAAGAGAGACGCTGAAGAAACGCCTGCAGAAAACGCAAAGCCTGAATGATCAAATCCATCACCGGCTCGAAGCAGCTGGTGATGTTGTGTTAAAATCAAGGATGTATGACCGAAACAATTGGTGAGAGACTCAAACGAGCACGTGAAGAAAAACGTTTGACAATCGCTCAAGTGGCTGAACAGACGCGCATTCGTCCGCATTACATTGAAGCGCTCGAACGCGACGATCTTTCCGCGCTTCCCTCCGCGGCTCAAGCGCGCGGTTTCCTGCGAAACTACACGGACTTCCTTGGATTGAAAGCGGATGCGACGCCGGTCCATGTTCAACCTTCGGCGCAGACGCTTGCCTACCAATCGCCCGCTTCTTCCTCCGACTCGCAAACGGCTCCCGCCCAAGAAGCCGAATCAACGCCCGTTGCGGAAACACAATCCGCGCCTGCAGAATCGACCCCGCCTCCAATTTCTGAACCAGAGCCGTTTGTTCCCATCCGTTACAGGGAAGAATTGCCCGCCGCGCCCGAACCTGCCGTTGAGGAGCCGCCTGCCGAAAAAATGTCTTTACCCGCGACGAAACCCTCGAAGCGAAAGAGCGCCGCCGCAAACACAAAGACCAGACCGGTTGTTTCCAGAACGAAGACGGCAAAGGCAAGCGCAGGCGCAGGCGTTTCCAAGGCAAAAGATAAACGTACCGTTGTAAAAAAAAAGATAAAGCGGGCGCTTTCCCAAAAAAGGAAGTCCCGCCCGAAGCGCGCCTCCTCGCCGCGCAAGTCGAGTTTCTCTCTTCCGCGTCGCCCATTACCGAAGAAGAAATCAAGCCGGAGGAAAACCGGCCGATCGAGATCGAATCGCAAAACAGCCGGGCTGTCGGGCAGGCCGAAGTCGAAGCGCGCGGCGTCCTCCCCGAAGAGAAAGAAATCCCGCGGGAAGTAAATCCTGAAATCGAATCAAAATCTGTTGCAAAGCCAAACGCGCTAAACGCTCGCCTTGCGGGTTTGCGCGCTTGGTTCTCGGGGCGGTTTAAGAAAACAGCCGGCCGGTCAAGTGCGGCAGAATCATCCTCTGCAAAAATTGAGGATGAAAGCGTCGAATTCGACGCAAAGGATTTCAACCCGATTTTGGAGGACCGGCCCGAATCTCCAAAATCATCCCAAGAAATTTTCAGCGAGATCGGCAATCAATTGCGCGCCCGCCGCGAGATGCTGAGCTTGACGTATGAGGAAATCGAACGGCATACGCGCGTGAGAGCGGAATATCAGCAGGCGTTGGAGGAAGGCGCGCTGGAGGATCTGCCCTCGCTGGTGCAGACGCGCGGCATCCTCGCCAATTATGCCGGCTTCCTCGATTTGGATGTGGACGCCATCCTTTTACGTTTTGCGGATGGCTTGCAGGCGCGCCATCGCGAACGCCGCCCCGAGAATCTGAAACGCCGCCGCGGAACGATGACCGTGAATACCTCACTCCCGCCGCTGCGTGTCTTCATTGCCAGCGATTTGCTTTTCGGCGGAGGCATCGCCGTCTTGCTGATTTTATTTGCAATTTGGGGAATCACGCGCGTGGCCGCGGTCGGAGCGTCCGTCAGCGCGCAGGCTACCCCTCCTTCCATTTCTGAGATCCTGGCTGGGACGCCTGAGCCGATCGGTTCGCAAAGCGTCACGGTCATCCCGGCGGGTACGGCGTTGGATTCCACCGCCTTGACGGGCGGCCCCACCATTACACTTCCGCCGCCGACGCTGGGGCCGAATATCAATGTACAGGTTAATCTGGTGGCGTCGGAAAGCACGTATCTGCGCGTGACTGTTGACGGCAAGGTGCAGTTCGAGGGACGCACCAATCCGGGATCGGCGTATCCATATGAGGCGCAGAACCAAATCGAAGTTTTGGTTGGAAGCGCGTCCGGGATTCGCGTCACCTATAACGGCCGCGACCAGGGCGTGATGGGCAACTTTGGCGAAGTGGTTGATCTCATTTACACGGCGAAAGGCATCGTAACGCCGACCGCCACACCGCGTCCAACAGCCACCGCTTCGCCCAATGTCACACCGACGCCCTCGCAAACGCCGACTTCCACACCGACCGCAACCGGCACGTCCGCTTCTGGAGGATAATCTTGCCGTCCAATACTTTTCATCTCGTTTCGCTTGGCTGTGCCAAGAACACCGTCGACTCCGACTCCATGGCGCAGTTATTGTTGCGCGACGGTTACCGCGCCGTCGAGGACGCGGCTAAAGCAAAAGTCCTGATCGTCAATACTTGCGGATTTATCGGCCCCGCAAAACAAGAGTCCATTAAAGTCCTGCGCGAATTGGCGGAAAGCAAACGCGATGGACAAATTTTGATCGCGGCGGGATGCCTCACACAACGCTATGGGGCGGAGGTCGCCAAACAAGTGCCGGGCGTTGACGGCATCCTCGGCACGCGCCGCTGGATGGATATCGTTCAGGTTGTGCGCGAACTTCGCAAAGGGAGTCATCCTGAGCCGCTTTATCATTTGCCGGCCAGCGCCACCGTCGGGACAGATGAAGCGGATACCGTTCGAGCGAGCGTAGCCGGCGCTTCGGCGTATCTCAAGATCGCGGATGGATGCCGCCGTCCGTGTGCGTTCTGCGCCATTCCATTGATCAAAGGCACAGCCGTCAGCCGTCCGATGGAAACGATTTTGAACGAAGCGCGCCGCCTGCGCGACGCCGGCGTGCGCGAATTGATTCTCATCGCGCAGGATACAACCGATTATGGCCACGATCTTGGAATCAAAGATGGCCTTGCAGCGCTGTTGGAAAAGCTCACCGACGCCGTGCCGGATATGGACTGGATTCGAATCATGTACGCATACCCCGGCTACGTTACCGATCGTTTGATCGAGGTCATGGCGACGCGCAAACAAATTTTGCCTTATCTCGATATGCCGCTTCAGCACGCCCATCCGAAAACGCTCTATCGCATGCGGCGCCCGTCGAATATTGAGTGGGTTCATAAGACGCTGGGAAAGATGCGCGCAGCGATTCCGAATCTGGCCATCCGTACCACCTTCATTGTCGGTTATCCCGGCGAAACAGACGAGGAGTTTCAAACGCTCCTTGATTTTGTAAAAGAGATTCGCTTTGACCGCGTGGGCGCATTCCAATTCTCGTTCGAGCCGGGGACGGCCTCCGAGCCGCTCGGCGACCCGATTCCGGCCGAAGTCAAACAACAGCGTTACGAGCAATTAATGGAACTTCAGCAGAATATTTCACTGCAAATCAATCAATCCTATGTCGGAAAAACCCTGGATGTGCTGGTGGAAGGCTACGATAACGGAATCTCAATTGGCCGTTCCTATCGCGATGCGCCGGAGATTGACGGTTTGATTCTTGTCGAAGATAAACTGGAAATTGGCGGGATCGTGCCGGTGAAAATCAACGGGGCCATGGCGTACGACTTGACCGGCGTCCCGGGCCGATTGAATATTCCGATCCAAATTCCAAACCCCGCTGTGGAAGAATAAGAACGCCAAAAATACGCCGCGGCTCTTAGCGCCGTTGAGCCTTCGTGGTGGCAAATGAAAATTCCCCGCGCCAACTTGATTGCTCTTGCCCTTAGCGTGATCGCGGTCTGCGCCGCGCATCTTGTCGCGGACCGCGTCTTCAACTTCATGCCGCATATTGAAGATGAAATGGCGTATGTATGGCAGGCGCAGGTCGTGGCGGCCGGCAAAGTCATGCTTCCATCGCCGCCCGATCCAAAAAGCATCCTTGTTCCATTTGTCGTGGATTATCGCGGCAATCGCTTTGGAAAATATCCCCTCGGCTGGCCCATCATGCTGGCGTTTGGATTATTGCTTCACGCCCGCGATTGGATCAATCCGATTCTCGGCGGGCTGGGCGTGTGGCTGACGTATTTGCTCGGCAAAAAAGTTTTTGATGAACGCGTCGGTCTATTGGCGTCGCTGTTGACGGTCACCTCTCCATTCTTTTTATTGAATTCCGGTTCATTGCTTTCGCATCCGTGGGCGCTGGTTTTAAGTCTCGCGTTTGTGTTGGCATGGCTGGATACGTTTTATTTTTCAAACCGCGGAGAGAGTAATGAAAAGAAAAATAACCTCTTCGCGCGCCTGGCGGGCTTCGCGGTTCAGCCGCCTCCACCCTGGATGACAGCCGCAGTCGCGGGACTCAGCCTCGGCGTCCTGGCGATGACGCGGCCGTGGACCGCGATTGCGGTCGGATTGCCGTTCTTCATTCACGGAATCTATTTGCTTTGGCGCGGCGACGCCTCCGTTCGCATCCGCGTCTTGACGATTGGCCTGCTCGCCGCTTTCGTCGCGGCTTTGGTTCCCCTCTGGCAGTTTGCCGTCACCGGCAACGCTTTGTTGAATCCGTACACACTTTGGTGGCCGTACGACAAAATTGGATTCGGTCCCGGCTTTGGGCGGGAGGAGGGCGGACACAGCTTATTCTGGGCATGGGTCAATCTCAAGATCAGCTTCGATGCAGGATGGAGCGATTTCCTCGGATGGAAAGGTTTGTCGTGGCTGTTCCTTCCGTTCGGCGTTGCCGCCCTCGGACGCAATCTGCGCGCCTGGCTGATCGCTTTGGTTTTTCCCTCGATTGTATTGTTGTACATGGCGTATTGGATTGGCTCGGATCTGTACGGCCCGCGTTATTACTACGAAGGGTTTTACAGCCTCACGATCGTGACCGCCGCTGGAATATTTTGGCTGGCGGAACAAACCTTCAAACAACAAATCCGCTTTCGCCGCTGGATGCAGATCGCGGTAGCGTTGCTTTGCGTTTTCCTCGTGGGTTACAACTTGACTGTTTATTTGCCCAACCGCTTGAAGAGCATGACGGACTTATACGGCATCAGCCGCGCCATGCTGGCTCCGTTTGAGACCGCGCAGGCAAAAATGCTGACGCCCGCCCTGGTCGTTGTCCATTTTCAAAAAGAGTGGACGGAATACGGCGGCTTGCTTGAATTGCAGAACGCCGCATTGACCTCGCCCTTTATCTTTGCCCTTTCGCGCGGCGATGCGGCGGATTCATCACTGCCCAAGGATTATCCGAACCGCAAGATCATTTATTATTACACCGATGAACCGGGGACGTTCTACGAATATCCACGGTAGGAGTTACGGGGAGGTAACGACAAACATGATGGTCCCCGATTCGAGAATTGATCGCTGAGCGGGACGAAAAGTCCCGCTCAGTTCATGGAACGGAACGCGCTACGGCGGTTGCCAGCAAGATCAATACTGACAGCGCCAGGCTCGTCCGCATCAAAATTGTTTCACGATGGCGCAGGGAATCCAGTTGTTCCTGATTGACCTTGTCTTTTCTCATGAGCGCGCGTCGAATTGCCGGTAAAACGTCCCAGGTGTGCATGGCGCTGACTGCGATCAGCGAAATTACCAGAATGTGTTTGACTAAAATCGCCAGCGACCACAGCCCGCTGACGGAGAGGAAACCGTTGTAGTGCACATTGACGCTCATTTGAAATAAACCGGTCACGACCAGCAGGCTGACGCTGAACCATCCGATGGGCTCAAGACGTTTTTGAATGGTATCAATAAATACCAGTTGATCTGTGGGTTGAAGCGTGCGCGCCGCGGCGGGCAATACAAGAATCGAAATCGAAACGAGACTCCCGATCCACGTTACGGTGGCGATCAAATGCAGCCAGAATGTCAGCGCAACAGCCCAGACGGGAACAGGCGGCATTGTCTATGGAGTGGATATGGTCGGAATTTCGGCCGGCTGGCTGGTTGGCGTCGGCGGGTAACACTGGATGTAAGCCTGACTCGAATTCTTGGCCGCAGTCTGGTCCAGCGCCGCGATGCTGGCGGCCGCTTGATATTGCTGGTAGGCTTCGCAATATCTCTTCTCGCCAAACAGCTCATCGCCGTAACGCATGGCCGAGATTTGATAACGCTGGGAAGCTGTCATGGTGCCATCCCACAAGGAGGGCCAGCCTGCGGCAACCTGCTGGAAAAGTTCCGTTGATGTTTTCCAATCGGAGCCGAAGAAAGCGGCCGCTTGAATGTACGTGCGCGCCCCATCGCGCATGCCGTTGGCGTCGCGATCGAGAGGGGCGAATCGTTCAGCCAGCGTGAGTTGATAAATTCCGCCTTCGAGGTTGCCGGCTTGAATCAAAGCCACGCCGTAATTGCGAAGTGCGAAATAGTACATGCCGTCCACTTGCGAGGTATTGTAGGTCGGGTCTTCCTTCCGCAGTTGATCCAATTCGGCAATCGCGTTTGCCCAGTCTCCGGCAGTGATCAATTGCTGGGCGGTGGAGAAAAGCGCCTGCTCGCCGCGCAGATCAGGAGTCGGCGTAAGCGTGGGAGTGGGCGTATTCGTGGGAATGCTCTTTTGAACAAGAACCTTGGCCAGTTCAGATTGAGCCCCTGGAAAATTCGGATTATTCTGAATGATGAAGTTGAGACGCTGTTCGGCGGCGTCATAACGGCCAAATTGTTCATCCACCAGCGCGTATTGGAATTGTTCCATTAATTGCTTGTCAATGACCTGCGCCTGAGCCGCTTTTCGGTCGCCGATGCCGCTCCAGTATCCGCCGAGGCCGCCGAGACCGAGCAAGACAACGACTCCCAAAACGCTCAGGAGAATGGATGACCAGCGGCGCGGCTTCTTTTGTTTTGTGGAAGCCTGAGCGCTTTCTTCCTGAATCGGTTTGATGGGTTGAGTATTTCCTGTGTGTTCAGACATGGCGGTTATTATACACTAGGCGACCGCGAGGCCTTCCTGGCTCTCATCCTTCCCTAACTTGAATAACAAGCGGAATTCGCGTTGGACAATCAACAGCGCGACGATTGCGCCGATGGCCATCCCGATGACTGCGGTGATGACCGCGCCGCCCGGAAGCGTCAGGGCCAGGACATAAGCTGTGATTCCGCCAAACAAGGCGGCGGCCAACCCCTTCAGCAATGCTCCGTTAATTCCAACCGGCTCTTTCATGCGTCGATTCAAGATTGCAAACATGAGGATGGCTTCGATTGTCAGGGACAATTCGGCGACGGCGATGGCTGGCGCGCCGATCGAACGGAAGAAGACCACTGCGGTGATTCCAATCGCCAGGTAAACGATTAATCGAACGACAATTGTTGCCAGTGGAATGAGTGCTTCCTTGCGCGCGTACAATGCGCGCGCGGCAACTTCTTGAATAGCGTAACCGCACAACGTCAGCATGTAAACGCGGGCGGTGGCGGTCATCAGATCTGTGCCGGCTTCGTCGAAGTGGAAGGCGGCGCGGATGAGCGGGTGCATTCCCGCCGCCATGATCGCGCCGGCGGGGAGAGTTAACGCGATCAAAACCTGGAGGGCTTTATCAATCGTTTGACGGAAGCCGCTCCAGTCGGCGCGCGCGGCGAGTTCGGAAAGAGTCGGGAGCATGGCGGTTGCAATAGCGGTCCCCAATAAAGTCTCCGGCACTTGCATGATCATCCAGCCATACGTCAGCGAGGAAATCGCGCCTGTTTGTCCAAGCCGCGAGGCAAGATTGTCGCGCGCCACAAACATCAATTGAACGCCGAAGACGGTCAGCAAACGCGGGCCGACAACCTTGAATACTTCAATAACGGCAGGGTCGTTGATTTTTATGGAGGGTATCCAATGGAAATCATAACGGATGAGCCCCGGGATTTGAATCGCAAGGTGCATCGCCGCGCCGAGGATCACGCCATACGCCAAACCATACACGCCGAGTCCGAACGACGGAAAAGTGACGGGGCCGACGGTGTACGGCGTTTTCGGCGCAAGGAATAACGCGCCGAAGATTTGACCGATGTTGTAAAGAATCGGTGCGAGCGCAGGGAAAAGAAAATGTTGATTCGCCTGCAGACCGGCGATGACAAGTCCACTGATAGAAAAAATAAACGTCGCGATGAGATCGAGCCGCATTAAGCCGGCAATGACATGCCGTTGATCCGCGTTGAAGCCGGGCGCGATCCAGAGTTGAACGATCTGATCGGCAAAGACGGCGATGATGATTGCCAGGGCGCCGGTGGCGATGAAGGCCAGGTTGGCGAGGCGCGAAAATAAGTTCCAGGCTTGGGCGCGGCCTTCGAGCGCCAGCGTTTGCGTCAGGACCGGAATGAACGCCATTGCCAGCGCGCCGCCGGAGATCAGCGCGGCCAATAAATCGGGAAGATTGTTGGCGACGTTGAACGCATCCAATTCAAACGAAAGATTGAATGTGCGCGCGATGATGATGGCGCGGATGAAGGCCAGCGCTTTATCGAGCGTGAAAAAGAATCCGAGCAGAAGCGAAATGCGCGTGAGAAATGATAATTTCTTCATGGGCATAATTTAACCATAAATAAACCCGGATTTTATGTCCGGGCTTATCTCTTATTCGTTTCTCATCCGTTCCGTCTTACGGGCGGATGTTGCGCAGTTTTTCCGTAGGGCGGTATGTTGCAAATTTATAAATCAATCCAACAATCGCGTAGCGAAATTTGTTTCGCCTTTACGCGCATGTTTCAGATATGGGGCGCGACATGAACGCCGCGGCACATAAGCTCATATCCGGGTTGTTAGGATAATTCGGAAAAAGGCAACATGCCGCCCGGAAATGCGAGATAAATCTCGCGTTGCCGCGCAGGTGAGTTATGGAATCAAAATAATCTTTCCCTTCGATTGCCTGCCTTCGAGATAGCGATGCGCTTCGGCGGCCTCCGCCAGCGGGAAGGTCTTATCAATCCGAACTTTCAGTTGTCCGGCCGTGATCCATTTGAAAAGATCGTTTGCTCTTTTCAATATCTCGGCGCGGTCTGCAGTATAGTGCTGGAGGAAAGGACGGGTCAGAAACAGCGATCCTTTGACGTTCAGCGTT
Organism: Anaerolineales bacterium; assembly: GCA_042408355.1. Lineage (GTDB taxonomy): Bacteria > Chloroflexota > Anaerolineae > Anaerolineales > Villigracilaceae > Fen-1038. The sequence goes on from JBHORD010000072.1 coordinate 14,973, forward strand.
TGCGGATCCAGCGGCGGGACGGAGCCGGAAGACTGGCCGAAGAGAACCATATAGCCGCGCCGCCGCAGACAATTCAGGCTCTTGTCGAACGTATCCTTTCCCACCGAGTCATAAACCACGTCCACACCTGTATTGTTTGTCAGTTTTTTGACCTCGGCTTCAAAATCTATTTGCGTGTAATTGATGACTTCGTCCGCTCCGGCCTGGCGTGCGAGAGCGGCTTTTTCCTCCGTCGACGCGGTGGCGATGACGCGCGCTCCGCGCAGTTTGGCAATCTGTACCAGCAATTGTCCCGTGCCGCCGCCCGCGGCGTGGATAAGAGCCGTATCGCCCTTCTTGAGAGGGTAAGTGTCTTGAGTCAAATAGTGCGCGGTCATGCCTTGAAGGATCACCGCGGCGGCTTGCTGGGCATTGACCTCCGCAGGAATCGGGACCAGCCTCCACACCGGGGCGATTACGTATTCGGCGTACGTGCCTTGTACGCTGGCAAAGACTACGCGGTCGCCAGGTTTTACATCGCTCACATTTGGACCAACCGCGTCCACCGTTCCTGCCGCTTCCTGTCCGAGGGTGAGCGGCAGTGAACCTTGATAACGTCCGATGCGGTGGTAGATGTCAATGAAGTTGACTCCGCTTGCTTCGATTTTTACACGCGCTTCGCCCTCGCCGGGTTGGGGGAGTGGGACATCTTCATATTTCAACGCTTCCAGACCACCGTATTGATGCACACGGACAGCTTTCATTTTTTTCTCCGTTTAAAAAATTGCGTCCATCAAATCGCGCTCGCGCAACATGCGGCGCTTCCAGTTGTTGATCTGCGGGACGATAAAAGGCAGAAGGCGCAGACTGTAATACGGCGGAAGAATCGGCACGCCGAGCAAATCGCCGAAACTGATCAGGACGAAGAGATGTTCCAAACCGCCGCGCTGTTTTGCCAGCGTCCGCGCCTGATCGTGGATGGCCATGCCGTAAACAATATCTCTAAAGGAGCGGAAGGGATTCGAAGAAGTAGTCATCATGATTAAGGGTTTTGCGGCAGGTCGCATTTTTAGCGTGACCTGCATGTTTTATGCAAATAAACTGTCGGCAGTGTGCGCGAGCGACTCCACGCCGCGGACTTCGTTTTCGTACAGCGGGACGATGGACCGCACCATGCCTTCAAATTTTTGCCAGACATCGTCCATGTAACGCGCCTGCATTTCGACACGGTTGCGGACGAACTCCGGCGATTTGTCGTTGACTTGACTCTTGTCAATCAACATGTTGACGATCACGCCGCCCACCGGGATGCCGAAATCGTGGAACCAGCCGATGAAGCGTGTAATCACCGCGATAGGCAGCGCCTCGGCTAACGTCACGAAGAAGAACGCTGTCAGCGATGGATCCGTTAATAGTTCCTGCGCTTTGCCCATCCGGTCGCGGAACGAGACGAGGTAATCCATCAACGGGTCGGCTTCTTTTTTCTTCGTGAACGAAAGCAATTCACGCAGGGAGCGCGCCTCCTCGCGGCTCTTCAACATTTTGTTGACCCACAACGAATAGACCTTCGACATGCCCAATAACCGGCGGGCATTGGCTGTCGGCGCGGTGTCGAAAACATAGACGTCGTATTCGTTGCCGAGCATCAAATCCACCATGTTTTCGAACATTGCCGATTCTTCAAATGCCGGATTCATGGTGGCTGATTCGACGAAATCTTCGGCTTTGGTGGAAATATCGGCGAACTTCAGAAACCATTGAATCTTATCGCGGATTTCCTGCTTGGAGCGTTCGATGGTGTCTTTGGTGTCAATTTCATATGCCCATAAATTGGGCACGCCCTCGACCGCTGTCGGCCTGCCGAAAACATTCTGACCCAGCAACCCGCTCAGGCTGTGGACTGGATTCGTCGAGGCCAGCATCACATGCCGTCCCTGTTTCGCCAGCCAGATGGCGGTCGCGCCCGCCATCACGGTCTTGCCGACCCCGCCTTTGCCGCCAAAGAAAATATAGCGCAGCCGCTGGCGGTCCATTACAAAGTTTTTCATAGAGGTTTCAATATTCTTTGTCATCGTTGTCCTCCTACTTGCCGAACATGATCTCGGAAAGTTTTTGAATCATTTCCAGTCCGGTTACATCGCGTTCGAGCTCCGGCACGTGCGCCGCGACTTGATTGCCAAACATGGTGTTGATTTGTTGCAGATATTTGTCCTGCATCTCGATGCGGTTTTTCAAGTAAGGCGGGATGTCCTGCTGAAGCAGTTCGTGCGGAATGACGCGGTTTACCACATAGCCCATGATCGGCACATCGAATTTGGCGAATAAATCTGCGGCTTTTTCGGTGTCAATCAGGATCATTTCTTCGGGAATGACAACGAAGAAGAAACCGGTCTTCTCTTTATCGGTCAGGATTTGAGATGAGGCATTGATCCGTCCGCGGATATATTGAAGCTCCTTGAGAATTTGATCTTCCTCGGTTTCCTTCTCGCGCTTAAGCCGCGAGACCATTTCCTCATACTCGCGCATTTCCTCGCGCAGTTTGGTGATCTTGTTGATCCACTCATCATAAACTTTTGCCATACTCAAATAATAAAGCGCATGACCCAATGGCACGAGATCATAGATGTAATAATCGTAGTTTCCCTCCACAACGATGTCCACCACCGCGTCGAAGATGGCGCTTTCCTCCATGGCGGGTTCCGCCGAAGCGGCCTGGATGTATTGTTCGATTTCCTCCGGCACCTCTTCAAATCCATACATGTCGAGAATCTTCTTGCGGATTTCTGCCTGATATGCCCTGATGTGCTGGTCGGCGTCAATTTCCTGCGCCCACAAATTGTCCATGATCTTGACCGGACCTTTTCCAAAAATGTCCTTTTGGAAAATATCCGAAAGACTGGCTTGCGGGTCCACCGAGAACACCAGCACTTTTTTCCCCTGTTTGGCCAGCCAGTAGGCTGTTGCGGCTGAGAACGTGGTCTTGCCCAGTCCGCCCTTTCCTCCGAACATGATGTAACGGCGTTCGGGATGTTCCTCAAAGATTTGTTTAAGTGACATGGTTGGCTCCTAGAACATGGCATCCGAAACATCTTTTTCGCGCAACAAACGCCGCTTCCATGTGGCGATCTGCGGCACAACGTATGGGAGCAGGCGCAGACTGTAATACGGCGGCAGGATCGGGATGCCGATCATGTCGCCCATCGTGATCAAGATGAAAAGATGCTCCATGCTGGCGCGCGTCCGCAGGGCATAGCGGCTCATATCGTGCGACGCCATGCCGTACAGGATTTCCTGCATGTTCTTGAAGAAACCTTTCTTTTCGGGCTGTTTGGGTTTTTCCTCGCTCATGATCAATTCCTTTCATGAAATGAGATGGAGCGCGGCGATCATTGCCGCGTGCAAAGTCAGGATTTTGCGTCCCATCTAAAGTCCATCCAAATGATAATCGTGCTCGTCGCTAAATTCGCGCTGCCGCAGTACCCGGCGCTTCCAGGTTGTAATGTGCGGAACCAAATAGGGCAATACGCGCAGACTGTAATAGGGAGGCAGAATAGGCACGCCGATCATATCTCCCACCGTTGCCAGCATGAACAAGCTTTCGAGGCTGGCGCGCATCTCCATTGCATGGGCGGCAAATTCCATCCCAAACATGCCGTATAAGAATTCCCGTATGGATTTTAAAAAGCCAGTGCGCTTGTTCGTTTGAACCATGTCGTTTTTCATATTATACTGGCACTCATGTATTGATAACAATTCGAGGTGTGCGATGAACCCACAATACTTTCTGGTGCTGGCGGTCATGATTGTCATGGGCTGGTTCGTCTTCGGCATTATCTATAACTTGCGCCGCGGCGACGCCGTGCTAAAGTGGATGCAGTCCGGCTTGCCGCGCATTGGCGAGAAGACAACTTTCCGCTGGTTGGGCACATCTGTGGCGGAACTCGTCATTGCGCGTGCCAAGCCGCCCTTTCGCCGCGTCGAGACCTTGCTCGTCCTCAGGCCGCGCGACGTTTTTTGGATGACGATCATGGCGGTGATCCAAAAACGCGACGATGTCATGATCTTCCGCGCCCAGCTCAATTCCGCTCCGTTTCTGGACCTCGAGCTGGCCGACCCAAACACCTGGAGCGGACGTTCGTCCCTGGAGCGCGCCCGTCAACGCGGCTGGGAAAGCAAGCCTTATCACGATTTGCAGTTGATGGCGCCCAAAGGTTTGCTCGACCTCGCCGTTTCAACTGTTGATAAGTTGAATGAGCCGATGCAAAAACTTTCGCCGCATTATGCGCGGCTCAGTCTGCGAAAGGATATGCCGAATCTTGAGATTCACATTCCCTTCCCGGATTATAAAAAGTCTGACTCAACAACCCATTTTGAGGCGCTGCGCAGTCTGGCGCGGGCCGTCATCGAACGCAATTAACTGAGTTTCAAAACCTCATCAAGAGGAGACGCATGCTTGCGTCTCCTCTTGATGATTAGATTAATCGTCGGCTGCCGCAGGGGCTTTCTTGGCCTGCCCGGCGCCTCGCGCAAAGCGCTGGTATGCCTGCAGACCATCCCAACCAATGTACACAGCAGAGACGAAGAGCAGTACCGAAATCAAAATCATAGCCCATGCGCCGCCAACCGGCAGAGCCGACATTCCCGGCTTGAGCGCAATGGTTACAAGCAGGTTATAGGCCGTCACCACAATGGCCGCCAGCGTAGTTATGAACATGAACACCGTCGGCCAAAGCGCATAAGCCGGATTCTTATTCTGCTGTTTGAGCCATACCGTGACAATCAACAAACTCAATGCTGCCATCAACTGATTGGCCGCGCCGAACAACTGCCACAGATATACCCATGTGCCTGTCAGCACCAGCAGGACCGTCAAGATCATCGAGATGATCGTTGAGATATGCATGTTCTTCAGCGCAGGCATAGCCTCGCCGCCCCATTCGGAGAGCGTGACGCGCATTACGCGGAAGACCAACTGCGTTACGGTCAATACGATGATCATGAATGTGCCAAAGCCGAGAGCCGTGCCGAACAGTTTGAAGCCGTCGCCAAAGAGAACTGTCAGCAGGGTGCCAACGCCTGCCGCAAAGCGGCCCGCGCCTCCGCCGGTTCCGGCGATGGAAACGGCAACCAGAGAAAGCAGGGCCAGCGTATTTTCGGTGAACATCGCGCCGCCGCCCACCGGCAATGCGTCGGTTTCATATTCCAATTGACGCGCCGTGCCAATAGAGCCAATCAAAGCATGCCAGCCGGAGATCGCACCGCAGGCGATTGTCACGAAAAGCATTGGCCAAATCGGCTGGAATGAACCGTTTGCCAACGGCACAAAGCCGCCATTGGCGGCCGCGCAGAGTTTGTTGGCCACATCAGCCGTCCCGCAGAACGCCGGGAGCGCAAACGCGCCGACAGCCGGTTTGATAAATGGAGCCAAAACCGCGCCGATGGCGCTTAAGCCAATGGCCAGGAGCGTGATCCAGAATCCGATGTAGTTGACTGGTTGTGCAAATCTCCAGATTGGCAACGTTGCAGCCAGGTATGAGAACACCAGCAGGAACAGCGCCCACAACAAGTAAGAGGGCATGGTTTTGATTAAACCGGTTGTTTTATCGAACAAAGCCGTTGCGAGGCGTGGATCGGCGCCGGTTGGATCTGTCACGGAGAAGAGACCGTTTGGCGTTCCGCTGTCAACCGCTTTGTTGATTCCGACAAAGACCGAGCTGATGGGTCCTTTGGAGAAATCAAGTCCGCCGCTGGCTGTGGCGCCTACGCCGAGCGGACCAAGGATGACTGCTGCCAGCGTCACAATCACCACGATGGCTGTGACCAGGATCAGGTCCATCTTCCATTTGTAGAGCATCTGTCCGGCGAGGAATCCCATCACGCCGAGCATGATGATGCCAAGCGGCACATCCGGGCGGGCGGCCATCAAAGCGGCCATGATGCCCATGAAAGCTCCGGCTACCAACAGCAAGTAGAAGAAAATGAACGTGAACAGAATCGAGCGCGTGCGCGGGGCAATCAATTTGTGGCTGATGGCGCTCAGGCTATTGCCATCGTTACGAACGGCGACCACGATGGCGCTATAGTCGCTCGCCCAGCCGATGAACGATACACCGATCATCAGCCACAACAAAGCGGGCAACCAGCCCCACAGGTTTGCGGCTGTGATCACGCCGACGATCGGCCCAGCCGCGGCGATGGACTTAAAGTGATAGCCGTACAAGACATTGCGGCTGGTTGGCATGAAGTCCACGCCGTCCATGTACATCTTGGCGGGTGTTGCCTTCTTTGCATCTGCCTGGATGACGTTGCGGTCAATTTGCTTGGCGTAGAAGTTATATGCCAGGTAGATAACGACCACAGCGATTACAACGATCCATAGTGTATTCATACGTACTCCTTTCTTTGGCGGGGATAAAGGAACACTTGATTACTACTTGATTTCGATCGTTTGCTGTCCATGTCTTGAAAATGACGAATATCTTTGCAGAACACCTCCTCGTTTCTTGTTCTTCACGCGGATCCAACCGGAACCTGAGCGGCCAGCAGATTGGCGATCTTTTCGCTGGCTGATGCCAGGGCGCCGCGTCCGCTGAAGCGCGCCTCGCCGTTCACAATCACGACCGGGAAGCGGCGCGTTCCGTATTTCAGGGATTTGTAGAATCCCTCGATGGACGCCGCGTCGATCACTTTGACCACCACGCGGTCGCAATGCACACGGAAGATTTCGCGCACCCAATCGGAGATCGCCCGATAGTCCTGCATCAAATCAGAAGGAAGACTGCTCTCCAATTGTTCTTCATGCACGCGCTGCATGCGGCCCGTCTCCGTCCACGCGACTTCGCAATGTGTGCAGTGATAAAAGGCTGTGGGCGCGTACGCCAGGATTTCGACCTCTAAAGGTTTTTCCACATCTGCCTCCTGCAAATAAAAGCGCCAATCAGCAATGATTTGCTGATTGGCGCACATTCAACTAAACTGGCCAGTACGGAAACCTGCCAGCAATGGGCTTTAAAAATGTTGACTCTGCACAGCAAGAATCTCGACATCAAGTGCCCATTTCTCAAATGTATAACACCAAATTCAGGTTTGGGTTTTCTTTTTTCGGCGCTCAGATTGATTCAAATAATCGATGGAAAAAATTATATGACGTTTTCTCTGGAATGCAAGTGTTTATTGTGAAATTTGACACGCGTGTTACATCAACTCGATGGCCTGATCTATGATTTGACCGTCGGGCCAATTGGCTTCGACCCATTTTGAAACAGTCTGTAATGATCGCTGCAACTGCGCCGCGTCGTTTCCGATCATGGCGCAGCCAATGACGGCTTCCTGCCGCCTGTCCTGTAAATCCATTTCTGCCGCCGAGACGTTGAACTCGCGATGCAAGCGCGCCATCAGCGGCTTGATTCGTCCGCGCTTTTCTTTGAGCGTGGAACAACCGGGGAGGTGCAGATGAATCGTGAGGGTGCCGATCATGATTTCATTGCATCGCGCAATTTGCTGACAAGTGCGATGGCACCTTTTTGACGCGTATATCGTCTCTTGCAAGGAATTTCATTTGATCTCCGATTATTTTAATGCGATAAATCCTGCGGCTGGAAGCACGGCTGATAATCGTAGCCAACGATCAAACGATATTGTGCGGCGCTGTTCAATTGCGGCGCGGATAAAACCGCGGCCGAGGTTGTCAGTCCGAGCGCGGCAAGAATCGTATTGCGCGCCTTGGCATCTTGCGCTAAGGTGTAATCCGTCAAAACCGAGTTGGTGTAATTTTGACGGTCGGCGTTTGAAATCGTTGTGGCATAACCGGCGTAATTGAGTCGACTCGCGGCGAGCGCTGCCCAGCCGTTGGACGGCGTCCCGTTTTGAACTTCGACTGTGATTTTTTGTCGTTGCGCCGCTGAAGTTGAAAGGGATGTCGCTTCAGCCAAATATTGCTGAAGCGATGGCTGGTTCGGGAGAAGGACGTCCGCGCCGCCGGGCGTGACCCACGGTGTGACGTATGGCGGGCGAATGTAATAACTGCGGATGTTTGCGTTGGTCAGTTTGGGGGCGTAGAGAGCCAATTTTAAAATGTCAGCCAGCCCGAGGTCCGTGCTGAGCGTGCTGGAGAGTTCGTTATAAAGTTGCGGGATGCGCGTCAAAATATTCGTCTTCAATGCTTGAGAAAAAATGGCGCGCAGAACTTCCTGCTGGCGGCGGCTGCGGTCGAAGTCATTCGATGCCTGACGCGAACGCACATACCACAACGCGAGATCGCCGTCCATGTGAACGATGCCCGATGGAACGGTGTATTTTTGCCAATTGTTTGGATTGGTTGGATCGTAACCCGGATCTATCAAACGCCAGTCGGTATACGGACACGCGACCGGAACGTCCACGCCGCCGAGCGTGTTGATGATTTGGCTGAAGCCATTGAAATCCACCATGGCGGTATGATCAATGCGGATGCCGAGGTTGTATGCGATGGCATCTTTCAACAAACCTGCGCCGCCTCCACTGTAATCGTCCATGTTGCCATATTCATAGGCGGTGTTGATGCGCTGCATTCCAACGGTCGGAATATAAATCCATAAATCGCGCGGGATCGAGATGAGCGAAGCCTGCCCTTCCTGCGGCCACAAGATCGCCAGCACCATCGTGTCGGTGCGGAATGAATTGCCGGTACGTAAATCTGAGCCGATTAATAAAAAGTTGATCGAATCATTATTCGACAAGAGCGGCATGGGCGTCGGCCCCTGAGCGGATGTATCCGGCGGAGGCGGCGCCGCCAGCGTTGGGAACAGCGAACTTAAATCAACCGTTGCGGTTGGTCGGATTGGCGGGACGGGTGTGGGCGAGGGAGTCGTTGTCGGAAAAAACGGTTCAAGCGTTGGGACCTCAATGTTGTACAACGAGGTTGGCGTGACCTTTTCGACGAGCGGCGGCTGAAAAGGCGTCGGCGTCGGCGAGGCGTTCGGCGCGGACGTGATCAATACGAACGGCGGCGGCGCGGGCGCGGTTGCGGGCGCTGTTCCACACGAGGCGAGCAGCAATGTCAGCAAAAGGATGAACCTGCGCGTGAATGTTTTCATGAATCGGCGATTTTGCGCGTGGGAAAATTTATGGCGTTGATGTTGTTGGAAAAGCCGTGATCGTCGCCGTCGGCGTATCGGATGGAAGCGGCGTTGATGTTGATGTCGGCGCTTGCGTCTGTGTCGGCGTGGCAGTGGCAGGCGCGCTGGTGGAAGTCGGCGGGGTGGCGGTAGCGGTGAATGGAATCAACGTTTGTGTCGCAGTCGGAGGATACGTTGGCGTTGTGAAGGTCGGAATGAGCGTCACGCCCGGCGTGATCGTCGCAACGTTTGGAACCCACAATTGCTGGCCCGTAAAAATTTCATTGTCGAATTTACAGTTCGCAATTTTTAAATTGTCAACGGTCGTTCCATATTGCGTCGCAATGTGAAAAAGCGTATCGCCGGGCTGGACCACATAACCCAAAATCCATCCCGGAAATGGCCCGCACGGTATTATCGTATTGGTCGGCAAGGGCGGAACATAAACATAATACCCCGGCGCAAGACCGGATGACGACAAGCAATTCGCCTGCATCAATTGATTGGCCGTGATGCGGTAACGATAAGCCAGACCTGCGATCGAATCTCCCGGTTGAACAATGACCTGAATCCACCCAACGGGCGGCGGACAATTTGTCGGCGGCGGCGGCGTCGCCGTTGGCGATGCGGTTGCGGTGAACGTTGCTGTGGGGCCCGGCAATGTCGGAGTCAACGTTCCCGGTAGCGGCGGTTGGGTGGGCGTTGACGAAGGTTGTGAAACAGTATAACTTTCAGCCAGCGATAGCGATAAGCCTCCGACCACAAGGATGATCGAAACCAACGCGTAGATCAACCCAGCCCCCAGCTGGCGCAGGAATTGCATTATTTTCGTTCCTTCTTATCCTTATTATTGGATGTTCCTTTTGCGATTGGCAAAAGCACGCTAAAGGTTGAGCCGACGCCGGGATGGGTCTCGACCCAGATGCGCCCATGTTGAGCTTCGGTCAACGTTTTGGCAATGGACAGGCCAACGCCGGTATCGCCCACGCCTTGAATCAAAACATTATCGGCGCGGTACAGACGCGTGAAGACGCGCGGCAGATCCTCTGCGGGGATTCCGCCCCCGCTGTCCGTGACTTGAATCATCACATAATCCTGGCCATCTTCGCTCGTGGTCTGGACTTTGAGCCGGATCGTGCCTTCGAGCGGCGTCGCGGCGCCTGCGTTTTGCAGAAGATGAATCAAAATTTGCTGCAATGCCTCGCGGTCCGCCGTGACGGAAGCCAGTTTGCGCGGCAGATCCAGATGCATCGAAATGTTCTTTTCGCGGATCTGACTGCTGGTGTATGCCATTGCATTGTCAATGATCAAATTGAGATCAATTGGTTCGGGCTTGAGATCGGCGAGTCCCGTTTCCAATGTGGTGACTTGAATCAAGTCGTCAATCAAACTGCCGATGCGCTCCGTCGAGGCTTTGATGCGCTCCACGAATTTTCTCTGCAACGCGCCGAGGATGCCCACTGACTCGCCGAGCAGTAAATCGGTGTAACCCACGATGGATGACATGGGCTGACGCAATTCCTGCGAGATGGAGGCGATGACTTCCGCCTGTTCGCTGGGTTTGTTGCGCGCCCCGCCGCTTTTTTCGAGTTCCAGAATTTTGATGTTGGCGTCCGCGAGTTGATTTTGCAAACGCGCAATGTCCTGTAAACTTGCCTTGAGTTCCTTTTCAATTTGAGATTCGGAGCGCCTGCTTTTTCCGCGCAGCGATTCAAGTTCCTTTTGCAACTGCTCGATGGTGCGGAGAGATTCCTCCTGCGCAGCCATCAATGCGGCAACATTCCCACCCTTGGAGGCGTCCTTTGCCTGCGTTAAGAGCGCTTCGACTTGTTTGGAAAGCTCATCGTTGCGTGCCTGCAGTTCCTCGATTTGTTTGCGCGCCACTTCCAGCGCCTGTTGATTTTGCCGGCTCTGTTGTTCGAGCTTCGTCATATTCTGACTGCGCTGGACGATCGGCACCAGCGAGACGGCAATATTGGCAAGGAAGGCTTGATCCTCCGCGCTCCACAAACGATTGGAATACGGCGAAAGCAAAACCACGCCGCCCAGCACATCCTTTTCCGCGGTCATGATCGGAACGCTGAGCACATGCCCCGGATTGCTCAAGCCGAGTAATTCGCTGAGCCCCTTGATGTCTGCGGAGGTGCTTGAAGCCGGCAAGCGGAGTGAACGGCCGCGTTGAAGGGAATTGGTCAGCATGGGAATCGCGCTTTTGCTCAAACTGCCGCCCTCCAGGCTTTCTTCGCGAATCAAATCGTAGCCGCCCGCGATGACCAGTTGATTTTTGTTTTCGGTCAGATAAATCAAAAAGCAAAGATCTGCCAGTAAGGTTTGCGCAATGGCGCGCGTGATGGCCTGGCTGACTTTCGGCGCGCTCGATTCTGCCGCCAGATCCAACAGCGCGTGGAATGTTTTTGGATCGGTGCTGTATCGCCGGCGTTCGGGAACGGGGGTATCCTGCTTGATGGTCGTTGGCTTGTTGACGACAGCCGGTGCGGGAAAGCGCTGAGGCAGAGTCAACAAAATGGGATACGCGGCCATGTAGGCGAGTCGAATGATGCCGGAATAATTTCCGTTTTCGTGAAACGCAAGATGCCCAAAGTGCCCCAGAAAAACGATGGTCAAAACAGCCAAACCGTTTCCGTATCCGTTCGGGCGGCGGATGAGCAGAATCAGCGCTCCGATGCAGATGAATACAATCGAAGCGATCTGCCAGAGCCAATCGTCTATCGTTACGTTGTATGTGGTGACGGATGATTGCGGCGGCCATGTCAGCAGGCCGAGCGCCATGGCGGATGCCGTCAGCACGCTGAGCAAAGCGGCGCTCGCGTCGGCAAAACGGCTGGGTTCCGGGAAAGCCCAAAGCCATGTAATCCAAAGAATGCTGAAGAGGGTGAAAGCCCGGTCAAGCGGAGGCAGGCTGGCGGTTGGGTTGATGATGCCCTGCCAGCCCAGCCCGCTGAATATAAAGAGAAATAACTGCGCCAGGAGGAGAAGGCCGAGTCCGAGCATGGTGCGGCGGGCCTGGGGAAATCCGCTCGAGCGCCAGTGATTGAACGCTGATTGCAGTGCACTGGCGATGGAAAAAACCAATACGAGGTGATAGATTAGATTTCCCGGCGGAACGGTCAACAGAGAAAAAATTTGACTGATTAAATCGTTCATTCGTGGGTGAGATTATACTTCGAGTTCCTGAAATATGTCCCTCATTGGCTTGGGGCAATCGCATTTGGATTTTTTATCGGTCAACATCTTAAGGATTTTGTCATTGCGAGGCGGTTTTTGGCGAAGCCATCCCCGCTTCAATGGGAAGTTCCTGCTTTCAGGAATTGCTTCGCCCGCTGAGAGATGCCCGCCATGACACCCTATTTTGAGACAATTATTTTTTAATACGATTGCCCTGCTGATTGGCTTTGGTTCTCTGCAAATTGCCGCAATTAATCTTGACTTTGTTCGTTTGCGCTTCCATTAAAAACATGATTGACGCCCGTCTTCATCACTGCTACACTTTTCTTTGTGAGGAATTCTTCTCTTTTTGAGCGGCTTTTACAGCGGTCCAATCGGCTCATTCTATGGTTGAAGCCGGGGCTGGGTATCAAGCGCTGGCTGGCGCTGGTTTTACTGGGCATCACATTGATGGGCGTCGGGCTGGCTATTTTTTTGATCGAAATTTATCGTACGGATACGAGCAATGCCGTCATTCTCGCATTCTTGTCTTATGCAAGTTTGCGTTTTCTGCCGCGCATTCTGCGCGTGATCATCTTCGGCGGGCTGGGCGCTGGAATGATCGTTTATGGGATTTGGGGGCTGAACCATTCACTGCTTCGTCCGTTCCTGCGGCCCGGAAAAGCCGTTGTGGATCAACTGGCTGATTACCGCCGGCGCGAACGCGGTCCGCGCGTGGTCGCCATCGGCGGCGGTCACGGCCTCGCGACACTCTTGCGCGGTCTCAAAGAGCACACGCGCAACATCACGGCGGTCGTCACCGTTGCGGATGATGGCGGTTCATCGGGGCGATTGCGGGAAAGCCTCGGCATCCTTCCGCCGGGCGATATTCGCAATTGTCTCGCGGCTCTGTCCAACGATGAAGATTTATTGACACAGCTTTTTCAATATCGCTTCAGCGGCTCGCCGGAACTCGATGGTCATTCCTTTGGAAATTTGTTCATCACCGCCCTGACCGATTTGACTGGAAGTTTTGAGCAGGCGGTTGCGGAATCAGGGCGGGCATTGTCGGTGAGCGGACGCGTGCTTCCTTCGACACTCCATAATGTGCGATTGATTGCCGATATCCGTTTGCCGCACATCGTTAATGAAGTCAGAGTTCAGGGCGAAAGCAAAATTCCTGAAATGGCGGGGCGCGTCCGCCGGGTCTGGCTCGAGCCGAACAATCCGCCCGCGTTTCCGCCGGTCTTGCAAGCGATCCTGAACGCCGACTTGATCGTCGTGGGGCCCGGCAGTTTATACACGAGTCTGTTGCCGAATTTGCTCGTCCCCGATTTGACTGCGGCAGTTCATGCCAGCCGCGCGGTGAAGGTGTATGTCTGCAATATCGCGACGCAATCGGGCGAGACAGATTTGTTTTCGTGCTATGACCATGTCCGTGCGCTGGAAGAACATGTGGGCGAAGACCTGTTCGATGTTGTGCTTTGCAATGAGAACTATACCGCCGATCTGGGACGGA
>JBHORD010000075.1:0-9963 GCA_042408355.1 Anaerolineales bacterium
CGCCATTGGTTGACTTGCTATAAACGGCAGTTAAGTGGCATCCGTTGTTGATCATGGCCGCGCACAATCCGCCGGAGTCTTTCATTTGAGAGGACCAAGCCACGTACAAATCGCCGTTTGGCGCGACATCGGCGGCAGGGAAACTATTCACGCGGAAAACCGTGTTGGCGGGAGGAACAATATCTTGAAGGGTGGAAACAGCCACCGGCTTGCTGAACGTCGCACCGCCATCGGTTGACTTCACCATGTAAATGCTGTCCAGCGTGGACAGGCGCGTGGCCCCTTCAAAGAAAACATACACGGTTCCATCGTAACCAACAATCGGACGCGAACCCTGATCATATAGCACATTGCCAGAAATGTTCTGAGGCGTGCTGAAGGTATGACCGCCGTCCTTTGAATAAGCGAAGAAGATCGGCGATTGAACATAACTGCCATTATTGGCATTGAACACAAACCGCGTCCAGCTTACATACACGCGATCGCGAAACGGGCTGGAGGCATGCCAATCCGCGCCGATCCATTCCTTATCATTGAAGACCGCAGGCGAGGTGGTTGGATTGATGAATGTGGGTTGGCTCCATGTCAGATTCCCATTGCTGTCGAACGTGCCTTTGTTGACAGCGACAGTGTTGGGCGGAGCGGCGCGGTCAAAACCAAGGCCGGCATAATAAATGTTGCCCTGGCTGTCGAAGGCGAGGGCAGGATCGCCGCCGGCGTCATATTGGCCGCCCGTCAGGCGGGTCACACCGGGAATCAATGTGCCCAAATGCTGCGGGTCACTGCTAACACAGCACCACGTTTGACCGCCGTCGTTGGAGAAGTAAGTGCCGGAATAACCATCGCCCAACGCACTGCAAGGCACGCCGTTGACATCGCAGGACCACGTGCGCGATACATAATCGTTCGCGGCGGCCACAACGCGGTTCGGATTATTGGGATCAACGGCGATCGCGGTTTCGTTCTGCGGCGCACCCGCCGTATCCTGATTGACAGTCACGGCAGGGGCGGCCACTGTCGTTCCATCCAGCGGACTGGACAGCACGTAATTTGGCGTGATCGGCGCGCCGGGGACCATGTTCGGAGTCTCGACGTTGGCTTCCTCTTCGATAAACGCCGAGAAACGAATTTGCAAGCCGGCAGTCCCGTACAAAGAGGCCACCTTGCCAGCCAATGTGTTGATATCATATTTGGGAGAAGCGGCGGCGCCGGGCGTTGCACTCATCCCCACGAGCAGACTCAGCGCCATCATCATGGTTACTATCATGCGAGTTTTCATATTCTTCTTTTCTCCTTTGGCAAAACGAATACGAATAACGCTCACGGAACGAATTTATCAGCCAGATTTTCCAGACACCTCCTGTAAACAAAATAATGCCGCGGCGGGAGCCATCGGCAGTCTGGCAATCCCGCTGTTACGGCAAATTCCGCGCGTTTCCATCTTCATACAGATCCCAATCGGACTTGGCTGAATGATAGAAATCGCCACATTTGTTAAGACGGATTTTCCGGCGGAAAGTTACCTGCCAGTTTCCGGCTTCGGAATGAAGATAAAATATCAATCATCCTATGGAACAGGAATTGATTCTCCAGCGATTGGATAAAGCCCTCGCCTCACGCGGGACTTTATTTGACGCGCGCCACGAGACGGCTTTCCGCCTCTTCAACGGATTCCTCGAAGGCTGTCCCGATCTCATCATTGACCTTTACGCGGCGACGGTTGTCATTTACAACTATGCCGGCGAGCCGCGGCAAGGCCAAAAACTTGTGCATGAAGCCTGTAATTTCCTGCAAAGCAAATTTTCGTGGCTGAAGGCGGGGATCGTCAAAACGCGAAACGCAAAAAACGACGGGGAGAAACGCGGCGAGATTCTCTTCGGCTCGATGCCGGACCGCAAAATAAAAGAACACGGCGTTTGGTACGCCCTCGATTTGATGATGAACCGCGACGCAAGTTTCTATCTCGACACGCGGAATTTGCGAAAATGGCTGACGGAAAACATGGAGGGCAAAACCGTCCTGAACGCGTTCGCATACACCGGCAGTTTGGGCGCCGCCGCGCTGGCAGGCCGCGCCCGCCGCGTCGTCCAGCTTGACCGAAACCGCCAATTTCTGAATCTCGCAAAAACATCGTACGTCCTCAACGGATTCCCCATCCAAAAAGGCGATTTCATCGCGGCGGATTTCTTTTCGCAGGTCGGCCGCTTCAAACGCAAAGGCGAATTGTTCGATTGCGTGATCGTTGACCCGCCGTTCTTTTCGGAAACGTCAAAAGGCAGAGTGGATCAAATCCACGAAAGAGCGCGGCTGATCAACAAAGTGCGTCCATTGATTAATGATGGCGGAACTTTAATCGCGATCAACAACGCGTTGTACGTCAGCGGAAAAGAATACATGCAAACGCTCGAATCGCTTTGCGCGGATGGATATTTGAAGATCAAAGAATTGATTCCCGTTCCCGAAGATTTTACGGGCTATCCTGCAACGCGCATTGGAAATTCAATGGCTGATCCCGCGCCGTTCAATCATCCCACAAAGATCGCAATTCTGGAAGTGAAAAGAAAAAAGACGGCTCTTCCGTAATTGACGGGAAAGAGCCTGACCGCGAAGGCCTGCCCTCGCGGCTTTCGTGTCGCTTCGGCGCGGTTTCGCCGGTCAGTGCAAGCGGTTGTGATTGAAAATAGTTTTCCCGTTAAAACGATAGAACCGGGAATTATTATATAATGGCTTATGAGTATTCTTTCCTGTGAAAGAATGGCAAGGTGCGAAATGAAAGAAACTGAAGTGCTCGCAAAAACGGACGGCTTGCGCGTGAGAATCATGGCTCTGGCTCCGCGTGAAGTCGCGGAGTGGCATTATCACACGCAAGTGACCGACGATATCTTTTGCCTCACCGGGACGATTTTGGTCCGCCAGCAAAACCCGGACGAGGAAGTCCGGTTATCGCCGGGCCAACGATGCCAGATCAAAACTGGAAGAGTCCACCAGCTTGAAAATTTAGTGAGTGAGGAAGCAACTTATTTATTGGTGCAAGGGATCGGGGTGTATGATTTCAATGTCGTCAAGCAGTAATAATCATAAAGGCGTTGTAATGTCAACTTCAAACGAAAATCCAACAACTGCTAAATCCACATTGATCAGAAGGATGATATTAAGCCTGATGGGGATTGCGCTGGCCCTCAGCCTTTTATTATTTATGCCCGCAGGGAGGCTGGACTGGCTCGACGCATGGATCTATATCGCGGGTTATCTCATCTTTCTGACCATTTATGCAATTTGGGCATTTAGAAATGATCCGAATCTTTTGAAAGAGCGTAGTCAGGTTGCGTCAAATACCAAAGGCTGGGATAAGCTCATCTTGAGTCTGTACACCATCTTGTTATTATGCTTATTCATTCTGATTGGTCTCGACGCAGGACGATTCCATTGGAGTTCAGCGCCGGTTTTTCTAAAGTGGATCGGCTGGCTCGGCTTAATATTTGCCGCGTGGCTGATCTTCTGGGTCATCAGAACAAATACCTATGCCTCACGAGTTGCCCGCATTCAAGAGGACCGCGGCCAAAAGGTGATAACTTCCGGGCCTTATCAATTCGTGCGACATCCCATGTATGCAGGCATCATCGTTTTGTTTCTTTGCACGCCGCTGGCGCTTGGATCATTTTGGGGATTGATTCCCGCCGTGTTGATCGCCATTCTATTTTTCATCCGAACGGCGTTTGAAGATCGAATGCTCAAAAAAGAGTTATCGGGTTATGAAGAGTATGCCAAGCGCGTTCGTTGTCGTTTGATACCTGGCATCTGGTAAAAGGTCCGACACTTGTCATCCTAAAATCAAACAAATTCGAAGCAGTTTCAATGATCCTTTGCGGTCAGCAAGTTGTCGCGCCTGGCTATAAAAGAGTTGATATAATCTACTTGTGGCCGTTAACGATTCAGAAATCCGACAAATTGTGGAAAAGGTGCTTGATCAAGTATTAAGCGCGCCGAAGCAAAGCAGCGCGTCCGCGCCGGCCGCGACGTCAGCGCCGAAAACCGAATCAAAAAGCGGAGACCGCAAAACCGTCGCAGTGGGAGCCGATCACGGCGGTTTTGAATTAAAAGAAATCTTGAAAGCAGATTTGAATCAATTGGGCTTCGACGTCAGCGACGTCGGTACGCACAGCAAAGAGTCCGTGGATTATCCTGACTTCGCGCACGAAGTCGCAAAGCTGGTCAGTTCGGGAAAAGCCTGGCGGGGAATCGTCATTGATGGCGCGGGCATCGGAAGTTGTATCGTTGCCAACAAAGTCCCCGGCGTGCGCGCGGGAATGGCATACGATGTTTCGTCCGCAATCAACAGCCGCGAACACAACGACACGAATGTCTTGACCTTAGGCGCTGGATTGATCGGAACAAATCTCGCCAAGCAAATCGTCAAGACCTGGCTCACAACTGAGTTCGGCGGCGACCGTCATGCGCGGCGCGTCGATAAAATCAAATTGATCGAAAAGCAATATTTGATCCCGCCGAAAGGAAATTAAACACGAAGGGCATGAAGCGGCACAAAGTTTTGAAAGAGCTTTTCCTTTGTGTGCCATTGTGTCCTTTGTGTTAAAGCTTTTTTGAAATAGAATCATTTTTGAAGAACGAGCATGGAATGGAACTTGATAGAAAAACCGTAGAACAACTTGTCGAGATCATCACCCATGAAGTCCTGGCCGCAATCGCGGAGCAAAAGAGCCAGAACAATATCCCCGAGGGCGCGCAGTGCAAATTCAATTGCGCGGACGGCGTTTGCGTCAACATGTGTTTCGATCGAACAGGCAGAGTCGTCAGTGCGGGAGCGGAAAGGCTTTCGTCGAGCGTGGGCATAATTCCGCAGGACTTGAGTCTGGCAAAGATGATTGACCACACATTGCTCAAGCCAGATGCAACGCAGGACGAAATTGCGCAATTATGTTTTGAAGCCAAGAAATACGGCTTTGCGTCCGTGTGCGTCAACCCCACGTGGGCAGAATTGTGCGCGACCCTGCTCAAAGGCTCGGATGTGAAAGTCTGCGTGGTGATCGGGTTTCCGCTGGGCGCGACCGCGCCGGAAGTCAAAGCGTTTGAAACGCAGAATGCGATTGATCACGGCGCGCAGGAAATTGACATGGTCATTAACATCGGCGCGCTCAAGGCGCGTGACCTCGAACTGGCGGCGCGCGATATTCGCGGCGTGGTCGAGACGGCGCACGCGCGCGGCGCAATCGTTAAAGTGATTATCGAAGCGGTTCTTTTAACGGACGAAGAAAAGACCATTGCCTGCCTGCTCTCGAAAGAAGCCGGCGCGGACTTTGTCAAAACATCCACCGGGTTTGCCAGCGGCGGCGCGACGGTCCATGATGTGGAATTGATGCGGCGCGTGGTCGGCCCTGAAATGGGCGTCAAAGCCGCGGGCGGAGTCCGAACGTTCGAGGACGCGCAAAATATGATCAAAGCCGGCGCGACGCGCATCGGCGCCAGCGCGGGAGTCAAAATTATTCAGGGACCCGGTCAGGCAAAGCCCGCCGCGGCCGGCGCGCCGTCCGCAAAAAATTATTGAGTCGGGAGAACGAGGATGCTGATTGCAAAAGTAATTGGAACGACCATCTCCACGATCAAAGATGAAAAACTTCATTCCCGCAAATTACTGATTCTGCGTCAAACGGATGAGACCGGCGCAATGTTTGGCAAACCCTATGTGGCGGTGGATACCGTGGACGCCGGCATCGGCGACCTGGTGTTGACCGCCGCAGGTTCGTCCGCACGGCAGACGAATCTCACCAAAGATTCGCCCGTCGATTCGGTCATCATGGCTGTAATCGATTCGCTCGAAGTGGACGGAAAAGTTGTGTTCCGCAAATCATGAATCTCACCAAAAATGATTTGGAACAAACAATGTCTAAAACCTTCTATACCGAGAAAGACATAGACGAATTATTCAAGCAAGGCATACGGTCTTTAAAAATGACCGACCAGGTCGCGCTGACCGATCTGGCATACGAGCGCGCCCATCGTTTGGGAATTCAATTGGATCAGGGGTATGCAGACACTCCCCCGGCGGCGCCGGTTCGGCCATATCTTTCTCAGCCTGCGCCGCCGCGTGCGTCAACGCCTGCGCCTCGCTCTCCGACCTCAAGCGGGCGCGCCGATCTGCAAGCGCGCATCCGCGAGGCAGTCATGACGCGGCTCGGCAATCAAATTGATCCAAAGCTTTTGGATTCGATCATTCAACGCGTGCTCAAAACGACTGGGTTGAAATAATCAAATGTTATTCGGACGAGTCAGAGGCGCCGCAATCTGCACGATAAAATATCAAGGCACGGAGGGACTGAAACTGCTCGTCGTTCAGCCGCTCAACAAAAAAATGGAGCCGATCGGCGCTCTGCAGGTGGCGGCGGATGTCGTGGATGCCGGCGTCGGCGATTTATGCGTAATGGTGCGCGCCCGCGAAGCATCGCTGGCTCTGCCGGAGGTCAAGTTCGTGCCGGTTGACCTTGCAATTGTTGGCATCGTGGATGAATTGGAGGTCCGCCCGGACGGCGAATTCGATTACACACTGCGCCCGGGCTGGCAAAGATATACGTGAGTCAAATGTATGATGCTTGGTAAAGTTGTCGGCACCGTTGTTACAACCATCAGCCACAAGGATTACAAGAATCGCAGGCTGTTGGTCGTCCAGCCGTTGATCGTGGAAGGCGAAAAGCCGGACGAAGATTTCATCGCGCTCGACAATACCCAAGCGGGAATCGGCGATACGGTTTTAGTGAATCGCGAAGGAAACGGCGCGCGGCAGGCATTGGGGAATCCGAACGCGTGTGTGATCTCGGTCATTGTGGGAATTGTGGATTCGGTTTATATCGAATCTTGATGCGCCAAAAAATCTCGACTGCGTAGACTCCCGGCTTTCCATAATTTAACAGCCCACCTTACGCAGCAGCGCGAGGTTTATCTCGCGCCTCAGGCGGCATGAACGCCGCGCTGCAGGAAAAACTGCGCAACACCCGTTAACAAAAAACATTTTTGACCACAAAGGTTTGCGCCGGCCGGAGAAGCCATGTCGAAGCGGCACAAAAGTCGCGGAGGGAAAAAACCGCTCAATTACCGGAAGCGCTAAAAATTTTTGTGCTTTCATGTATTGGATACACGAAATTACTACGCGCAGCAGCTTTCCCCGCCCCGCCCTGCCCGTTCGAAAATCCGCATTTGAACGCCATATTGCGTAAAACGACACGACTGCAAAAAGTCTCTTCGCCGCGCAGCGCGTAAAGGCCGCCGGGAAAGAAAAAATCACATGCATTTATTCAAGATCATCTGTGCAAAAGTTTAACATTTTCAAACCGGCTTTGAATTTCCTTGCCGCCTTTTGTTCTTCGTGTTTAAAAAGGTTTTTGCGGTAAGTTCACAAACAAAAATTAGAGTTTCGATGGATTTCCATTGCAGGACGCTTTTCAAAAATTTGGCGGCGGTATAATCCCCCGCACTATGTTGACCGAAGCCTCTCCGCGAAAACTATCCGCAGAAAAAGAGACCACGCAGGCGGCTCCCGTCCCCCGCGCGCCCAAACGTCCGCATGTGATCTCCCTGCACGGCGTTACCCGCGTGGATCATTATTATTGGATGCGCAACCGCGACGACCCCGCAGTGATGAACTATCTGCGCGCCGAAAATGATTATCTCGAAAAAACGATGGCGCGCCTCCAACCGCTTCAGCAAACGCTATTCGAGGAAATGAAAGCGCGCATCAAGGAAGATGATATGACTGCCTTCGAAAGGCGCGGCGATTATTTCTATTACAATCGCACCGAGGCCGGCAAACAATATCCCATTTATTGCCGGAAGAAATATTCACTCGATGCGCCCGAAGAAATTATCCTCGATCAAAACGCACTCGCCGACGGCAAAAATTTTTCGCGCCTCGGAGCCTTCGCTGTCAGCCCCGATGGAACGAAGCTTGCATATTCCGTTGACCCGGACGGCTCAGAAGTCTGCACGCTTTATATCAAGGATTTGACAACGGGAACACTGTTACCCGAACAATTCCCCAATACCTACGGCGAAGTCTACGGCCATTTCGGCGCGGAATGGTCGAACGACGGGCGCGTTCTGTTCTATCAGACTTTGGACGCGGCTCTTCGCCCGTATCGAATCTTTCGTCATGTCCTCGGCGCCGATCCAAAAGAAGATCAGTTGCTTTACGAAGAGCGCGACGAAACATTTTTCCTGTGGATGACCAAAAGCCGCAGCCAGGCTTTTATTCAAGCCAACTCGCATTCGACCACAACCGACGAGTGGCGCATCCTCCCCGCCGACGGCACAAGCTCCGATTTCAAAGTCTTTGAGCCGCGCCGCAACGGAATCGAATATCAGATCGAACACGCTGGCGATAGATTTTTCATCGCCACCAATGAAGACGCGCAAAACTTCAGACTGATGGAAACGCCCGTCAATGCAACATCGAGAGAAAACTGGCGCGAGGTGATTCCGCATCGCGCCGATGTTTTGATCACAGGCATGGACGCCTTCGAAGACTTCCTCGCGCTGTACGAACGCAAAGACGGCTTCAGGCAAATCCGCCTCTCCGCGCCAGACGGGAGAAGCGGCGTGCGTTATGTAAACTTCCCCGAGCCTGTGTACACGTTTTACCCAACGCGCAACCCGGAATACAAAACGAAGATACTGCGTTTCATTTATACGTCGCTGGTCACTCCCAACTCAGTGATTGATTACCACGTTGACACAGGCCAATGGGAAATAAAAAAGCAGGACGAAATCCCAAGCGGATATGACGCGAGCCAATACATCTCCGAGCGGATGTATGCCGCCGCGCCGGACGGCGCCCGGGTGCCGATGTCAATCGTTTACAAAAAGGGCATCAGGAAAGACGGGACGAATCCCACCCTGTTATACGGATACGGCTCTTATGGCTTCAGCACAGACCCCTGGTTTGATTCTCATCGCATCAGCCTTCTGGACCGCGGCTTTGTCTTCGCCATCGGACACGTCCGCGGCGGCTCCGAGTTGGGACGCGGCTGGTACGACAGCGGCAAATTGCTCAACAAGAAAAACACGTTCACCGATTTTATTGCCTGCGCCGAGCGTTTGATTGCAGAAGGCTTCACGTCGAAGGAAAAATTGGCAATCATCGGCGCCTCGGCGGGCGGCTTGCTCGTCACTGCCTGCATGATCATGCGCCCCGATCTTTTCAAAGCAGTCATCGCCCAGGTGCCATTTGTTGACGTGGTAACGACGATGAACGATCCAACCATCCCCTTGACCACACTGGAATACGATCAATGGGGCAACCCGGCGAATAAAGAATATCACGACTACATGTTATCCTATTCGCCGTACGACAACATCCGCGCAACCCAATATCCGCACCTGCTCATCACCACCGGCTTGAACGATCCGCGCGTGGCGTACTGGGAACCAGCCAAATTTGCGGCCAAACTGCGCGAACTGAAAACCGACAACAATTTACTGCTCTTGAAAACCGAATTCAATTCCGGCCATCACGGCGCCAGCGGCCGCTACGACGCGCTGAAAGATGCCGCGCTGGAGTACGCCTTCCTGATTGAGCATTTGGGCGGATAATAAATTTCCAATTCCGCCGTCCGCTCTTTGTTTGCACGTTCCCCTAAATTGATATATACTTCGAAGCGCACAATCCAGCGATCTATCTTCCAATAAGGTAAGGAAGGAAGGGCAAGGATAAGATTATGGATTCAACGCTTGAGTTCGGTTTCAAATATCCGTTCGGGGAAGAATCGTGCGAACATGAACTCAAAGTCCTTCAAAACAGTTACAAGGACTACTATTATAACTTCAGCCGCTTCAATGCAGAGGCTCTTGATGAAGAGGTCTACCTGATTGTCGGACGGCGAGGTTCGGGAAAGACATCCCTCACCAAGTATTTTAACTTTCAGGACAAAATCAAAAACGCCCACAGCATTGACGTGG
>JBHORD010000081.1:0-8750 GCA_042408355.1 Anaerolineales bacterium
AAAGTCGAACGCACCTTTTCCTGGTTTGGTAATTATCGACGCTTGGTCGTCCGTTGGGAACGTTCGTTGACAATCTATTTGGCATTCTTTCATCTCACTTGTTTGCTCATCACCCTTAACCAGTTATGAAACCACTTCTATAATAAATTCATGAACCTCTACGGCGGCATCGAAGCGGGCGGGACAAAGGTCATTTGCGTGATCGGCAGCGGACCGGAACATATCGTCGAGCAGACGCGCATCGAAACGACCGCGCCCGATGAGACCTTTCGGAAAATCATTCAATTCTTTCAGCCATATACAAATTCGGGAAAAGTCGAAGCCATCGGCATCGGCTGTTTCGGCCCGCTGGATTTGAATCCCGATTCGCCAACGTATGGGTTTATCGCCTCCACGCCAAAACTGCGCTGGCGCAACACGGACGTGCTTGGAACGATTCAACGGGCGTTGAATATCAAAGCCATAATTGATACTGACGTCAACGCCGCGGCGCTTGGGGAATTTCGCTGGGGTGCAAGTCGGGGGGTTGATCCATCGCTTTATCTGACCATTGGCACGGGCATCGGCGGCGGATACATCAAAGATGGCAAACCGTTGATCGGATTGTTTCACACCGAGATGGGACACATCCGCATCCCGCACGATTTGAAGCGCGATCCGTTTCGCGGCGTTTGCCCATTTCATCAGGATTGTTTCGAGGGCCTCGTCTGCGGGCCGGCGCTGGAAAAACGATTCGGCCTGCGCGGCGAATTGATTCCCGATTACGATCCATTCTGGGAGCTGGAAGCGGAGTATATCGCTTCGGCGTTGAACAATTTCATCCTCACGCTGGCGCCAAAGCGAATCATCCTTGGCGGCGGAATTATGAGCCGCGGCTTTCTATTTCCGCTGATCCGAAGAAAAGTAATAGAAATATTGAACGGTTACGTCGAAAGCGAAACTCTGCGGAACATTGATGAATATATCGTCCCACCGGCGCTTGGAAATCAATCGGGCAGTTTGGGCGCAATCGCATTGGCTCAGAGGATATAAACACAAAAATCGGGACCCGCTCGAAGTCCCGATTTTGATTCGGTTTCAAGTCCCGCCTATTCGTTATGGCACCGCCACGTTGAAGTCAAATCGCTGGGAGGCCGCATATCCGCCTTGATAACGCACGCCGACCACTACCGCGACGGGCGCCGCTCCGCCGGGGAAGCCGGCCGTTGAGCTTTTAGCCTTGAATGTGATTTGAACCGTGGCGGTCACGCCTGCGCCTGCGTGGTCGCCGCCCTGCACTGCAACCACCCCCTTGCCGGGGAATTGGAAATCGGGCAGAGCCGTAACGCCATTGAATGGTTGATCGCTCGTCACTTGAACCGTCACGGTGGCGGTATCGCCAACGTTCATTACAGCCGGCAGTCCGCTGACAAGAGTGAAGGTCACGTTGGGCGCGGGCGCGGCGGCGGTCAATGCGCCCGTCAATAAAAGCAGCAATGCAAGCAGGCCAATCACGGATAAAACTTTCTTCGTCATGACACGCCTCCTGACGACTAAATTTAACACGTCACGCGAACCGTGCGTCATCTTTGTCAGCTGACGATCTTGAAATTGAAGCGCGGCGACTCGATGACGCCCCACAATCTCAGCCAGAGCGGGATGAGCATCTCGACGCCGCGCGCCGTGGTAATATCGCCAAGGTCAATCACCGAACGCCAGCCAAACCACTTTTTGAGAATGTTGATGACTTGCGCTTTGGCTTCGATATCGTTGCCGCTGACGAAGACATCGTGGTCGCCATGAATGATGGTGGGGTTCACCATTACGTTGACGTTCATTGTGTTCAGCGTTTTGACCACGCGCGTTTCGGGAAAGGCGCGCTGAATCTGCTCGCCAAGCGAATCGGTATTGCAAACCGAAAGTGTGGGAATCGGCCCGACGGAGTAATCCAGCGGGTTCGACAAATCAATCAAAATCTTGCCCTTCATGTTCTCGGCGCCCGCCAGCTGGAGCGCATCGAGGCTGGCCGTGCCTAATGTGCAATTGAAGAGAATCTCGCCGAAGGCTGCGGCTTCGGCGAATGTTCCAAACAACGCGTTGCCGCCCTCCTCCTTTGCCCACACCACAGCCCGCGGGTTGGCCTCCGTCCGCGAGCCCAGCATCACGCTATGCCCCAGCTGAACCAGCTTGGAACCGATCGTCTGCGCTACAACTCCCGTACCCAAAATGCCGATGTTCATTGCCTGCCTCCTTGTGAATCTAATCTGGTTGCTCGATTTTAACTCATCTGTGCGAATTTGCAATTCACCAAATGTTTTCGAAAATCGGCTCTTCCGTGATTGACGGAAAGAGCCCGACTGCGAAGGATGCAAAGGGGAAAATGCTTGAATTTTACGGCGGTTTTCCTCCGCGCCGCCTCGACACGGCTTCGCCAGTCAGTGCAAGCCGTTGCGGTTGAACATGGGTGTTCCCGTTAAAAACGGCAAAACTAGAAAATTATAAGATTCGCTCCGCCCCGGCTTGACAATTCCATTGCGCCAAAAATATAATTGCCGTTTGAAACTATTCTCAAAGGAAACCAATCGTGACGTCTTCCCATCAGACCGCCGCGTTGACCATGGATGTCATCCCGCTTTTGATGCGCCGGATGCGGAAGAAATTCCGCGAGAAACGCGTACGCGAGTTGTCCATGGCGCAATTTCGCACGCTGGCGTTTCTGGACGCCAATCAGGGCGCGTCGCTGTCGGAGGCGGCAAGTTACATCGGGCTGGGCCTCCCCTCCATGTCCAAGCTCGTAGATGCGCTGGTCAATCGGAAGCTGATCAGGCGCGAGGTTTACGGAAAGGATCGCCGCCGCGTATGTCTAAGCCTGACGCGGCAGGGCAAGCGAACTCTGGACGAAGCCCATCAGCACACACAGACATATTTCTCGGAAAAATTTTCGGAGCTGTCCGCCGAAGAGCGCCGGCGCGTTTCCGAAGCCCTGATACTGCTGAGAAAGCTTTTTGCGTTTAGCGATGGGATGACCAAGTCTGAGCGGCCTGAAATGTAATAGAGTTTCTATCCGAAAATGAACGAAATTAAATCGTTGAAGGAGATAAAGTATTAATGGAAACCCAATATTCCTTGTTTGGAAGAAAAGTTGACTACAAATGGATCGTGTTGAGCGTGACAACCATTGGCGCGCTGATGGCCTCGATTGACAGCACCATCGTCATCCTCGGCCTGCCCGATATGCTGGTCAAATTACATGCCGACCTGATCGAAATGATCTGGGTCATCATGGGCTACATTTTGGTGAGCACGGTTTTCCTCCTGAGTTTTGGGCGCGTGGCCGATATGCTGGGACGCGTCCGCATGTACAATCTGGGCTTCGTGATTTTCACGGTGGGCTCGGCGTTATGCGGATTTTCCGGCAACGCCACGCAGTTGATTCTCTTCCGCCTTGTTCAAGGCAGCGGCGCGGCCATGATGGTGGTCAATAGCGTGGCGCTCATCACCGAAGTGTTTCCGCCCAACGAACGCGGCAAGGCATTGGGAATTAACGCCATCACATTTTCCATTGGCGGCGTAGCCGGGCCGATCCTCGGCGGTTTGATTTTGACCTTTGCAGATTGGCGCTGGATCTTCTTCATCAACGTCCCGGTCGGACTCTTCGGCGCGATTTGGGGCTATCGCGCATTGAAAGAAATGAGCGGCCGCAAACAGGGCGAGCGCTTCGATGGGATCGGCGCCGCCAGCTTCAGCGCCGGACTCACCGCCTTATTGATTGCGTTGACGCTGGGAATCGAATACGATTTCACTTCGACTCCGATTCTGATTCTGTTCGGCATCTTCCTGGCCGGCGTGATCTTCTTCCTGTGGTGGGAACGCCGTACAACCAATCCGGTGCTTGACCTTTCGCTGTTCAACAACCGCATTTACAACTTCTCCGTATTGTCGGCGATGATTCAATCGCTGGCGCTGTTTGCGGTCAATTTTTTGATCGTCTTCTACCTGCAGGGCGTGCGCGGTTACGATCCCCTGAAAGCCGCATTACTGCTAATTCCACTGCCGGTTGTCACATCGGTTATCGCGCCGCTCGGCGGCAATGTGGCAGACCGCATTGGTGCGCGCGTTCCGGCCACCATTGGTCTGCTCATTCAGGGCGCGGCCCTCGTCTGGTTCATGCAATTGACGCCGACCACGCCCTTGTGGCAAATTGGGCTGGGACTGGCATTGATGGGATTCGGCGGCGGCTTGTTCTATCCGCCCAACACCAGCGCGGCTATGAATGCCTCGCCGAAGAATCGACTCGGCATCGCCTCCGGCACACTGGCAACCCTGCGTCAGGCCGGCATGGTCACGAGTTTCGCGTTATCGCTGGCGGTTGCGGCCAGCAGTCTGCCGCGTGATGTGATGATGGCGTTGTTTGTGGGAACCAATGTAACCCTGGGGTCAGCGCCGATGCAAGCCTTCGTCACCGGAATGCACAGCGCCTTTCTCGTCTCGACCGTTTTGGTCGTGATCGCGGCCGGCATCTCCTTCGTGCGCGGCAAGGAAGACCGCAGTAAACTGGCTGAAGAGCACGCCTCAGTGGCGCTTGGCGAATAAAACTTTTTATCTGACGTCCTCGCATCGTCCCGAAGGTTTTATCTTTCAACAAGGCTCTTTTCCGAAAACCTTCGGGACGGTCGCGCAGGATTTCTTTTTCAGCGTCGTTTGTGGTACATTTGCGTCTAAATATGGCGACGCTTCCGGATTCATTCACATACTCGCAAACTTCCCTGCAGGATTATGCAGACTGTCCGCGCCGCTTCCAACTGCGTTACCTGGATCAACTCGCATGGCCTGCTGTGGAAGCGGAACCAATCGCGGAAAATGAAAAGCGCCAGCAGGAGGGACAATTATTTCATCGGCTTGTCCAGCAACATTTGCTCGGCCTGCCTGTGGACAGGCTGACCGAATTGGCAAACACACCCAATCTCGAACGCTGGTGGCGAAATTATGTGAGCGCCGATTTCGGAATTGATGGTTTCGACCGATATACGGAACTAACTCTCTCCTCCCCCGCCCAAAATCATCGTCTGCTGGCGAAATATGATCTGGTCGCAATCAAAGCGGGGGAGAAAGCAATCATCTTCGACTGGAAGACATACGCCAAACGTCCGCGCGACGAATGGATGGCGGCGCGCTGGCAGACGCGCTTGTACCGGTCGATCCTGACGCTGGCCGGGTCCCATTTAAACGGCGGCCGGCCACTCGTCCCGGAACAGATCGAGATGGTCTATTGGTATGCCGACTTTCCGAATGAACCGGCGCGCTTCACGTACACATCCGCTCAATTCAAACGCGATCAATCCGCCATCGAAAAAGTCATCCGTGAAATTTCAACCGTGCGCGAATTCCCGTTGACCGAAGATGAAAAGATGTGCCGCTTCTGCGTTTATCGTTCGTATTGCAACCGCGGCGCGCAGGCGGGCCGGCTCGACGAAACCGAAGCGGAGATGGAATCCGAAACGGCGTTCGATGTCAACTTTGAACAAATTGGGGAGATTGAGTTTTGAAAGAAATAAACGGTTCGCCTTACACGGAACGTCTCGAAGGTCTTTGAGAACCTTCGGGACGTTTTGCGTAACATCAGGACAACGAACCGGTTAGACGACGATTTCCTGTTCCGCTTGACGCATCGTTTTGAACGCTTCGATGGCGACTTCGAGCATCGAGGCGTCCGGCTCGCGCGTCGTCAGCGATTGAAGCGCCAGATTCGGTTTGATCAACCAGCGGACGATTGGATTCTTCAAATGATTCGCCGTCCAGCGAATGTATTCGAGGGCAATCCCAGCCAGCACGGGAATCAACAAAACGCGGCTGACCAATCGCCAAACGATCGGGAGCGGTCCAAGCGCAGTGAAGACGACGATGGAAACCAAAACCAATGTCAACAAGAACGCTGTGCCGCAGCGCGGGTGTTGAAGTGAAAATCCCGCCACCGATTCGGGCGTCAATTCCGCGCCAGCTTCGTAGGCGTTGATCGTTTTATGTTCCGCGCCATGATATGCAAACAAGCGTTTTATATCGGGCATGAAACCGATGGCCCAAATGTAACCGACCAGTAACAGAAGCCGCACCGCACCTTCGAGCAAGTTGTTCCACCAAACATTCCAGCCAAGATATTTTCCGGCCAGCCCGCCAATGCCTGCCGGAAGCAAAAAGAAAAGACCCACGCCGAAAACGAGCGCCACGCCCAACGTCAGATACAGAGCCGGACCTTCGATTTTTTGATCCTCGCCGGTTTGGGTGTTCGCCGCGATGGTAAGGGCGCGCATTCCAAGCCCGAGCGCGTCCCATAATAAAATCACGCCGCGCAAAAACGGAATCTTCGTGATCTTCGACCGATAAATTGAATCCAGTTTTTCTTTATGGACGACGATACGGCCGTCAGGGGCGCGCATCGCAATGGCAAATGCCTTTTGCCCGCGCATCATCACGCCCTCGATGACCGCCTGACCGCCGTATGCGATAATTCGATCTTCCATTTCTTTCCCTTACGTTATTGCGGGGGCAAAGCCCGAAGCAGTCTCCGCGCAAAACGGAAATTGCTTCGCCGGCACACTGAAAGAGCGCCATGCGGGCCGACGCTCTCCTCGCAACGACATACTAACCATTCAAATTGTAGAAGAAATGTATCAACGTATCAATGCCTTTATACCATGTAGGCAGATGCAATTTTTCATTCGGCGAATGCGCGTCGCAATCGGGAAGCGCGAAGCCGGATAACACCGAATCCACTTTGAGGTATTTCTGCAATTGGACAACAACGCCGATCGAACCGCCCTCACGCGGAAAGAGCGGACGTTTGCCCCACACGGCTTCCATAGCCTTGCTCAATGCCTGCACTCCGGGATTGTCCGTGCTGACCAATGCCGCACCCGCGCCGTGCAAATACTCAAGTTCCCATCTGATGTCTTTGGGGGCTTTCTCCTTGAGATATTTTTTCATTTGCCTGATCGTATCTTCGGGCGTTTGATCGGGAACAAGACGGCAGGAGATTTTCGCCATCGCCCACGCCGGAAGGACCGTCTTCGAGCCAGGCCCGGTAAAGCCGGATAACAAACCGTTCACTTCCAATGTTGGGCGCGCCCCGATTCGTTCCGCAGGCAGAAATTGCGGTTCGCCCCACAACGCGGGCGCGCCGGTCATTTCCAGCAGCGCCTTTTTGTTCAACGGCAAACGCGCAAAATCCCGATGTTCCTGTTGGCTGATCTTGCGGACTTTGTCGTAGAAACCGGGCAAAGTGATCCTTCCGTTTTTGTCGTGCATGCCCGCGATGAGTTCCGCCAGAGCCTGCGCCGGATTATGCACCGTCCCGCCGAAAAGGCCGGAATGCAGATCCTTGGCCGGGCCGTAGACGCGCAGTTCAAAATATGCCAGGCCGCGCAAACCGGTTGTGATGGACGGCTGATCTGGGCCGAGGATGCCTGCATCCGCGTTGAGACAGAAATCGCAGGCCAGCAGTTGTTTATGATTTTTGACAAATTCATCCAGATGCTCCGAGCCGATTTCCTCTTCGCCTTCGATCAACCATTTGAGGTTGACCGGCATCTTACCGGACCTCACAACGGACTCGACCGCCTTGAGCGTTGCCAGCACCTGACCTTTCATATCCGCCGCGCCGCGCGCATAAAGGTTATCGCCGCGCACCGACGGCTCGAACGGCGGCGTAGTCCACAACTCAAGCGGATCGGGCGGCTGGACATCGTAATGACCATAGATCATTACCGTCGGCGCAGATTTGCCCGCGCCCATCCATTCTCCATAGACAACGGGATGCCCGCCAGTCGGCATGATCTGCACATTGTTCATGCCGAGCGAACGCAACTGCGACGCCATCCATTCGGCCGCGCGCTGCATATCCGCGTTATGATCCGGGTCTGTGGAAATGGAGGGGATCGTCAGGACTTCTTTCAACTCCGTCAAGAAGCGTTCCCGATTTTCTTTTGCATAATTCAATGCGTTATCAAGCATATTCTCTCCTGTTCACCTGAAGCGAAATTTGTTAGACGCTCACCTTACGCAGGAATATGAGATTTATCTCGCATTTTCAGACGAAATGAAAAACGTGAATTTTCGCAAAGAGGAATTCGTCTCTCTTCGTAAACTTCGTGGACAAAAAATCAATTCCGATAAAGTCCATTAAGACAACTCAAGGCTGGGCGGCCGGGGTGGGAGTTTGTTCAAGGGCGCGGCGCGTGACCAAATACCAGCTCGACAGAAAAGCCAAACGATCGCTCGTATCGTACAACAACGGCGCAACCTGAACGCCGTGCACCTGCGCGTCCACGCCGTAATTATAGACAGGAAAATACAGGGGAAGGGAAGGCAAATCCTTTTCGAACACAACCTGAAAATTGCGATACAAACGGGCGCGGATGGTGAAATCGGTCGTAGTCCGCGCCTGTTCGAGATATTCGCTGGCGGCCTGGTTATCCCACTGCGAATAATTCTGCCCGGTAGTGGCTTCAGCCTGATGCCAGAACGGATACGGATCCGGGTCCGGGGTTCGCGCAAAATTCATATCAATCAAAGCAGCCTGATACGAACGCGGCGCAAGGTATGTTGCGATCATCTGATCGTACGGAACCGCCTGCAAATTGACTTGAACTCCGATATATGCCCACTCCTGCTGGATCAGTTGCGCAATTTGCCGATGAATGGGATCGTCCGGATGAATAAGCGTAAAACTCAAAGCGACATTGTCTTTGGAGCGAACCGTCCCGCCCGAGGCCGGG
>JBHORD010000083.1:0-7573 GCA_042408355.1 Anaerolineales bacterium
TTGAGAAGGTCGGGGGTTCGAATCCCCCTGGGTCCACTTGCGAGAGCGATTAGGACGGCTAGTCGCTCTTGTGCTATAATAGCACCCCATAATTCAAAGGTCAGGACAGGAGTAGTAGGTCATCCGGTCAGCGAGAAGGGAGAGTAAGGTGGAAGCCCTTCGAAGTGTCCGCCGGAACGCGTTAGACCGAACTCGCCTGTTGCTTGCAAGAGAGACTGCGCTGGTGAATACTCACCACAAAGACACGGAGAGCGCAAAGAAAAACATGGTGTGAACCGGGCGCCTTTGTGTGGAATAAAGTAGTCAGCGACGGGAAAGCCCGTTACAGCGATCAAAGTGACGTTTCCAAGCTTGAACATTCGAACTTGGAGACGTAAGCCGGGTGGTACCGCGGAGGCCTGTGCTGGCGGCAAAGCCATGTCGAAGCATCCTTCGTCCCTGAGTGGATGAAGGATTTTTGTTTTTCAGACTCTGCCGTAATTGACGGGAAAGAGCCTGACCACGAAGGCTTGCCCTAACAGGCAAAGTCGTGTCGAATGGCACAGACAGGGGAAAGCGCTTGAATTTTATGGCGGTTTTCCTTCTCGTCCTTCATGCACTTCGACAAGCTCAGCGCAAGCCTTTGTGGTTGAAAATGGTCTTCCCTTCGGCAGAACCGTTTTTCACCACCCCGCCCCTCTCGCAAAAGGAGAGAGGATAGAATTGAAAGAATGAAAGGAGGCGCGTATGAAAATAAAAAGCGATTTTAGATTTGAGGCGGTGTCCTGCCTCCTCGTGCAAATTACCCATGCCGCGCACCGCCCGCCTGAGAGCGAAGTGAAATGCGCGAAGTTGGAAGTTAAACGTTGAAAGTTCCATGCGACACTCAAATAGATATTCTCTGAAAAATCCACGAGGTAAGAATGGCTGTTACAAAAAGGAAAACATCCGGCAAGAAAAAAACAACGCCCAAAGCAAAACGGACTTTGAAGCCGAAGAAAGCCGCGGCGGTCAGAGTCAAGAAACCGGCAAGAGCCGCGTCTTCAAAATCGAAAGCGGCGAAAAGGATCGTCGCCCCAAAAACCGCAGCGAAGAAAGCCGCGCCCAAACGAAGTGCGGCCAAGAAAATTATTGTCAAAGCAGAGCCGGCTAAAGCCGGCGCCCCAAAACGCGCGGCAGTGAAGGATATTTCCTATAATCCGTTAGCCATCGAAAGGAAATGGCAGGATAAATGGGAAAAGGATAAGCTGTATCGCGCCGTGATTGATACCAGCAAACCCAAACATTACGCGCTGACCATGCTGCCTTACACGTCGGGCGATTTGCATTTTGGCCACTGGTATCCGATGGCGCCATCGGACGCGCGGGCGCGCTTCAAGCGCATGAACGGATACAACGTATTGTTCCCAATCGGTTTTGACGCCTTCGGTCTGCCTGCCGAAAACGCGGCTATCAAGCGCGGTATCCATCCAAAGACATGGACGTACAAAAACATCGAAAACATGCGCCGACAGTTGAAAACCATGGGCAACATGTTCGATTGGGAACGCGAGGCCATTACGGCTGATCCCGAATACTACAAGTGGACGGAATGGTTCTTCATCCAACTGTACAAACAAGGATTGGCATACCGCAAGATGTCTGCCGTGGACTGGTGTCCAAAGGACAATACCACCCTGGCGCGTGAACAAGTCGTCGGCGAGAACCGCGTCTGCGAGCGATGCGGCACGCCGGTCATCAAGAAGGATTTGGAACAGTGGTTCTTCAAAACCACGAAGTACGCGGATGAACTGTTGAACTTCGATGAGATTGATTGGCCCGAACGCGTCAAAACCCTGCAGACAAACTGGATCGGTCGAAGCGAGGGCGCGGAAGTTCAGTTTCCGGTCATCAGTAACCGCTCGTCAGCGCCCGACGAAAGCGTGACCGTGTTCACGACTCGTCCCGATACGCTTTGGGGCGCGACGTTCATGGTCTTTGCACCGGAACATCCACTGGTAGAGAAAGTTACAACGCCTGAACAAAGGCCGGCGGTGGAAGCATACAAGCGGCAGGCCGCGCGTCAGTCCGACATCGAGCGCGAAGCTGTGGACAAGGAAAAGACCGGTGTATTTACTGGCGGCTATGCCATCAACCCGGTCAATCAAGCGCGCCTCCCGATCTGGATCGCGGATTATGTGCTGATGTCTTACGGCACCGGCGCGATCATGGCGGTTCCGGCCCACGACGAACGCGACTTTGCCTTTGCTCGAAAGTATGAACTGCCAATCATTCCTGTGATCCGACCTGTGGGGGCGGATGGCAATCCGCCCGAGACGGAGATGCAGGCCGCGTATGTCGGCGGAGGCGTCATGATCAATTCAGGTCCGTTCAACGGGACAATGGTCAACACGGAAAAGGGCAGAAAGAATCCGGGCATCAGCGCAGTCATTGACTGGCTGACCCGCCAGGGCATTGGGAAAGAAGCGGTCAATTATCGTTACCGCGATTGGCTGATCTCGCGTCAACGTTATTGGGGCGCGCCCATCCCGATGATCTACTGCGAGAAGCATGGATGGAATCCCGTGCCTGAGGATCAACTGCCTGTGCTGTTACCCGATGACGTCGAATGGAAGCCGACAGGCGAGTCGCCGTTGAAACTGCATCCGACGTGGAAGAACACCACCTGCCCGGTGTGCGGCGGCCCCGCCACGCGTGAGACCGATACGATGGATACGTTCATGTGTTCATCGTGGTATCACTTGCGCTATCTGAGTCCGCATTATGACAAAGGTCCGTTCGACCCGAAAGAATATGAGTACTGGATGCCCGTTGACACGTACACGGGCGGCATCGAGCATGCCACCATGCACTTGTTGTACACGCGCTTCTTCCACAAGGCTTTGCGCGATGCGGGCATTGTCAAGGGCAATGAGCCGATGTTGCAACTGCGCAACCAGGGCATCATCCTAGGCGAAGATAACGAAAAGATGTCGAAGAGCCGCGGCAATGTGGTCGCGCCGGACATGCTGGTCGAGAAATACGGCACGGACGCGCTGCGAACTTACCTGATGTTTGCCTATCGCTGGCAGGAAGGCGGACCATGGAACTCACAGGGCATTGACGGGACGGCGCGCTGGCTGCGCCGCGTGTGGACATTGTTCACGGATCAGACCCCGCCTGGAGCGGCCTCCGTTGAAACAAAAAAGGATCTGCGCCGGAAGGTTCATCAAACGCTGAAGCGCGTTACGCGTGACTTCGAGAACTTCGAGTTCAACACCATCATCTCATCCTTGATGGAGTTGTTGAACGATATGTACAAAGCGCGTGAAGCGGGAGTCGCGGGAAGCCCCGAATGGGACGAAGCGCAGGAAATCTATTTGAAGATGCTGGCCCCCGTCGCGCCGCACATCGCCGAAGAGCTGTGGACGAATCAATTGAGCAAGCCGTATTCGATTCACCGGCAATCCTGGCCGAAGGTTGACGAGGAAGCCGCAAAGGAAGATTCGATCGAAATCCCCGTTCAAGTCAACGGCAAAGTGCGCGATCGCATCGTAGTGTCCGCCGAGGCAAGCGAAGATGAGATCAAATCTGCCGCGCTGGCCAGTTCTGCCGTTCAAAAATTTTTGGATGGCAAAGCGCCGCGCAAAATCATCGTCGCACAGAAGCGGCTGGTGAGCATAGTCGTCTAATGACATTGGCGGAAATCGGTTAATAAAAAATGGCCGCTCAAGCCGCCGCCCAAAGCATAAACGCATTACACAATTAAGTGAATGTCAACAGTTTGGCGGTGGAGGAGTTCAATAGTAAATGTCCCTGACGATTTGCCGTCAGGGACATTGCATTGATACGCGATCGAAGAACGCCGGAAGATTTTTTTTATTTGGTTTTCGTCAGCAAATTCGAACCACAGTATGGACAAGCCGCCGATTGCAGGCCCATCCATTTGACTTCGTAGGAACGGATCGGTCCTCCACAGCGCGGGCAATTTGCGGGCAACAGATCGCCTTGATGAGTCGGCGCAACGGGCGCGGGAGCCGCTGTCGGCGCAGTGGGAAACGGAGCGGGGCCGGCCATTGGAGGTGGATTCTGCGGTCTTTGCGGCGCGGAGCCGCGAAAGGCCGCTTCGAGGATCATGCTCAATCCGATCAACAATAAAATGCCGGGCCAAAAATGTCCGAAGAAAAACAGGAGGCCGAGGCCGATCAACCAGAGGGCGCTGTGGAATGGTCTCCACGGGCGGGCAAATCTTGGACCGTATCGAAACCTGTCATATCTGCGCATATTGTTATCCTTGCCGGTAATCGCTTTTCGTCAGGGTATTATACGGCGGTTCAATGAGGGAGTTGCACATTCATTGCCTGCGGCGGTTGGCGAACCACAACAATCCCGTGCCGACGATGATCAAAATGCCGCCATTGACGGCCCATTGAGTTTGACCGGTCATGAAACTGCCGGGCAAAACGTTGATGCCTTGCAGGAAAAAGATGACGCCGGGAAGAACGCACAACAGACCGATAACATTCAAAACGATCTTCATTTCGGCTCCCTGTTCTAAAATGAAATCTCCAGATTTTATCGAAGCCGGAACCTTCGAACTTCGAACCGGCAGACTTATGCTCATTTTGCCGGCACCAATCTCCAGAATAAAAGTCCGGCTAATAAAGCCAATGCCGCGCCGAAATAAAACGGCGCCGAGGCGCCGAAGCCTGTCCACGAACCGACGCCCTGCCACAATATACCCGCGATAACAGAAGCAGGCAAAGCGGCGAGGCCGATGGCGGCGTTGTAAAGACCGTATGCTGTGCCGCGTCGCTCCGCGGGGACAAAGTCGGCGACGAGCGCGCGGGCGACTCCGTCCGTAGCGGCGTAATAGATTCCATACAATCCATACAAAGCCCACACATGCCAGCCCGCATTCGATAAAGCCATGCCAAGATAAACCAAACCGTACGCAATCCATCCGCCGATGATCAACCTGCGGCGTCCGATCCGATCTGACCACGAACCAAGCGGCCCCGAAAGCGAGGCATAGATAAAATTGAATGTCATCAGCATCAACATAATTTGGACCACATCCAGGCCGCGGTTCTGCCCCAGAAGGATGATGAATGAATCGGATGAATTGCCCAGTGTGAACAAAACAACCACAAAAAGAAAAAGTTTGAAGCGGAGATCGAGACCTTCAAACGACGGCAGAGATGAAGTTCGTTTCGTTTTCATGGGAACGTCGTGCGCTCCAGCGATGAGAACGAACACAGCCAAAAGAGCGGGAATGAAACTGATCAATACCGCGATTTGAAAGGTGTGCCGCGTCAGATCGAGGTCCGTCTTTTCGGTCAGCCAAACGATGAGCGCCGCCAGCCCAAGTCCGAGAAAAGCCCCGGCGGTGTCTCCGGCGCGGTGAACGCCGAAAGCCAGCCCGCGTTGTTTCTCGTCAATACTATCCGCGACCAGGGCGTCGCGCGGCGCCGTGCGGATCCCCTTTCCGAGCCGGTCCGAAAATCGGACGCCGAGCACCCACTCCCAGGAGACGGCAATAAAAAGAAACGGCTTGGAAATTGTGGAAAGCGCGTATCCCGCCACCGCCAGCCATTTGCGCCCGCCGAGTTTATCGGAAAGCGAACCAGCGTAGACTTTCATCAGACTGGCGGCCGTTTCGGCGATGCCGTCAATCAGACCGATGATGGCTGTGCCAGCGCCGAGCACATTGGCAAGGTAAAGCGGCACAAGGTTGAAAATCATTTCCGATGAAATATCGGTAAAAAATGAGGTGAGCGTCACCGCCCAGATATTGCGCGGCAGGCTTTGAAGCGAGGCTTTGGTTTCGACGGTTTCCATGTTGTCCCTTTCGACAAGAGGAAAAAGCGGGAAGAAGCGATCCGGCGAATCGCTTCTTCTCGCTTCTCGGCTTTTATCGTTCTGGCCGGATCATTCCTCTCCGCCTTCATCATCATCCGGCGCGCCGGGCTGTTCGATGCGCAAGACTTCGCCGTGATAATTGATAACCACTTTGAAGCCGAGCATGCCGAGATAAGCGCGTCCTTCCTCGGGAATGCCCTGCCGCATCAGCGCGTCGAATTGCTGATCCATGTTCTTGAGTTGCTGTTCGATGGCGGCTTTCGTAAAAATATCTTCCTGTCCCAGCATCTTGGCGGTCTGCTCGGAAATGTAATCCTCACTGCCTTTCATCATTTCCTGCATGTGCGTCAGCACCTGACGATCCACCTGTTCGGCGGGAATGTGGCGGCGGAAGCCGGCATCATCAATTACATAAAAAGGTTCTTCGCCGACTGTTGTTGCTTCGACGGCGCGGTCGTTTTCGTCCACAACAAGACCGGCAAACAAAGGTTGTCTTGGCATGATTTGGTGATTCCTCATGAACTCGATGAAACAATCTGGACGTTCGTTCCCTCGCCCGGTTTGTAAAGATACTGAACATCTATCGGGACTTCGGGCGTGGTCCAGCGATAAATGAATTTGGCGTCGGCGGGAAGCAGGTTCACGCATCCATGACTGCGCGGCTGGCCGTAATCGTTGTGCCAGTAGGTGCCGTGGAACGAATCGCCGGTCCCGGTAAAGAACGAGACCCACGGAACGCCGGGCAGATCATAACCATGTCCCGCGCCGGCCGCGCCGTCGTTGGTCATGTGGATGGTCGGGCCCTTGTGAAAAGTTGTGAAGTCGCCGAGCGGCGTGCGCGTGCCTTTGCCTCCGCTGGAACACCGCGCCGTCAAAACAGATTTCTCGCCTTCGAATGCGGTAACCGATTGTGTAGCCACATCCACGTAAATATGTTTTTCGGAGGCGGGAACATCGGGTGAAAGCGGAGCCAGTTCCTCCCCCGGGACAAGGCGCATATCTGACGCTTGAACATAAAGCGAGTTGTGAATTTCGCTGTCGTAAATTTTATACCAGATTGTTTTTTCGTAACGGTTGACGACAATGTCCGTCACCCAGTGCGTTGTGGCGTAATAGACGCGATAGCCGCGGTCGGACCACGTGCTTGCCTCAACATGTGTGTCGCTGTACGGAACGGTGATCTCGCCGAGCTGTCCGGAGGCGGGGATGTTGAAAACCGGTTTTTGATAGTTTGTTTCAACCGGCTGGAGGAAACCGGAATAAGCGTAGCCGGTATCAATCTGGAACCAGATGTTGTTGTACGGATTTCCGTAATCGCCAGCGGCTTGACCGAGCACGTTCACAACTTGATCGCGATTGAAGGTGTAAAGCTGATTCGATTTGTAAGTCGGCTCGCTATACAAGCTGATTCCGCTCAAGGTGGCGCGTGCCTGTTTGACCGGCGCGGCGAGAACACGGTCGAGCCGCAGTTCGGCAAACACTGCGCCGAGCAAGCCTGCGCCTGAAAGTTTAAGAAAATCGCGGCGGGATAAAGGGAAGGTTGACATTGTGTGTGATTGGATTGTATCTGATTTATGGAACTCAATAAAACAGGAGGAGTCCAAGTCTAATATAACGTGAATTCGGGATAAGGGGCTCCCTGGGGTAAACTTGGATTTGCGAAAACAAGCATTCCAAGGAGCCCCTGATGGATAGTCTAATCGAGTTGTTCTGTGATGTCGATGATTTTTGTCAGTCTTTTCTGCCTGTGTGG
>JBHORD010000084.1:0-17294 GCA_042408355.1 Anaerolineales bacterium
GCAAGGTCAGGTTGCCGTCAGCGGCACAACGGATATACCAAATTTTTCATCGTCTGAACTCGATTTTGCTTACGCATCCGACCCGGCGAATACCTGGTTTCTGATTCAAACTTCAACAAACGCGGTTGATAATGCCGTGCTTGGAACCTGGGATACGACTGCGATCACAGACGGCGATTACATTCTGCGCCTGCGTGTGACGCTGATGGACGGAACATTTCAAGACGCGACGGTGACGGTCAGAGTTCGGAATTACACCGCACTGCCGACTTCGACGGCGACTGCGACGTCAACGCAGTCTGCGCTTCAAATCCCGACCGCGATCGTGCTCGCCGTTACACCGACCTTTACTTCCACTCCGCGCCCCATCCCCTCTACGCCGACGCCCCTGCCGTTGAATCCGGCTTCGATCAACACGAGTGAAATCTATTCCGGGTTTTGGAAAGGCGCGGCAGGGGTATTGCTTTTGTTCTTTATCTTTGGAATCATCATTCGTTTACGCCGCTCCTGATGCTTGAGACATGACACTTGACACTTTTCTTCTTATCGGCCTGGGAAATCCGGGCCGCGAATATCGGAACAACCGCCATAACTTTGGCTTCATGGTGATTGACCGGCTGATCGTCCGACTCGCTGCGCGCGGTATGAAATTGCAATCAAACGCCATCGTCACAGATGCAATTTATGAAAATCGCAAGCTGATCCTTGCCAAGCCGCAGACGTACATGAATCTCTCCGGCCATTCCGTGCAGGGATTGGCGCGTTTTTATAAATTGCCGCTCGAAAAGATTCTCGTCGCACACGACGATCTGGATTTGCCGTTTGGCACGATTCGAATGCGTCCCGGCGGCGGAGCCGGCGGACAAAAAGGTGTGGCTTCCACAATTGAACATCTCGGCTCGCAGGACTTCGCCAGGCTTCGACTCGGCATCGGCCGTCCGCCTGGACGGATGGATCCGAAGGATTATGTTCTTCAAGATTTTTCGAAAGAAGATATGAAACTACTTTCCGAGATTCTCGACCGCGCCGCGGAAGCCGCCTTGACCTTCGTCACAGAAGGGCTGGATAAGGCGATGAATAAGTTTAATGGAGACGTTCGGGAATCGTAATTCGATACTCGATATTCGATATTCGAATATCCGGCATCAAACATCGGCATGCAATTTCTTCTCGATAAAATCCGCACGCTTCCCCAATATCGGCAATTGCTGAAAGAGATCCCATCGGGCAAAGAACTTCCCGGGCTGGGGTTGCCGCGCGCCGCGCGTCTGCCGGTGCTGGCGGCGATGCATGCCGATCTCAATCGAACGATTCTGCTGGTCACCGACCGCGCCGACCACGCTTTATCCTTGTTCGATGAATTGGGATTCTGGATCAAGTCGCCGCGTTATTTGCTGGGCGAACCGAATCCGCTCTTTTATGAACCGGCCGCGTGGGGCACGACCACGCGCCGCGAACGTTTGCAGGCGCTGACGGCGTTAGCGAAGTATCATTTGCCGTTTGCCGGTAAACCAGAAACGCCGCCGATCATCGTCGCCTCGGCACGCGCCTTGATGACGCGCACCATGCCGCGCCGCGATTTTCTCAAAGCGTGTAAAAAACTTTCTGCCAGACAATCGGCTCAACCGGATGTCTTGTTGCGAAGCTGGGCGGAGACCGGGTATCAACGCGTCAACACCGTCCTGGAACCGGGACAATTTTCAAGACGCGGCGGCATTTTGGATGTTTGGCCGCCTGCCGAAAATTTACCTGTCCGCCTGGATTTCTTCGGCGACGAGATCGAAACCATTCGGCGATTCGATCCGGCATCCCAGCGGACAGTCGAAACGTTGGATTCGATTTTGATTACGCCGGCGCGCGAATTCATCGTGAAAGATGATTCGATACCCGATGTTTCGAATACCGATTTGTCGAATATCGAATCTCAAATCTCGGAATTTCACATCCCACTTTTGCATCAACAATCTGCAACTTTGATGGATTATCTTCCGCCCAAATCGTTGGTGTTGATTGATGATTTATCCGTCGTCGAAAGTATGGTGGCGGAAGTCGAAGAGCAGGCCGTCAAGTTCAGACAGGAAAGCATCGAAGAGGGGACGCTCCCGCCCGATTTTCCCATCCCGTATATCACGTGGCCCGAATTGCTGGACGATTTTCACGAACGGACATTTCTGGAGTTGGGCTATTCGACGGCCATCCCCTCCCCTCTGCCGCCCTCTCCCAACATGGAGGGAGGGAATGCAGACGAGGGCGGGTCTCTCGCCTCGCGCTTTGGGCACGATGAAAGATTCGGCGGCAGACTCAAACCATTTATAGATCATATTTCATCGTTGATCGAGAAAGGCGAACAAGTCGTTTTAGTATCACGGCAGAGCGAACGCTTGCAGGACCTATGGAAGGAAGGCGGCTCACCCTCCGATGGAAATCCACAATTTATAGATGCGTCATTGTCGGAAGGTTTTATTCTTGACAACGTTCATCTCATCACCGATTCCGAAATCTTCGGCTGGGAACGTCCTCAACCGCGCGCGCGGCAAAAGCCAATTGTCGAAACGCCGGAGACGATGTATTCGGACCTGCGCCCCGGCGATTACGTCGTCCACATTGATCATGGCGTCGGAAGATTTGCCGGTCTGGTGCAGAGAAATCTCGACGGGCACGAACGCGAATTTTTGGCTGTCGAATATGAAGGCGGCGGGCAGTTATATGTTCCGGTGCATCAAGCCGACCGGCTGACGCGTTATGTGGGCGCGGAGGGCGTGGAGCCCGCGCTGGACCGCCTCGGCGGTCAGGAGTGGCACGAAAAGAAAGGCCGCGCCAAAGAGGCGGTTCTTCAAGTCGCGCAGGAGATGCTTGATCTTTACGCGCGGCGCAATGTTGTTCAGGGCTACGAGTTCAAACCCGATACGCAGTGGCAAAAGGAATTGGAAGATAGTTTTCCGTACGTCGAGACCGAAGATCAAAAGCGCGCCTTGGCCGAGATCAAACGCGACATGGAATCGCCGCGCCCGATGGATCGTTTGTTATGCGGCGATGTCGGCTATGGAAAGACGGAAGTGGCTTTGCGCGCCGCCTTCAAGGCCGTGATGGACGGAAAGCAAGTCGCCATGCTCGTTCCGACGACTGTTTTGGCTCAACAACATTTCGAAACGTTTTCGCAAAGGCTCGCCGCGTTTCCGGTAAAGGTGGAAATGCTTTCGCGCTTCCGCTCACTGCGCGAACAGAGTGAAATTTTGCTCGGCCTTGCTCTCGGCGAAATTGATATTGTCATCGGCACGCATCGTTTGATTTCGCCCGATGTGCAATTCAAGGAACTCGGCCTGGTCATCATTGACGAAGAACAGCGTTTCGGCGTGACGCACAAAGAACATCTCAAAAAACTCCGCACGGAAGTGGATGTGCTCACGCTCACGGCCACGCCCATCCCGCGCACGCTTTACATGGCGCTCACCGGCGTGCGCGATATTTCAAATTTGAACACGCCGCCCGAGGAGCGATTGCCGATTATCACGCATGTGGGACCTTATTCGCCTCGGCTCGTGCGTCAGGCTGTTTTGCGCGAACTCGAACGCGGCGGACAAATCTTTTTTGTTCACAATCGCGTGCAAACCATTGAGGCAATGAAGGCGCATTTGACTCAACTTGTGCCTGAAGCGCGCATTGATGTCGGTCACGGCCAAATGCCCGAACAGGAGCTTGCGGACGTGATGCACCGCTTCAACGCCGGCGAGACGGACCTTTTGCTTTCAACGACGATCATCGAATCCGGACTCGACATCCCTAACGCAAATACGCTGATCGTGGACCGCGCCGACACGTTTGGTCTTGCCCAGCTTTATCAACTGCGCGGCCGCGTCGGACGGGGAGCGGTGCGCGCCTACGCGTACTTTTTCCGCCACCGGAAAATTCCCCCGACTGTCGAGGGCCAGCAACGGCTCGAAGTCATTGCCGAAAACACACAGCTTGGCGCGGGCTATTCCATTGCCATGCGCGATCTGGAAATCCGCGGCGCGGGCGAACTGCTCGGCACACGCCAGCATGGACACATTCAAGCCGTTGGGTTTCATCTTTATACGCGGTTGCTCGCCGATGCGGTGAGACGCTTGCGTTATGCTGACAAGCTGGCAGGTTCGCAAATTAACTTTCCAACCTCCCAACCTTCCAACCTTCCAACTCTTCAACCGATGAGTATGCCCGTCAATGTGGATTTGCCTCTCGCCGTCGGCATTCCCGCCGATTACATCGCCGACCAGGATTTGCGTTTGCGTTTATATCGCCGCATCG
This sequence comes from Anaerolineales bacterium, assembly GCA_042408355.1. Taxonomy (GTDB): domain Bacteria; phylum Chloroflexota; class Anaerolineae; order Anaerolineales; family Villigracilaceae; genus Fen-1038. The sequence goes on from JBHORD010000084.1 coordinate 4,285, forward strand.
CCGACTTGCGCGACGAAACGGAAATCGAAGCGCTGGCGAGCGAATTCAACGACCGCTTTGGGAAATTGCCTGAGATGGTCGAAAACCTGTTTTATCAAATGCGCGTCAAATTACGCGCTGAAAAAGCCGGGCTGGCTTCTGTAGGATGGGAAACGGGTCAAATCGTTTTGCGTTACCCATCTTCGCCGAATGGCAGTGAAGAGAAGCGCTTGCGCGATCTCGGTCCCGATGTGCGCGGCGGCAAAGGCGCGTATTGGTGCACCTTCGGAAAAGACGCCGATTGGATGGAAAAATTGTTGGAGGTATTAAAGGGACTGCAAAATGCCGGATAGCGGGTTGTCCGGGCGGCGCAAAGTAAGCGACAACCTTCAACGCGGAGTGTGTAAAGGCCGCAAAGCGATATTCATTTTGACTCGGAAGCTTTCGGGCTTTTAGGCATTGCCTCGGCCACTGGAATCTTCCGTTTGCGGTAGACATCATAATCCGGGACGAGGCGGTGGTATTCGCTATCCATCAACGGCGACGAAATCATGAAGTCTGCCGAAGAACGATTGCAGGCAATCGGGATGTTCCAAACCGCCGCCATCCGCAGGAGCGCCTTAATATCCGGATCGTGCGGCATCGGTTCCAGCGGATCCCAAAAGAAAATCAAAAAGTTGATTTCATCGTTCACAATCATCGCCCCGACTTGCTGGTCGCCGCCTAAAGGTCCGCTCTGCAGTTTGGTGATCTTAAAGCCCAGCTCGCGCTCCAGCATTTCGCCAGTCGTGCCCGTGGCGAACACTTCGTGATGAGCGAGCAAATCCCGATTGAACTTGGCCCATTCGACCAAATCCTGTTTTTTGTTATCGTGAGCCACCAACGCGATGCGTTTGTTGGGCTGCATGGTAATTTGTTTGACGCTCATAAATTCCTTATACCTTTCTTGAAACAAGTATAGCAGGTTATTGAGTTTATAATCCGGCTGGACTCACGAGGAGAGACTATGCTTACCCATTTGAAGGATTGGATTATTGGCCCGGCCTTGCCTACGGTATCGGCCGGGCATAAACGTTTGAACAAATTGCGTGCGCTGGCGGCGTTCTCGCCCGACGCGTTGGCTTCCATCGCGTATGCCAATCAGGAAATTTATCTGAGTCTGGTTGTGGCCGGAACCGCAGGACTTGCCTACGCCTGGCCCATCAGCATCGCGATCGGGAGCCTGCTTGCGATGGTCGCGCTGTCTTATTTTCAAACCATTTACGCTTATCCAAACGGCGGCGGATCGTATATCGTGGCGCGTTCGAATCTCGGCACGATTCCCGGATTGATCGCCGCGGCGGCCTTATTGATTGACTATTTATTGAACGCGGCGGTCAGTTTGACGGCGGGCGTGGCGGCCATTGCTTCGGCCTTTCCGGGACTTTGGCCGTACCGCGTGACCCTCGCACTTTTCCTTCTGCTGGTCATTACTCTGCTCAACCTGCGCGGATTGCAAGAGACGGGGACAGCCATGGCGATTCCCGTTTATTTTTTTATCGCCACATATTTCCTCATGATTATTGTAGGCCTTGCTCGACTCTTCATGGAAGGCCCGACCCCGCCGAATGCCGTTTCCATTCCCGTCCTTCAACCATTGACGCTTTTCTTGATCCTTCACGCCTTTTCAACCGGAAGCACCGCGCTGACCGGCGTCGAAGCCATCAGCAATGGCGTTCCCGCCTTTGAATCTCCGGAATCAAAAAACGCCGGCCGCACATTGCTGATTATGGCCTTCCTGATGGCGGCTCTTTTCCTCGGCACCATTGCATTGACGCGTTTCTTTCTTGTCACTGCCGGGCCGCAGGAGACAATCCTTTCCGCACTGGCGCGGCGACTCGTTGGCACCAGTCCATTTTATTTTATTATCCAATTTGCAACGCTTGCCATTTTGACCGTCGCGGCAAATACAAGTTTCGCAGGCTTCCCGCGTCTGGCGGCAATTCTCGCACAGGATGGTTTTCTGCCGCGTCAATTGAGCAGTCTCGGCGACCGGCTGGCGTTCACAAACGGCATCGTTTTGTTAAGCGGAGGAACCGCCGCGCTTATCATCTTATTCGGCGGCGACACGCATTTGCTGGTTCCATTATTTGCGGTTGGCGCATTTTTGGCGTTTACACTTTCGCAATCGGGAATGGTCCTGCACTGGCTGAAAGAACATGGCCGCGGCTGGATATGGAAATCCTTCATCAACGGACTCGGCGCGCTGGCCACCGGAACAACGTTGATCGTTGTGGCAATCAGCAAATTCACAGGCGGCGCCTGGATCACGATCTTGCTGATTCCGCTGATGGTACTGGCGTTCCATCGCATTCATCTGCATTATCAGGAAGTGCGCGAACAGCTTTCACTGCACGGGTTGCCTCCTTCGCTGAGGCCGGTTGCTCCGGCGCGGGTGGTAATTCCGATTTCGGGTGTGCATCGCGGCATGGTCAACGCCGTGCGATTCGCGCAGTCCATATCGCCCAACGTGACAGCCGTCTATGTCGAAATGGACCCCGGCTCCGGGTCCCGCGTGAGCGAAGAGTGGAAGGAATGGTGGCCGGATATTCCGCTGGTCATTGTCCCGTCGCCGTATCGTTCATTAATCGGTCCGCTGCTGGAATATCTGGACAAGACCGATGCGGAACAAAACGACGGGCAGTTGGCTGTGGTCGTGCTGCCCGAATTTGTTACAACCAGTTGGTGGCAAAACCTGCTTCATAATCAAACCGCATTATTGTTGAAAGCCGCCTTTCTTTACGGACGCCGCAAATCGGGTTTGGAACGCGTGGTGATTGACGTGCCGTATCATCTGCGGACGGGGTGATATAATAGAACGCACGTTCTTTCCAGAAAAGAGTCCAAATGACCTTTAAGCTTCACGCTCCATTTCAACCGACCGGCGACCAGCCCGAGGCGATTAACAGACTCGTGGAAGGCGTCCGTAAAGGGATGAAGAATCAAGTTTTGCTTGGCGCGACCGGTACAGGCAAAACGTTTACCATTGCATCCATCATCGAACAATTGCAGATGCCCGCGCTCGTCATGGCGCACAACAAGACTCTTGCCGCACAGCTTTATGCTGAGTTCAAGGAGTTCTTTCCTGAAAACGCGGTTGAGTATTTTGTTTCTTATTATGACTACTACCAGCCAGAAGCCTATGTGCCGAGGCATGATCTCTATATCGAAAAAGAGACGGAGATTAACGAGGAAATCGAACGCTTGCGGTTGGCGGCGACGGCTTCGCTGGTTTCTCGAAAAGACGTGATCGTGGTCGCCTCGGTGTCTTGCATTTATGGTTTGGGAAGCCCTGAAGAATTCGGCAAAGGGACCGTTGTTTTGCAGGTTGGACAGTTGTATCGGCGCAACGCGCTGATTCGACAATTGGTCGAATCGCAATATCAACGCAACGACATGGAACTGCGCCCGGGCACCTTCCGCGTGCGCGGCGACACGCTGGAAATCATCCCGGCGTACGAGGACAAACGCGGATTCCGCATTACATTCTTCGGCGATGAAGTGGAACGGATGATCCAGTTCAATCCGCTGACGGGCGAAATCTATGACGAGCCGAAGGAAATTTCGATTTACCCGGCCAAGCAATATCTCACAGATGCCGACCGCATGAAGGAGGCGATCGCCGACATCGAAAAAGAACTCGAAGAACGGATCGCATTGTTCAAGTCGGAAGGCAAACTGATCGAAGCGCAGAGAATCGAACAGCGCACGCGCTACGATCTTGAAATGTTGAAGGAAGTCGGCTATTGCTCCGGCATCGAAAATTATTCGCGTCATCTCGATCGCCGCGCCGCGGGCACGCATCCGTGGACGATGATTGATTTTTTGCCGAGCGAATACCTGCTTGTCATTGACGAGAGCCATATGACCATTCCGCAAATCCGCGGCATGTATCACGGCGACCGCTCGCGCAAAGAGACTCTGGTCGAATATGGTTTCCGTTTGCCGAGCGCGGTGGACAATCGTCCGCTTAAGTTCGATGAGTTCGAACAGCGCATGGGATATACGATCTACATGTCAGCCACGCCGGGACCGTATGAAATGGAACGCGCCGAACAAGTTGTGGAACAGATCATCCGTCCGACGGGTCTGGTTGATCCCGAAGTGGAGGTGCGGCCGATTGCCGGGCAGGTGGATAACTTGATCGGCGAGATTCGCCAACGCGTCGAACGAGGCGAACGGGTTCTGGTTACAACCCTAACGAAACGCATGGCGGAAGATTTATCCGATTACCTGATGGAGCTTGGAATCAAAGTCCACTATTTGCATTCGGAAGTGGAAACGCTCGAACGCGTCGGCATTCTGCGCGATTTGCGGCTTGGCGTTTTCGATGTGATCGTCGGCATCAACCTTCTGCGCGAAGGACTCGATTTACCGGAAGTTTCCCTCGTCGCCATTCTGGACGCAGACAAGGAGGGCTTCCTGCGCTCCGAGACGGCTCTGATCCAGACCATTGGGCGGGCGGCGCGTCACGTGAACGGGCGCGTCATCATGTACGCCGATCACATCACCGATTCGATGAACGCGGCCATCGCCGAAACGAATCGCCGCCGCGCGAAACAATTGAAATACAACCAGGAGCATGGTATTACGCCGGTCAGTATTCACAAGGCGATCCGCGATTTGACCGATCAATTATCCGTCGAAGGCAAAGAACGGGCGGCGGTCGGCGAGGAAAAAGCCGCCTATCGCACGAAACGCGATAAGGCTTCGCGCGGCGAATTGGAGAAGATCATTCATGAGATGGAAAAGCAGATGAAAGAAGCCGCGAAGAATTTGGAATTCGAGAAGGCGGCCGCGCTGCGCGACGAAATGTATGAATTGAAAGCCATCCTCGCCGACGAGGCGGATTTGAAACCGTGGGAGCGTATCAAATTGCTGGCAGGGGAGGAATAACAGCAAACAGGAAACAGCGGGCAATCTGACGACGCTTTTTCTTTTCAAAACCTTTGACGGGCCTTCACAAATTCTTTACACTCGCGCAGTATTCTTTACGCAGATCAACAGGAAAAAATCCTGCTGAAATTCGTAAAGGAGTATGAACATGAAAAAAACTATTCTGATGGTTGCATTGTTATTGACTGCGCTGAGCGTCATTGGCGTAGGCGCAGCGGCCGCTCAAGGCTTTGGCGGAGGGCGCGGCCCAATGATTTCCAACGGCGAAGGCCCCTTGCACGATTACATTATCAAAGCCTATGCCGATGCTTTGAAGCTGACGCCCGACGCGCTGGAGGCCCGCCTTACGAATGGCGAGACTGTTTACCAGATCGCCCTCTCGCAGGGAATCGCAGCGGATCAGATTCCGACGCTTTTGGCGGGCGCGCGTTCAAAGGCTTTAGACGCGGCTGTGGCCGCAGGCGTCATCACGGCTGATCAGGCGGCGTGGATGAAGTCACGCGGCTTTGGCCAGGGCGGATTCGGTTACAGGATGGGCGCGGGCGCCGGTCCGTGCAATGGAACCGGTCAACCCATCGGGTCCGGGATGATGCGTGGCGGGCGTTGGGGTCAGACAAATCCTTAACCGTCAATTGATAAATCAAAAAGGTCTGGATGCTTTTACGATCCAGACCTTTTTGGTTACGCCTTTATTATTTTACAACCGGTCCAAATACGAGACCCAATCCGTATGTAATGAGGGCTTCGCCAAGACCAACGACGGTCATTTCCGCGCCGCTTTTCCACGGACTTAATCCCGTTACGACCGTTTTTGCCGCGCCGATCATGAAATGCGCCAATGTGCTGATGACAAAGGAGGCAATGATTGCCGGGTAACCTTCCGTGAAGAAAAATGGCACGATTGGGATGAAAGCGCCGGTGGCGGTGGACAACGTCGCTGATAACGCGGCAATCCACGGATTCGGAAAGGATTGTTCGGATAAACCGAGTTCTTCGCTTCCCAATGTTTTGAGCGCAGACTCCGGCTGTGCGATCAAACGCGACGCCAGCGTTTTTGCTTCATCTTCCGGCACGCCTTTGAGCTGATAGAAAAGCGCCAGTTCTTCCTCTTCCTCTTCGGGATGAATTTCAAGCTCCTGGCGTTCGCGTCGAATCTCGGCTTCCTGAACCTCGCGTTCGGCTTTGGTGGCAAGATAGGCACCGGAGCCCATGGACAAAGCGGATGCCAGCATGCCGGCCAAGCCGGCAATCAAAACAGCCGGGCCGCCGGCAGTGGCGCCTGCGACGCCGGAAACGATTCCGAAGACGGAACCCAAACCGTCATTCGCTCCATAAATGGCCTGGCCGATCCAGCCGCCGCCTTGACGATGCCAGCTTTCGCGGTGAAGAATTGTATCCAGCATGGCTTGTGGACTGAGCGGCGAAGCCGCCGGCGTGGACGTCCTCTGCATGGCGCCGGCATGAATGGACTCGTCATGTAAAACCGAACGGATTTCAGATTGAACTGTATCGCTGGGAGCGAGCTGTGCCAGCGCCTCGTACATTTCTGTATCCAAATCCTCGGCGCTTTCGATGCGCTTCAAGGCATTATCCGTTCCGCTTTGCACCAGCACCCAGCGCCAAATCCGCTCGCGTAACGTATCGCGGTCGGGAGGAATCTCTGCGCCCAGCTCCTTGAGGCGCGCCATCCATCGTTCCGCATGACCCGCTTCGGTTTCCGCCAGACCCATTAATGCCTTTCGACGCGTCTCGTTTGATTCGTTTTTGGCCAGCGCCAGATAGATTCGCTTTGTCGCGCGTTCTTTTTGCAGGGCAATTTGCAGGCCTCTGATGAATTTGGATTTATCTTCGTTGTTGTTCATTGCATCGTCCTAATATCCGTATTCCTTCCTGCGCGGGCGTTTATTTTTCGTGTCGTCTCCATGCCGGCGCTCTCACCTGTTTTGGGTGAGGGGAATAAGCAGAAGCGGGACTTTTGTCTTTTGGGCTACCTTCGGGGCGACGCTGCGCGCCCAGAACGCGCCCATGCCGGCCTTGCGATGCGTGGTCAAAATAATCATATCTGCCGCTGATTGTTCCGCGATTCTTACGATGGTGGACGCCGGATCCCCGCGCGCAACTTCAGCAGTGGCCCTCAATGCAGTTCCGCGAAACTCATCGAGGTGTATTTGAAGATCCTTGCCGGCATTCTCCTCCTTCATATCGAGGAAGGCTTGCGCAGTGACAGGCATCAGATTGCCGGCCGCGGCCTGCTCGCCTGCCAGCGTTGAAAAAGTGGGGATGACGCTCAATAGATGGAGCTCGCAATCAAAGTTTTTTGCGAATAACATTGACATGGCAAGACTGTCATCGTGCATCGAGTCCGGATCGAGCGGGATCAGGATCTGGTCCAGTTTGAAGGGAGGGCCGCCGGGCTTGATCAGCAACAATGGCGTTTGTCCCTGCGCAACAATCTGCTGAGCGATGCTTCCAAAAAGAACGTCGCGCACGCCGCCCCGCCCATGCGTGCAGGTGACAATAAGGTCGGGCTGAAATTCGGTTTTCGCGTGTTCAACGATGCTGCGGGCCACATCAGAAACCGGCGCGGTGTGAACATGCGTCTCAACTTTAACGCTGGACGGAAACGCGCGTTGGGCGGCGTCTTTGAGATATGCCTCCGCTTCGTCGGGTTTGGTGAGATGATGTTCTTTGTGTATCTCTTCCGGCGCATCCTGTTCGATGACATGCAGCAGCGTCACAGGCGAGGAAAGTTTCTCCGCCAAAAAAGCGGCAGGGGCCAGCGAGGCCTCCGAAAGTTTTGATCCATCTAACGGGACAAGGATGTGTTTGAACATGGCTTATCCGCCGAAGAATAACTGGTAGATGAGAAATAGATTCAGGGCGATAATAAGAGCCGCCACGCTACTGGCCGCGATGGTGGTGATGCGCTTGTTGACCAGTTCCCCCATAATATCACGTCTGCTGGTAAACATCACGAGCGGAATAATGGCGAACGGCAATCCAAACGAAAGCACAACCTGGCTGATCACGAGCGTACGGGTTGGATCCAGTCCGAGGAAGATCACAATGAGCGACGGCACCATTGTTACTACGCGCCGCACCCAGGGTTGAATGTGCCGATGAAGGAAACCCTGCATGATGACTTGTCCGGCCATTGTTCCGACGGATGAGGAGGAAAGCCCGGAAGCAAGAAGAGAAATGGCAAACACCCATGATGCGGCTGATCCCAGCAAGGGTTCCAGCGTGCGATGCGCCTCTTCAATGGTGCCAATGGTTGTCAGGCCATGGTTGAAGAAAGTGGTAGCGGCCATAATCAACATGGCGGCGTTGATGGCGCTGGCTAATCCCATGGCGATAAACACATCCACCAGCTCAAAGCGGAACAAACGCTTTTGTTGTTCGGGGTTGTTGGCGACAATTCGGCCCTGGGTCAGCGCCGAGTGCAGGTACAACGCGTGCGGCATTACAGTTGCGCCGAGAATTCCGGTTGCAAGCAGTACGCTTTCTGTGCCGGAGAAATGCGGAACGAATGTGTAATATAAAACGGTCGTCAGGTCCGGCCGCTCGAGCGTTGTCTCGACCAGATAACAAATCGCGATGACGGCGATCATGGCCGTGATCACTGCTTCGAGAGGGCGGAAGCCGTAACGTTCGAGTCCTAAAATCAGGAAGGTTACTATCGCCGTCAGCAAACCTGCAAGCCACAATGGCATCCCGAACAATAAATTGAATCCCAGCGCCGCCCCAAGAAATTCGGCGAGGTCCGTGGACATGGCCACCACTTCACCGATCACCCACATTCCAATCACGACACGATTTGAAAATTGGTTGCGGCAGTGTTCGGCAAGGTTTCGTCCCGTTGCAATTCCCAGTTTGGCCGATAGAGATTGTAATAACATCGCCATCAAGTTGCTCGCCAGAATCACCCATAACAGTTCGTAACCAAACTTTGCGCCGCCCTGAATATTTGTAGCGAAGTTGCCGGGATCCATATAAGCCACACTGGCGATGAAAGCCGGCCCAAGGAACGGCAGAAGCCGCGCAAACCATCCTTTGTTGCTTTTTCCTGAAAGAACTTCGCTGGCGGTTGCAAGCGTGGATTGATCGTTCGCAATGGAAGTGGGTTGTTTCATGTATCACCAATTGTGTTTATCTTTCGACGAAGACTCGGTTTGTAATCGCCGGCCCCAGCGCCACTGTTTCCTTCCGCCCCCGAATTCGCAATTGCATGACCTGGTCGAAGCGCGATACTTCCAACGCTTTCACGCGCGCCCCTGGAATCAATCCAAGTTCTTCGAGGTATTGTAACAGCCCGGCATCCTGGGCGCGGACGCGGCGGACGGTAGCTTCCTGTTCGGGTTTCAACAACGCAAGCGATATGCTGTTATCGGCCGGCATAATCAATTCCGCGTTTGGGATCGGTTCGCCATGCGGATCGCGTTCCGGATGTCCCAGCGCGTTCGCAATCCGCGTTTCGAATTCTTCCGAGATGGCATGTTCGAGTCTGTCGGCTTCGTTATGCACCTCATCCCACGAATATCCGAGAGTTTGCACAAGCCAGGCCTCGATGAGGCGATGGTGGCGTATCACTTCAAGCGCCGCACGTCTGCCTGCGGCCGTCAACGTGACCCCTTGATGTTTCTTATAAGCGACCAGCGCGGGTTTTATCGCCGAAAGCTTTTGCACCATGCCCGTGACGGAGGCGGGTGAAATATTGAGCCGCGCCGCAAGGGCGGTTGTGCTGGCAGTCTCGCCGCTTTCGGTGAGTTCATATATGAGTTTAAGATAATCCTGGATCGAATCGGTTAGCAATTCCGGCATTGGCAGTTTTGGCTAAAATATAATTTAGGCACGCCTAAATATTATAGCGGCAAAGGAAAATTGCGTCAAGGCGCGGGCGCGCAAAAACCTGGCTTGCACGTGACGGGCCGGCTTCCATGCCGCCAATATTTGGTTTTGACGCAGACCACCCGGCGGCTGACGATTATTTGCACGCGGCGATAACCATCACAACGCTTGACCGTATTTCCGATTCGTGAACTTCAACATCGAATCCGGCGTTCTCCAGTGGGCGAACCGTGCGGCTGGCAATAACCTCGCGGAGGCCAGGCGGCGTTTCGCCTGTGACGCGAGAAAGCCACCTGGCAAACCGGTCCTGGATTTTTCGTCCCACAATCCACGCGGCAGGAATGATAACGAAGCGCCCTCCGTCAACCAGGACGCGATGAACGTCGGATATCGTGAGCGTGTCAAATATGTATTCGGATGGAAATGTGGCAACCACTGTATCGAAGGATCGCGCCGGGAAGGGGAGACGTTGCGCCAGACCGCGCGTCAAATTGAGTTGATCGAAGCCGTATTTCTGCAGACGGCGTTTGGCGAGACGCGCCATCTGCCTGGATTCGTCCAGCCCCATGATGAGCCGCTTCGAGTCCGGGTTGAGCAGGTCCCGCGATTCCCGCAAAGCCCGTTGTAAAAATCCGGTTCCGTATCCAATTTCAAGAACACGAGTCCCCTGGATAAAGGGCAGAGAGGCTTCGATCCAATCGTTCCATCGTCCGATCGAAACGACCGCCGCGACGAAATCATACGTCCATGCCAGCGTATGATAAAAATGGTGAAAGAAAAAACGCATGAAGCGCGCGATAAGACGCATCTGTCCAAAAACAAAACAAGGGTTTGACTCATGGGTCAAACCCTTGTTCGCGTCAATTTCCACTCACGAAGCGGACGGCGTATCGCCGCTGGTTTTCTTGGCGGCTGGTTTGCGGACCGCTTCCAAGGCGCTTTCGCCGCGTGCGCGGACTTCCTTCGCGAGTTCATCCGCACGTGTGCGGGCGATTTTCGTCAATTCATCAGCCCGGGCGCGGGCTTCGGCGGCTGCGGCTTCCGCGCGGGCCAATGCCTCTTCCGCGGACTGAGAAGCCATATCACGCAATTCGATGCTTTTGTCGCGAATCAATGCGCGTGTTTCTTCGCCGCTTTGCGGCGCGAACAAAAGCGATACCACTGCACCGGTCAAACCGCCAACAATGAAGCCAACAAGAAATGCGCCAAACTCATCATGATCGGATGCCATAGGATTTTCTCCTTTCATTATTTGCTATTTGCGTTTAATTCCCATCAATTCTAACACACGTTGCAGACTCGCCAGATAACCATTGAGTTTGATGACCGGCTCGATGACGCTTTCGCCAAGGAACTCTGCCGTTCCGCGCAGGGTGTTGATGGTTTCGGTGGTAGCCTGCAAAATGGGGCGAACCTCATTTTGCAGGAGGTTGATCAAGCTGGCAAGCTGTACCAGCAAGATGACAAGCGCCACGCCGATTACCAGCGTCTCCAGTCCGACGACAATGATGAAAACATCGCGGATTCGGCCAACTTCGTCGGCGGGCGTTTGCGGCCGCATGAGGAAATAAATGCCCGCGATCAATAATGCCAGCACGACGACCGCAATGGCAACCGCCGAGGCGATGGCCGCCCTCATTTGCCTTTCCTGCGCGGCGCGGGCGGCGATTTGTTCCGCAGTCGGCGGAGGGGGAGTTTGTGTTGCACTTTGTTGCGAGGGAATCGGAGTTGTCATAGAGTCATTATAGCACGGCAATTTATGAAATCATGCTATGCCCACAATATTTCCTTGACTTCGGGGCGCGCAAACAGCGCTTCAAGCACAGCCCCGCCGACGGCCAATGATTTGTCTGAGACGAGTTCGCACAGACGCGGATCGTCGCGCGCGTCGAGATCGCCGATCTTTAAACCTTTTGAGACATTCAAGCCCGGGCGCAACAAACCGCGCAGAACTCCCGCGAACGGGGCGGTAATGACCTCATCGTTGATCGCCGCGATGGGCTGACCCGAATCAAAATGACCGCCAATCTTCGCTTCGGATTTCAAAACGCCGTCGCACGGAGCGCGCAATACACGGCGCGGATCGCCTTCGGGTTGGGATGAATCGGCGTTCGTTGAGCCTTTCCAGATCACGCGGCCCATTGTGTGTCCGCGTTGCGTTTCGATCACTGCATCACAATTTTCGCCGGCGATAAAACCGGGGCCAAGCCCGATATGCAGTAAGGGTTTAATGGGCAGAGGCTCGGGGGCGCGCTTAAGCATACGTCCATCCACAACCACAGTAAAACGCGGACTGATGAGCAAAGGATTTTGCAGAATGCTGGCGTCCGGATCCACCACGACAGGAATCTCGCCCGCCTCCATCGCGACTTGATATTGATCCGCAGAGGTCAGGCGCGCAGTCACGCCTTCCACCGTAATCTGACCCTCATAAACGGCTTCTGCAAACGAAACGGCGCGCCGGACTGCGAGCGGCTGAGGCAGTTCGATGACGACGACGTTCAAGCCGACGCGGCGCAATCGCAGTGCGACGCCGCTCGCCAGATCACCGCCGCCTCGGATCACAATTACGGCCGTCATCAGTTTGTCTCCACTTGCTCTTGCAGAACATGTCCGAAGGCGTAGATCGTCAAATAGACGAAGATGAAGAAGAGGGTATAAAGAGCGATGAAACCGACCGATCTCAGGCTTGGATCAGAAAGCCAATCCCAAAGATTCGTAGCGGTCTGCCCCGGATCCTGAAACACATCCCAGCTGTTGAGCCGAATGAATCTTCCAATGTAAATACCGACGCTGCTCAAGCCTGCGACAATCAAAACAAACGCCCACCCGAACCAGCGGTTGAATTCACGTTTGATGATTTCCTGCATCAGGTTGAGCGACACAATGCCAAGCAGCATACCTGTCCATGAAAACCATATCAACAGGATGACATCATACCAAATCGGCACGTTACTTGGGCCCTGGCTGAGATGCTGCAAGTCGGTCAGAATGTATGGCGCGTTGGGAAAGAAAATGAGCCAGAGAAAAGCAAACGCGGGAATGGCAAAGTACATCAAAGCGCGCTGCCAGGAAAGGATATAGGCGAGAAAAGCCAACACGAAGGGAATCCATGCCAGGAACAGATTCCACACGAGGCCAACGTAACGAAACGATCCACCGCTGTACAAGATGCGCGTCGCTGGTTTGCGTCAGTCTGGAGGCGGCGCGCATCTTGTACAGCGGTGGATCGTTTCGTTACGTTGGCC
>JBHORD010000085.1:0-4810 GCA_042408355.1 Anaerolineales bacterium
AAACCGATGGACATCATGGCAACCGCCAGGGTCACTAACGAAGTCCACAGGGCGGGTTTGCCGCAACCTTTGAATGCCTGGATGCCGAAAAGATATTCAAGCGAGGCAACAAAGAAACTGCCAATAGCGATTCCGCCGAAGTGATACCTGCAAACATAAAAAGGAGCAGATCCATGATTAACGATACTACAAACCGAAGCGAAACATTCGAAACAATTATCATTGGTGGGGGACAGGCCGGTTTGGCAGCTGGATACTTCCTCACGCTTCGGAAGAAGAATTTTATCATCCTGGATGAGCAGCCTCGGACAGGCGCATCCTGGCGTAAGCGATGGGACAGCCTGCGCTTGTTTAGTCCCAGCCAGTTTGACGGCCTGCCCGGCTTCCCCTATCCGAAACCGGACAATTACTTTCCATCCAAGGATGAGATGGCAGATTATTTGGAAAGCTACGCCAATCAATTCCAACTGCCCATACGCCACAACATAAAAGTGGAGCGCCTTACCCAGGAAACTCATGGGTACCGCATCTTGGCCGGTTCAATCACATTTCTAGCCAGGAATGTGATCGTGGCCACTGGTCCCTATCAAGTTCCGCGCCTGCCCTCATTTGCTGGCGACCTGGAGAAAAACATCTTTCAAATACATACGAGCGCTTATCTCAACCCTCAGCAAATCCCAGCCAACCAGGTTCTCGTAGTAGGCGCAGGAAATTCCGGCGTAGAGATTGCGCTGGAACTTGCAAAGGCTGGCAAACATGTCTGGTTGGCCGGCCGCGATGTCGGGCGTCTTCCTATCGCGAGCGGACTAGGGATGGCCTTTGGAGGCCGACCAGCCTGGTGGTTAATGAGTCGTATTCTTACAGTACATACCCCAATCGGGCGCAAAGCAAGGGAGGGTTTTCTCCATCATGGTCATCCACTGGGCCGCGCACGTCGCCAGGAGTTGGCCAAAGCCGGCGTCGAACTCGTTGGAAAGGTGAAAAACATCCAGAATGGAAAACCGCAATTAGAAGACAATCGTATTCTGCCAGCGGATGGCGTGATTTGGGCAACTGGTTTCCGTCCGGATTACCGTTGGATCGACCTTCCGATTTTTGATCAAGATGGTTATCCGCGTCATAATTCCGGGGTTGTTCAAAGAACGGACGGCCTGTACTTCCTTGGCTTGCTGTTCCAGACGGCGTTCAATTCTGCACTGCTTGGAGGGGTGGGCAAGGATGCAGCATACATCGTCGGGCATATTTCCAGAAAAAACTAAACGCAAGTCCAAACAAAAACACCCCTGTATGCAGGGGTGTTCGTTGAATTTCGAAAGTTTTCTCTATTTAGTGCATAAATTGAGCGGGACGAAATTTATACCCGTAAACGATCAACCCTCTTTCATCCCCGTCATTTCTCATCTTGCGTGTGACCATTTCGACAGGCATACCGATCTCAACAGGCGTGTTATCGAGATCGGTCAATTGAGCCGTCACCATCGGGCCCTCTTCCAATTTGACCAGCGCCACGGTGTACGGCGCGTTGGCGTCGAAACCAGTGGGAGCCTCATAAATTGTGGTGTATGAATAAACTTCGCCTTTGCCGCTGAACGTATAGAGTTCCTTGGCTTCGCCGCCGCAATTCGGACAAACGTCGCGGGGCGGGAAAATTTTGTTATCACAATGAGGGCAAACCTCGCCCACAAGGGAGTATCGTTGTTGCTTCAATCGCCAATGTCTCGGAATTTCCATAAGTGCGTTTCCTTTCTGCGAGGCTAATTCTATCCAGCAGGACTCTCAGGAACTATCAGACTGCCTGGCTGTCATGTCTGATAACAGTCTAGTCCAATCTTTGCAGGATGTGAGACACGGCTGTGGACGCCGGCCCGCCGAGCGACTGGATTAATCCATATTTCGCGCCCGCGATCTGATTCGCTCCTGCCTGACCTCGCAACTGGGCCGCCGCTTCGACAGCCTGGTACACGCCGGTCGCGCCGCCGGGAAAGCCGCGCGCCTTGAGTCCGCCCATCGTCGCGGACGGGATGCGACCCTTTAGCGAGATCGAACCATCCGCAGCCAGCTTCCATCCCTGTCCGCGAATCGCAAATCCCACGGATTCCAATTCGAGCGCGGCATAAATGCTGAACATGTCGTGATATTCAAAGAAGTTGATTTGATCGAGCGTGATGTCTGCCTGTTTCATCGCCCTGCCTGCGGAAATTTGCGCGGCTTCGAAATAAAGCATGTCTTTGCGGTCATGCAGCGCAAGTGTATCTGCTGCGGAGGCCGAACCCGCAATCTTCACGAGCGGATGCGAGAAATCCTTTGGCAAAAGTTCGCCGCGCGTCAAGATCACAGCCGCCGCGCCGTCCGCGTTGGGAGCAACGTCGAACAGGTTGAGCGGATCGCTGACCATCTCGGCTTTTGTGTATGTTTCAAGTTTGATGGCCTTGCGATACATGGCGCATGGATTGTTTGCTCCGTTGGCGTGTGCGGTTAATGCAAAGCCTGCGAAACCATCGGCGGGAACTTGATATTCGTGCATGTAACGTTTCATCAACAACGCGGCCTGACCAGCCGGCGTCAAACCTTGCACGGCTTCAAAATCCGAGTCGCTTGTTGTGGCAAGCGCCGCGTCCACGCCGGAGCCGACTTTATCGGTGAATTTTTCCACGCCGACCACGAGCGCAACATCGGCCATGCCGCTTGCAACCGCCAGATAACCCTGCCGTAATGCCGCGCCGCCCGATGCGCCCGCCGCTTCGACAGTCACGGCTTCGATGCCGGCAAGCCCGGCGTAGTCTGCGAGCAGCGCGCCGAGATGCGCCTGGTTGGATAGATTCGGCGCGAGCATATTGCCCGCGAACAATGCCTGTGGACGCAAGCCCCCCGAATCTTTGATTGCATCTTGGATCGCGGCGAACGCGAGGTCGCGCAAGCCAATGTCCCAATGTTCGCCGACTTCAGTTTGTCCAATGCCTGCAATAACTACATCTGTCATAAATCCTCATTTACCTCGGTGGTCGAGTAGGATCGAGTAGCGAAGCGTACCGGGATCCGTATCGAGGCCGCCTATTTCAAAATATCTGATAATTCCTTTTTGCATTTTATTTGCTGGTCTCGATACATCCCGAAGAGCACGGGATTACTCGACCAGCGTTTTATTCTTTCTTTTTCCAAAATCTTTCTTTGCGAGCTTCGGAAGCATTTCTTGACGACCATTTATCAATGCTTCGCGCTTTGCCCTGCTCCAATTCTGAACTTGCTTTTCTCTTGCGTATGCATCAGTAACACGTTCGTATTCTTCAGAATAAACCAATTTGACTGGCAATCGTCGCGATGTATATTTTGCGCCTTTTCCTGCCTGATGTTGAAAGAGACGGCCTTCTAAATCTCTTGTAGAGCCGACATAGTATGAACCATCCGAACATTCAAGAATATACATCCATGCCATATAAACTCTTCATTAATTACGGTAGTTGAGTAGAGCAGGCGTTCTTCCTGCTCGTATCGAGACCACATCTTATGATTTCAATTTGGGCGTTATCGCCCGGTCTCGATACACTCTGCGAAAAGCACGCAGGGCTACTCGACCAGCGGTCGTTTTATTTCATCTGCAATTTCCCGCGATAGCGGACGTAGGTGGCGTAATCAATTTCGGTGCGGCGGGCGATGTATTCCTGCGTCTTCACGGCGCGGTCGCGGCGCGCGGACAATTTGTCGGTGGCGAGAATATCGAAGGCGTCGGAACCCGCTCCCGATCCGAATGAGACGACCAGGATTCTGTCGCCGGGTTCGGCAATGTCCAGGGTCGCGGTCAGGCCGATCATGGCCGCGCCCGCGTACGTGTTCCCGATCACAGGCACGAGAAGTCCGGGTTGAATCTGATCCATCGAAAAGCCGAGTTGAGAGGCGACACGTTGAGGAAACTTTGTATTTGGCTGATGAAAGACGGCCCACTTGTAATCCCTGGCGGTCGTGCCCATTGCTTCCATCAAATGCGTGGCGGCTTCGGTAATGTGTTTGAAGTAAGCGGGCTCGCCCGTGAAGCGCATGCCGTGTTCGGGATATTTGGCTTCGGGGCGGCGCCAGAAGTCGGGCGTGTCGGTCACGTAGGAATATGAGGCGTTGATGACCGCCAGCGATTCTTCCGCGGGACCCAGGATGTATGCCGCGCCGCCCGCGCCTGCGGTGTACTCGAGCGCGTCGCCGGGCCTGCCTTGCGCGGTGTCCATGCCGATGGCCATGGCGTAATGCGCCATGTTCGAGCCGACGAATCCCATCGCGGCGACGAGCGCTTCGGTGCCGGCTTTGCAGGCGAATTCCCAATCGGCGGCTTGCGTGTTGGGGACTGCGCCGATGACTTCCGCAACCAGCGTGGATGTGGGCTTGACCGCGTACGGATGCGACTCCGATCCAACCCAGACGGCGCGCAATTCGGACGGGTCAATTTGGGCGCGCTTCATGGCGTTGCGCGCCGCTTCAATGGACATCGTGATGACATCTTCATCGAGGCCGGGGACGGCTTTCTCTTTGATGGGAAGTCCGCCTTTGCCGCCCGTCCATACGCGCGCGACTTCCTTGGCAGGCAGACGATAACGCGGCACATACGCGCCGTAGCCGATGATGCCGACCGGCCTGGCGGGTTTTAGGAGAGTGGGGGAGTGTTGAGGTTGAGGAGTTGTCATAAAACTAGCGACCTGACAGTTTGATGAAAAGGTATTGATCGGCAAAAGAAATCGGGTAAAGTTGTTTTACCACAAACGATTTCACCCGGAGGTTCCAATGCCGATCAACGAGACCTATCGTACTTGGATTCAGCGAATTTGTG
>JBHORD010000086.1:0-2343 GCA_042408355.1 Anaerolineales bacterium
GTGACCTTCTCGATCGGCTGAGTGCCGTCAATTTCAACCAATTTCCTTTGTGTTCGATAATAATCAACCAACGGCGACGTCTGTTCGAGATAAACGCTGATGCGATGCGCCACCGTTTCCGCCTTATCATCCTCGCGCTGATAAAGTTCAGAGCCGTCAATGTCGCATTTACCGGCCACTTTGGGCGGATTGAACTTTTGGTGATAGATGTGTCCCTGCGCCTTGCAAGTCCAGCGGCCGCTTACGCGCTCGATCAGAATTTCAGGCGCGGCGGTGATGAAAGGAACGACCTTTACATCGCCGTTGATGCCTGCCAACATTCTTTGCAGCGCGTCCGCTTGAGCCGGGGTGCGGGGAAAACCGTCTAAAATGGCGCCCGCTTTGCAGTCCGGACGGGCGAGGCGGTCCTTGATCATCGCAATGGTCACATCATCGGGAACCAATTCGCCCTTGTCCATAAAGGACTTGGCGAGTTTTCCCAGTTCGGTCAGGTTCTTAATGTTCTCTCGAAACAAATCTCCAGAAGAGACATGCACCAATCCTGTTTTCTCGGCGAGTATCTTTGCCTGCGTTCCTTTACCAACTCCAGGGGGGCCGAGCAGAACAATGTATGTCGCCATGTCTTCTCCTGTCTTCTAACGTACCAACAGCGAGTCCTGATAACCGTGAAGCCTCAACTCCGCGTCGATGTTCATGAACAGATCGCGCACCACGCCGACCACGATCAGCAGGCCGGCGGAAGAAACCAGGAACAAACCGGCGGATGAAGACGCAGAGGCAATATTGAACAGCGCCAGCAATTTGCTGAGGAAGAACGGCATCGCCGCCACCAAACCCAGGAAGAGTGCGCCGGGCAGTGTAATACGCTGTTGGACTTTGTTCAGGTATTTTTGCGTCGGCTCGCCGGTATGAACGCCCGGAATCTGCGCGCCCACTTTTCTCAAGTTATCTCCGTAATTTTGCTGTTCGAAAAGCACGGAGGTATAGAAGAACGTGAAGGACACAACCATCAGAAAGTACAACAACCAGTAAACCCAGTTATTCGTTCCCGTGCCGCCAAGTGTACTTTGAATTCCGAGAGCGATGTTCTTGACGGTTGCGTTTGTTGAGTTTGTAAAGTAACTGGCGATAATCGCCGGGAACTGCAAAATGGCGCTTGCAAAGATCAACGGAATCATGCCCGCCAGATTCACCATCAAAGGCAGCGTACCCTTGACCGGCATGGACATGCGGTTGCCCATGCGGCGTCCCGGATACATAACCGGAACATTGCGGCGCCCCTGCTGGACATACACAATGGCAAAAACGGTCAACGTAATGACAATCAACGTGAAGGCAAGCAGGAACCAGCGCGTGGTTGGATCAGCCAGCAGGGTGATCAGATTCGCCGGCATACGCGCCACGATCCCCGCAAAGATCACCAGCGACAATCCCTGGCCGCGGATACCATATTCGGAAATCAGTTCGCCAAGCCAGATGGCAAACATGGTGCCGGCTGTCATGGCGAGCAAAATGGTCGTTGACGAAAGCCACAGGTCGCTGGTGAAACCAAACGGAATAATGATCTGATTCAAAGCCTGCTGAGACAGCGAGTTGAAAATGTTGATCTGACCGATGGCCGAAAGAGCCGCCATTGGCACAGCCAGAAAATAGGTCCAGCGCTCCATCCATTGCTGACCTTCGCGCGGGTCTTCCTGCATCCGCCGCTGCAACGCCGGAATGATTGGGACGAGCAACTGCAAAATAATCTGCGCCGTGATGTACGGATACACGCCCATGGAAAGCAATGAAAAATTCGAGACCGTACCGCCAGAAAGCAAATCCAGAAAGCCCAGGAATCCGCCCGTGCCCGCGCCGCTGGAACGGAACGCCTTCAGCGCCGCAAAGTTCACGCCCGGCACCGGTATATCAGCCGCCAAACGATACAGCACCAGGATGCCAAGTGTGATCAACAATTTGCGTCGAATGTCTTCCGATTTCCAGAGATAGCGCAAACCCGAAAACGATGATTTCATGAAATCTCCTCGTTGCGGAACTACTGAATCATCTCGACGGAGCCGCCGGCCGCTTCGATCTTCGATTTGGCGCTGGCGCTGACGCGATGGACTTTCACTTTGAGCGCGACTTTCAAGTCGCCTCTTCCCAGGACCTTGACCGGATGGCGCGGATCACGCAGAAGATGCGCGGCCGCGAGCGACTCCGGATTGACATCGGCTCCAGCCTTGAAGGCCTCCGCCAATTGATCAAGGTTGACTTCATTAAACGTCACCTGGTTCGGCGGCGTGAAGCCTTCGCCGCGCATGAACGGAAGGCGGCGATAGAACGGCAGATTGCCGCCTTGAT
>JBHORD010000089.1:0-12834 GCA_042408355.1 Anaerolineales bacterium
CCCGCTTCCAAGATGGTCGCCGATGGGGACGCCGCTTTTAACATCATGGGCGACTGGGCCTACGGTTATTTTGCCAACCCGGCTCCCAACGGCCTCGCATTGAAACCGCACACTGATTTCGACTGGACGCCCGTTCCCGGCACGCAGGGCATCTTCGTCTTCCTCTCCGACAGTTTCGTCCTGCCGGTGGGCAACAAGAATCCGCAGGGCACACTGGATTGGTTGACGGTGGCCGCTTCAAAGGAAGGTCAGGAAGCCTTCAACCCGCTCAAGGGCTCGATCTGCGCCCGCACCGACTGCGATCCTTCCAAGTTCAGTGAATACTCGCAGGATGCGATGAAGGATTGGACCAGCAATACGGTGGTCGGTAGTTTGACGCACGGCGTGGTGGCCGCTCCTGCCTGGCAGACCGCTATTGATACTGCTCTGAAACTGTTCCTGTCCAGCGCACGCGATGACGCTGCGCAGGCTACGTTCCAGACCGCACTGGCGGCCGCCTGCAAATCGAACGGCACCTGCAAGTAGCATGTCAATTGCGTAATACAAATGGGCGGCTCGTTTGGGCCGCCCATTTACGCCGAAAGACCGGTCATCGCAGACTTCATCGCGGCTTGAGAACCGCTTGACAGTCATATGACTGCCCACTATGATTGAACATGATTAAATCGTGGAGTCCAAGCAGGAAAGGTAATTCATGTTTCGGAGTTTCAGGCTTCATCCAAGGCGATTGGTTCTGGCAATTATCCTTATATTGACCGGGCTGAGCGTCCTGTATTATTTTTCCAATACCGATGTCAAATTGGGGACAACCGATCTCACCTCGCTGGGACTCCTGGCTGGCGGTTTGGTTTTCTACGGTGGAATACTGACCATCGTGGCGATGTTCGAAAACGAAACGGTGCTTTCCATTGCCTTGTTGTTGCCGTCCATTGTGGCGGTCGCTATTTTTGTTTATGGGTTTATCGGCTGGTCCGTCCGCGTTTCTTTAAGTCAATGGCAGGGTTTACTGCCTGATTACACCTGGGCGGGATTGAAGCAATACTACGATCTCTTTAATAACGACCCGCGCTTCCTGATTGACGTGCGCAACACGGCTGTATTTACGGTTGGATTTATTGTGGGATGTCTCGTCATCGGTTTGGGGCTGGCAATCCTTCTCGATCAAAAACTAAAAGGCGAGGCGCTGTTCCGCGGCATCTTCTTGTTTCCGATGTCAATTTCGTTTATTGCCTCGGGCGTGGTCTGGGCCTGGCTCATGAACCCGGCCACGGGGGATCGCTTGACCGGAATCAACTTGATCTTCCACATGCTGCATCTCGATTTCCTGATCAGCCTCTGGTACACCAATCCTCAACCGTGGGGGATGGCGTTCACGGTCATTCCTGCGGTCTGGCAGCTTTCGGGCTTCACGATGGCGCTTTATCTGGGCGGCATCCGCAGTATCTCTGACGATTTGCGTGAGGCCGCCCGGGTAGACGGCGCAACCGAATTTGAAATTTATCGCTACGTTATCTTGCCCATGCTCCAGCCCGTGACGCTCAGCGCAGTGATCATCCTCGGACACATGTCCCTCAAAATCTTCGACTTGATCGTGGCTCTTGGCAAGCAGGATATTCGCCTGGATGTCCCCGGCATTTATATGTGGACCACGACGTTCGCCGCCAATAATTATGCTCAAGGGGCGGCCATCGGTGTATTGATGTTGGTCAGCGTGGCGATTTTGGTGGTCCCGTATCTGGTCCAAAATATGCGCACGGAGACCGAGGTATGAAACGCCGCGCTGTCGTTAATGCCCTGTTTTATTTGATCTTGACCGCATTTGCGATTGTTTATCTGCTTCCGATTTATCTGATGGTCTTGACCGGTTTCAAACCATTCAACGAAGTTGACCTCAAAACGATGTGGAATCTGCCGACCAGCGGTCTCCACATCGAAAACTTCATTGCCGCCTATGCACAGCTCGCGCCCAACCTGAAAAACAGTTTGATGATGGTAATTCCGGAGTCCATCCTTTCCTCCTTGCTCGGTTCCCTCAATGGTTATTTGTTGTCCAAGTGGAAATTCCGCGGATCGAACTTGCTTTTCACACTGATTCTTTTCGGCATGTTCATTCCATATCAAAGCATTTTGATTCCGCTGGTGAAGTTCATGCAATTTATTAAATTATACGGTGACATCCCCGGCCTGGTATTGGTTCATATCATTTACGGAATTCCGATCACGACGCTGATTTTTCGCAACTACTACGCCGGCATTTCCACCGAGATTCTCGAAGCCGGGCGTATTGACGGCGCGAGTCTCTTCGGACTCTATCGTTACATCATGTTTCCGCTGTCCGCGCCGAGCTTTGCTGTGGTGATCATCTGGCAATTTACACAGGCGTGGAACGAATTTCTCTTTGCAGTCATTCTGACGAATCAATCGCATTGGCCCGTCACGGTGGCGCTCAACAATCTCGCCGGCAGTCAACTGGTGCAATGGAATGTATTGATGGCCGCCACACTGCTGGCCGCCTTGCCGACGCTTTTGGTTTACATTTTCCTGGGACGCTATTTCCTGCGCGGCCTGATGGCTGGCGCGCTCAAAGGTTGATTCTAAAAATAGATACGGAGGTCCGGCTCCGTTTGTATTGGAGGAGGAACGATGGAATATCGTCTGTTGGGTCGAACCGGCTGGAAAATTTCAGCCATTAGTTTCGGCGCCTGGGCCATTGGCGCAGATTGGGGAACGGTCAGCGACAAAGATTCGCTTGCGGCTCTGCACCGCGCCGTTGATTTGGGCGTGAACTTCATTGATACGGCCGACGTTTATGGCGATGGACGAAGCGAGCGTCTGGTCGCACAGCTGAAGCGCGAGCGGCGCGAAAAAATCTATATCGCCACCAAAGCCGGACGTCGTTTGAGTCCGCACACCGCGGATGGATACAACCGCAGAAACCTGACCCGCTTTGTCGAACGCAGTTTGAAGAATCTGCAAACCGACTCCATTGATCTTTTGCAATTGCATTGCCCGCCGACCGAAGTTTATTATCGCCCGGAAGTGTTCGCCGTTCTCGACGATCTGGTGAAGCAGGGCAAACTTCGCAACTATGGCGTGAGCGTCGAAAAAGTGGAGGAAGCGCTCAAGGCCATCGAATATCCAAATGTAAAAACAGTGCAAATCATTTTCAACATTTTCCGCCAGCGGCCGGCCGAACTTTTTTTTGAACAGGCGCAGAAACGCAAGGTCGGAATCCTTGCGCGTGTCCCGTTAGCCAGCGGTTTGCTCACCGGCAGGCTGGGGCCGAACACGAGGTTCGAATCCAGCGATCATCGCCGCTTCAATCGTCACGGCGAAGCGTTCGACCGCGGCGAAACGTTTGCCGGCGTGGATTATCGAACCGGCCTGCGCGCCGTGGAAGAAATCAAACAACTCGTCCCGCCTCAAATGACGCTGACGCAATTAGCATTACGCTGGATATTGATGTTCGAGGCGGTGACTTGCGCCATCCCCGGCGCGAAGACTCCGGCGCAAGCCGAGGAAAATTTCAGCGCCGCGGATCTGCCTCCTCTTTCGAAAAGCGTGATGTCCAAAATTAAACAAATCTACGACGGGCAAATTCGGGAACAGGTGCATCACTACTGGTAAATTGCGATCTCATTGGCGGCTGTTGTGACCGATAAAATTTTGAACTGGGGATTGCTTTCGACGGCGCATATCAATCGTGCCTTGATCCCGCCGCTCAACGCATCGAAACGGAACCGATTGCGGGCCGTCGCTTCGAGGAGCCAATCCACCGCTGACGCGTACGCGCGCCAGTGGAAAATCCCGCGCGCCTATGGCAGTTATGAGGCGTTGTTGAACGACCCTGAAATTGATGTGATCTACAATCCGCTCCCGAATCATCTTCATGCCGAATGGACGATCAGGGCATTGGAAGCGGGCAAACATGTTTTGTGTGAGAAGCCGCTGGCATTGACCCTGGCTGAGGTGGATGCAATAATGGCGGCCTCGCAAAGGACCGGCAACGTAGCGGCCGAAGCGTTCATGTACCGCCATCATCCTCAAACTTTGAAAGTCAAGGAATTGGTTGACGACGGCGCGCTTGGCAGACTGCAAACGATCAAAGGCTCCTTCACGTTCACCCTGACGCGTGAGAACGATATTCGTCTGAAAAAAGAAATGGGCGGCGGAAGCATTTGGGATGTGGGTTGCTATCCGATCAGTTACGCGCGCATGATCGTCGGGGCGGAACCGCTCGAAGTTTTTGGCTGGCAGGTTTCGGGTCCCACCGGAGTCGATGAGTCGTTCGTCGGTCAGATGCGATTTGCAGAGGATGTCTATGTTCAATTCGATTGCGGCTTTAAGTCGCCGCCGCATTCTTTTATGGAAATCGTCGGCGCAGATGGAGCGTTGAACGTTCCCGTCCCGTTCAAGCCCGGCATGAGAGAAAAGCTCTATCTCACGCGCGGCGGAAAGACGGAAACGATTCAAATCAAAGGACGGGAACTTTATCTGGGCGAAGTTGAAGATATGGCCGATGCGATTCTGTTGGGCCGGCCGCCGCGCGTCAGTTTGGACGACAGCCGGGGCAACATTGCCGTTATCGTGGCTTTGCTTGAATCGGCGCGGACTGGCAAACCCGTTTCGTTGTGAAGTCCTGGTTCGCTAAAACAAAAAGCCGCGGAAAGAACATTCTCCGGCGGCGCAGATGACGCAGGGAGATTTATCAAGCCATGCAGACGTTAAAAGCTGCGATGAGCCTGGGCGGCTGGCGCGTTCCTTCAACGTGATGGCGGATCAAGTCGAGACGACCGTTTCTACGCTTCGACGTTTTGTCTCGGATGCCGCTCACGAATTGTGGACTCCGCTGACGGCATTACGCACCAACCTCGATCTCGCGCTGGATGAAAACAGCTCAGCCGATCGCGCCTTATATCTTTCGCGTGCCGAAGCGATGATCAAACGCCTCGAAGAACTTAATACCCCTTTGTTGGGTTTATCGCGTTTAGAAACCGATGATCATACGCTCAAAGAATCAGCCGTTGATCGGAAGGAACCGCTGTGTCAGCGGAGCGAATTTTACGCTTCGCAGGCGGGGTTGATCTTTGAGTTAGAATTGCTTTCTGCGGCTCTATTCGTCCGCGCAGGAAAGCCAGATTATGCGCGTCATGGATTGCCGCCGCGCACGAAGGAAATGTCGGAGTACAAAGCCCGGGCAAAGGAAAGGGAAGTCTGTTCCCGATCAAACTGCCCGCACACACCGAAAATCAAAAAGAACAATCACCATGAAGAAAAACATTCTTTCCTTCCTCCTGCTTGGATCGCTTTTGAGCGGATGCGCCTTGCGCACAAATCGGCCGCCGCTGAACGACGCGGTCACGTCAACGCCGCTCCCCTTTGAAACGGCGACGCAGATTCCTCCCACAAATACGCCGGCCCCAACTTCAACTGCGCCCGTTATACCTGCGCCTGATTTCAGCCTGGTGGGTTTGCCAGATGAAGATCACGGCAGTATGGCTTTTGATTTTGTGAGTCAGATGTGTAACGCACAATGGTTCAATCGAGGACAGCCATTGCCATGCCCCGGTAATGACAGTCAGGCAAGCGAAGGATACGTAATGCAACTTTCCGGCAAAATACAGGGACTGCCCGACACCATGAATATTCTGCTCACCTTCCCTCCTTTGGATCATTACGGGACTCTTTTCGGCAAATATCCTCCATTCACGGTAAAAGCGGGGGATCGTTTTCGAGCCGTGCTGGCCTGCCGCGCTCATACTTTCTGTGATGTTGAATTTGGATTGGAATATTATGGCGGGCAGGAAAAAACCGGTTTGAAACATTGGTCTTATCTATTTGCGGATCCGCCCATCGTGGTTGATTATCCCCTGGACGGCATCGCCGGCAAGACGGTACAGTTCGGCCTGTCCATCAGCGCAAATGGAAGCCCGTCTACAGCCTATGCCGTCTGGATCGCCCCTCATATCTATCGTCCAATTCCGTAAAGCGGAACATTCAATTCAAAAGGCATCTTCCTGCGGCGCGATGGCATTTGTCAATCGCATGCGGAGGACATGCCCGCAATTGTTGAATCGGCGTGAAACTGATATATTCCATCGAGTGACTCTTATGGAACCCATCCAACAGATATTCTGGCATACGACAGTGAACATGCCCGGCGATTCGATTCGCCTGCCGCTTCCAGACAAAGTGGATGTTGCCATCATCGGAGGCGGCTTCACCGGTCTTTCTGCGGCGCGGACGCTTGCTCGACGCGGCGTCAAGGCCGCGGTTTTGGAAGCCAACACGATGGGCTGGGGAGCCAGTTCGCGCAACGGCGGCATGGCGCTCACCGGACTCAAATTGCCGATGGAAACCATCTTCCAGACGTATGGACGTGATTTGGCTCGACGATTATTCCAATGTTCGCTGGATGCCATTGACGCGGTGGAACAAATCGTCAGGGAAGAAGACATAGATTGCGGCTTTCGGCGTTGCGGTCATTTGCTTGCCGCCAACAAGCCGAAGCATTACGACGCGATGGTCAGGTCCGCCGAATTCATGGAAAGGGAATTCGGCCACAAACTTAAATTGATACCGCGCCGCGAGCAATCTGCCGAAATTGGCACGGAACTTTATTACGGCGCGCTGCTGGACGAAGCCAGCGCAGGGTTGAATCCTGCACAATACGTCGCGGGGCTGGCGCGCGCCGCGGAAAAAGCCGGGGCGGAACTCCATGCCCGGACGCGCGTGACCCGCCTCGAGCGCGGAACGAACGGATGGATTGTCGAAACGGAGCGCGGCAAGGTCAACGCCGAAAAAGTTCTGGCGGCCACGTCAGGTTATACCGGCCGCGCCACTCCCGCCTTGCAGAAAAAAGTTATTCCCATTGGTTCGTTCATCATCGCCACCGAAAAATTGCCGCATGAATTGGCGCATGAACTCATTCCAAACAACCGGATGATTTTCGATTACAAACATTACTTGAATTATTTCCGCTTGTGGGATCATCGCCTCCTCTTTGGCGGCCGCGCGGCGTTCTTCCCGGAAAATCAAAATACGATTCGACGGAGCGCCGAAATCCTGCGCGGCGAGATGATTCGGGTTTATCCGCAGTTGAAAGACGTGAAGATAGATTATGTCTGGGGCGGGACGCTCGACTTTGCGTTCGACATGATGACGCACGCCGGGGAACAAGACGGATTATATTATTCGCTCGGCTACGCCGGGCACGGCGTTGCAATGGCGACGTATCTCGGCAAAACAATCGCCGAGGCGATGCTGGATCATTCGATTCAGGATCATCCATTTGCGTCTTTTCCGTTCCCCGGCGCCCCGCTGGGATTGTATGACGGGCGTCCGTGGTTTTTGCCGTTTGCCGGAATATGGCACAAATTTCTCGATTGGGTCGAATGAGAGGCCGTTCGCAGATGTCTATGGAGCCGCGCCTGATGGCCGCTCTGCAATTTTTGAATTCCAAAGAGAATCCAGCGCAAATAGAATTCCCGGAATAAAGATGATGGCTTGCGGTACGAGGAATAACCGCGTCTCGCCGACTACGCTCAGCACAAAGTGAACGGCGAACCAGGCGGGGATCATGATCAAAAAGAAATACTGCCACAGACGCGGCCATTTGAAGATAAACAATAATCCAACGATGGGAATCAGTCCCAGCGTGTAATAAAGCTGGTCCCAGGTAAATGACCGCGTCACGTTGTACATTAGCAATTGATAGCCCGGCGTCTGCTGATAAGGAATGTAAAGCGGCCGGTTGGGATAAAGAATATGAAGGCTGAGAAAAACAATTGTAAAAACTCCGGCAGACAGTACAAACGGCCCAAGTTTTTTCCAGGGTGATTGTTCGTTAGCCAAAGCCGCGAGCGTCAAAAAGGGAATCAATCCGCTGGTTTCGCGGTTGAGCGCGGCGAAGAACGTCACAAGAACGACCCAATAATACGTTCGATGCAAAATCAGGATGACCGCGAGCAAATAAAAGATCAAATCGAAATATGTATTGAACGAAAGGTCATTATCGTAAAAAGCATTCTTCATACTGCCGGCCAGCAGAAGAACGCCGGCCAGCGCAATCCATTTTGAATTGGAAATCTTTTGATATAAGGCAAAAGCCAATAGAAGGATGGCTATATTTTGCAAAACGCGCAGGGAGACAAAGCCAAAACCAGGCGGGTCTTGAATCTTCAAAAATTGAGAAAAGCGGATAAATCCCTCCGCCGCATATTCGGATAAAACCCGATATTGCCAGGGATTCGGCGCTTGACCTTGCAGGACGGCGTTATGCCTCGCCAATTGTGTGCCGTGAATAAAACTGTCCGCGCCGCCGTTGAGACTGTCAAGTTGAAGTTTGACGGTAACTCCTGCAAGAATGAGCGAAAGCAAAAGGATCAAAATGCGGGAACCTGCCGCCTTTTCAATCCATGGAACGAATTTGATTCCTTTATCGAACAAAACTGCAAGCAAGAACAAAAGCCAGACAAGAAGAATATAAAAGGACAAAAACAATAACGCGCTGACGCCGAACGGCGTATCAAATTTTCTGCTTAAAGTAATTTGCTCCGGGGCATTCGGCGAAAGCTCAAAGACGCTGCGGGATTGATCCCAGTAAACCGTCACGGTTCCAGCCGCGGCCGGGGCCTGAAGCGTGAGGAGCATGGTGTCAGTTGCCGCGCCGACCCAACGAAGCGAGGCGGCCGTTCCCGGGTCCAGAATGAACGTATCGCCCGTTGATTTCCATGTCCCAACGACGCGGAACGATTGCGCGTCTAAAACATTTTTATCCATCTGCAATCGAACGCCGGACTTTGAAAAAGTAAGCGGACGCGAATCCGCATTGACGTCATATTGCACAGCCACATCCGTCCACTGCCGCAAAAGCGGATGAATGGGATAGGCGGGCGGCGTATAAAACAACGGCAAAAATAAAAGCGGCAAAAGAAAACAAAGACCGATAACTCGCTTGCGAAAAGTGATCAGCCTTGCGCTCCAATAAAAAATGAGAAAATAATTTGCGATTGCAAAAACAACGAACAGCGCGAACGCAACCGCAAGTCTGCTCAGGCTGATGACGGAAGTTTGAAGAAACAAAACAAAGGCGGCGTATGCAAAGCCCAATCCCGCCGCCACGCTTGCAACAATGGCAACGCGAAAGATGACGTCGCCTTCGGGCTTTTGCATTAGCCTTTGTCTTCCTCGTCTTGCAAAATCATGACGCGATACGCCTCAGCGTATTTCATCCCTTTTGCCTTGCCCGCTTCTTCCGCCCATTCGTAGATCCATTTATCCACTTCGTGCGTATCAATCTGGCTGACGTGTTTTTTCAACGCTTCGATTTTTGTTTCGATGGTCGCGCCGATGTCAACCCACGTATCGGCTTTTTCATTTTCATGAATGTATAAACGCTTGACGTTGTGCGGTTCATACCCCGCCGCCAGCAGGTCCGGGAAAATGAGCCGCGTTCCCGCTGATGGAAAGACCGCGTACGTCGCGGCTTCGGCCGCGGCGCGGTGATCGGGATGATTGATGTAATCGCTGCCATAAAACCAGCCTTCGGGGTTGCCGGTCAAAACGACATCCGGTTTGTATTGACGGATGAGCTTCGTCAAATCTTTTCGAAGGTTGATGGTCGCAACCAATTCGCCATCTGGATAATGCAAAAATATCGTTTCCTTTATGCCCAAAACTTTGTTCGCGGCGCGTTGTTCGCCCTCGCGCAGTTCCGCTAAAACCGGTTTATAAGAGCCGTCTTTGCCCGGATCGTTCGAGCCGGAGTCGCCGCTGGTGATGACGACCGACACAATTTCGCATCCGGCTTTTGACCATTTGGCGAGCGTGCCGCCAATCGAAAATTCCTGATCGTCCGGGTGAGCGTGGATGGACATGGCAATCTTGGGAATGTATTCTTTTTCTTCTGACATGGGCTGGATTTTATCGCAGACTTCCGAAGTCGGTGAGGTCCCGGAAGCCTTAGCGATTACGGGTTCATCACAACAATGGTCACAGAAAAATCGCCGTCCTTCAAAACGCATTGACCTTCCGCCGCAGCCTCGAACATGATCGGATAGTTATTCGGCCCGCGGAAAGAGCCGTTGGAAACATATCCGATGATTCCCTTCGGCGCGCAGCTCAGATTCTTCACGGGATAGTTGGCGTCATCGAGAAACACCGAGAAACGATCGGTGATGTGATACGTGAACGTTTTCCCGTTGTCGCTCAACTTGATCTGCGCGGTCTTTTGCATCTGCGCGCTTTGAGTCGCGGCAATATCAGTTGCCGGCGGCTGAACAAGCGCTGGCTGTGTCGCGGTGGGGTGAAGGGGTGCAACAGTTTGACAAGCGGACGCCAGAGACAGGAGCAACAAGAAAGCGATGAAGTGTTTTTGTGTTTTCATAGTGAAAGAAAGAAAAATTATAAAACATCCATCATGAAAAAACCTCCCGTTTCAGAGAAGGGAGGTCTGCGTGACGCCCTTGCATAAAAGCGCACCGCACTCACTGTATGGCTTGCTGTTTCTTCCATTCCCGTGCGCCCGCCGTCACCGAATCCTGCCAGGGGATTCTCGGCTGGTAGCCAAGCTCCCGGCGGATCTTTTCGGCGTTGAGGGTCATCGTGCGCCAGAGCGGGAAGAACAAGTCAATGGTCATGAAATGATGCGGATCATCAGGAGACTGATGGAGGAATACTTTGATTCCGACGCTCAAGGGCGATGAATGCCGCGTGGGCGCGGGCACTTCCAGCGCTTTGGCGATCACGTCCACCGTTTCGGAAACCTTGACCGTTGCATCCGCCACGTTGAAGATCTGGTTGCCGGCTTTTGGATGCGTGGCGGCCATCGCCACCGCCGCGCTCACGTTTTCGACTGCGCTCAGCGACCACTCCTGTTGCCCATCGCCAAGATAAGTAAATGTTCCATTCAATAACATCTTCCCCACTGCCGGGATCAGGAAACGGTCGCCGCCGCCTGTGATCCAATACGGGCGCAGGATAACGTATTCCAATCCGGAGTTACGGACGATCTCTTCTGCGGCAATCTTGCTGTTGGTATATCCGTTGCTCTTGCGCAGCGGCACGGTTTCATCCACATTCCCCTTAAGCATGTTCAGTCCGTAAACGCCCGCGGTGCTCATGAACACGAAACGCTTTATGCCTTTGCCTTTCGCGGCGTTGACCAAGGCGCGGGTCCCTTCAACGTTAATGCGGAAATAGTCTTCCGCCGCGCCTCTTCCCGAACCGACCAGGCCGGCGCAGTGGATAATGGTATCAACGCCCTCAAGAGCATTATCTAATGTAGATGGAACCGTCAGATCCGCGACCACGATTTTTGTCACAACATCTTTGACATGCGCGGCCCGCGCGGCATCGCGCGCAAGCGCATAGACTTGATGTTGTTCGAATGCCAGCCGCCGTGCGATCAGATTCCCAACCAGCCCCGTGGCGCCCGTGACAAGGATATTCATGAATGTTCTCCGCGACGTGATGTGCGGGAGATTGTACCTCAACTTGGTTCAGAGAGAGGTAACTATGGCATGGCTTGTGGTTTCACGGCAGCTCCTAAAAATCAAGAGCATGATGATCTGTCAAAGTTGGGGGTAAAATTCTTGCAACCCAAATATAATGCCCGCGCTCAAGAACTGCGTTTCCTGTTCTAAAAATGCAATTTTCGAGCGAGTGCGGTATAGGAGAAATTGCATGTCCATCATCCTCGACGGTTCATCCCTCACGATTGAAAAACTGGTTGCGATTGCACGCGATAATGAGAAAGTTGAATTAGCGCCCGCCGCGTTGGAGCGAATCAAAATTTGCCGCGCCATGCTGGAGGAAAAACTCGCGGCAAAAGAAATCATGTATGGCACGAACACCGGCATTGGGGAATTTTCGGAAAAGGTTCTCAACGATGAGCAGGTCAAGGAATTTCAAAAGTATCTTATTTACAATCATGCGGCTGGCATCGGCGAGCCGTTGCCGATTGAAACTGTCCGTGCGGCGCTGGCGGGACGAATCAACGTCCACGCGCACGGCAATTCGGGATGCAGACCGGTGATCACACAAACACTGGTGGAGATGCTCAACAAAGGCGTCACACCGGTTGTTTGTCAAAAGGGATCGGTCGGCGCGAGCGGCGACCTCGCTCCGATGGCGCAAGCCGCGCTTTTGCTGATGGGCGAAGGCGAAGCGTTTTTTAACGGCGAGCGGTTGCCGGGTCGAGAAGCGATGCGGCGCGCTGGAATTGAAATCCCCGGCTTGCAGGCGCGCGACGGTCTGGCGGCAATCAACGGCTCGAATGTGCTGACCGCCATGTCCGCGCTTCACATTTACGACATGGAAAGATTCTTGAAGCAGGCCGAGATCGCGGCGGCGATGTCCATCGAAGCGCTGCTCGGCAATCTCAAACCGTATAACACGAAACTGCATGAACTGCGCGGCTTCAATGGCGCAATCACGTCTGCAAAAAATATTATGAAAGTAATCGAAGGCTCCGATCTCACAACGGGCAAGATGAAAACCAAAGTGCAGGACGCATATTCGATGCGTTCAACGCCGCAGGTGATCGGCGCGGCGCGCGATGCGATTGCGTATGCGCGCTCGCAGGTTGAAATCGAATTGAACGGCGTGGGCGACAATCCAATTTTTATTCCCGAAGATAAACTGACGTTGACCGGCGCAAATTTTCAGGGCACGCCGGTTGCCCTGCCGATGGATATGGCGGGCGCGGCGATTACGATGGTCTGTGTTTTAGCGGAACGACGATTGAATCGTTTGACCAATCCGGCTCTTTCCGCGGGACTTCCGGATTTTCTGGCGCACGAACCGGGCTTTTATTCCGGGATGATGCTTTCG
>JBHORD010000087.1:0-3503 GCA_042408355.1 Anaerolineales bacterium
TTTTTATTCGCACAGCAATTACGTGGATTTATGGCTGTCCTTCCAGTCGGATGGGTTGAAACCGGCGCCATCCGAAATTGATCTGCTGGATGATGTGTTAGTCTCTAGTCCGACATTGCGCTCCGGCAAGATTTATTATCCGCTGGAAGCGCTGGCCTTTGTTCCTCTGCTAAAAAATTTGGTTATCCCATTGTTGCCGCGCGATTCGCACGCGTGGATGAATCTGGATTCCGCCGGACGCGGCCCGTTGTTCGAATACGCGTTCAACGCCGCGATCAAACGGACGCGTTGCGAGTTTGAAATCACCACGCGCAATTTTTCTCCCGGCTTGTTAGCTTTGTTCCGCGACTTGTCAACAGACCATGCCCAATAAGAAAACAAAGACTTCCTCATTCGGTTCGCCCGGCCGCGCTGGACATGACGCTTCGGCTTTTTATTCGACGCGTCTGTATGAAGGTCAACCGCAAGTCGAAGAAATGAAGTATGTGGAAAATCCGATTCCCGCTGAAAAGCTGGATACGGTTTTCAACACATCGTCCGAATCAATGAGCGAACTGCCGGATTGCTCCGTGCATTTGATGGTCACGTCGCCGCCATACAACGTGGGCAAGGATTACGATGAAGATTTGTCGCTGGAGGAATATCTTGCCTTCCTGAAACGCGTCTGGGCGGAAACGTATCGCGTTCTCGTCCCCGGCGGACGCGCCTGCATCAACGTTGCGAATCTGGGACGCAAGCCGTACATTCCGCTTCACGCGTTCATTATGCGCGACATGATCGAGCTTGGATTTTTGATGCGCGGTGAGATCATTTGGGACAAAGGCGCGTCGGCTTCTGCTTCGACGGCGTGGGGTTCGTGGCAATCTGCATCCAACCCAACCTTGCGCGACACACACGAATATATCCTCGTCTTCTCGAAAGGAAACTTTCGCCGCGAGAAGGTGGATGGTCGTACGCCTACGATCTCCAAAGAAGAATTTTTGGAATTCACAAAATCAGTCTGGGCTTTCCCGGCGGAGTCTGCAAAAAAGATCGGACATCCCGCGCCGTTCCCGATCGAGTTGCCATATCGTTTAATTCAACTTTATACATTCTCGAATGAAATTATTCTTGATCCGTTCATGGGATCAGGTCAAACCGCGCTGGCGGCGATAAAGTCAAAGCGGCATTATGTGGGATATGAAACGAATGAGGAATATTTGGAACTAGCAAATCACCGGATTGAGCAAGCGCAAGATTAATGTATACCGAAGTATGCCTCTGCTTCTTTTCGAGTCTCGCTTAATAGAGAAGCGACGCGCTGATTATATTCGTCCGCTGGCAAGCGAATTAAAGGCAGAATATTGGGCGGGAAATTTACTGTAAGATATTGATAACTTTCTCCGGCATCTTTGTAATCAAATATTTGATATTTTCCATTTTGGATAGTTACAAACAGAACGACTGGTTCGCTTGTTGCCGTACCTTCTTGTAAAGACTGTTTCGAAACGTAATACTCCTGTACAAGCACCCATAAATAAATTTTTATGGTCTGATTTTCCTGGTCTGTACCCATGACCTGATAGGCACAAAAAATTTTTCCGCCAAATGCTGACGCCCCAATTTTTCCGATCAGAAACTCTTTGATCTCTTCAGGTGAAATGATTTGATCTATATTGTCAATGGCTTGTGGGGTTCTGATGAGTGATTCTTGCTGAAGTGTAGGGGGCACGATTGTCTTGGCTGTTGGACGAGTAGTTGGAGATATGCGGGTGGATACATTGCACCCCATGCACACAACCAAAATAGCGCCGATTAGTATTGCCCGTAATAATTTGTTCATATTATCAAATCAATCGTTTCATGATGATATTTGGGTAGAGAACCTAACCAAGACATTAAACTTGGTTAGGCTCTTCATAACATCAAGAGCTACATATAAGCGGTTAATAAACTAACTTCCAAACCATCCATAAATTAGCAGGTAGCGCATGTTGTAACTCGCCCAATTTGATAATGGGTAGTGATAGCGATCGGTAGTGTGGGCATCAACCAGGTAATTTGATAGAGAAGTACAGGGGCCGTTGACAGCCACAAAGATTCCTTCGTGAAACCATGGATTGCCTGTACCGCTCTGCAATTGCACAACGTCGCCTGGCTGTACATAGCAGAGGTAATTCGCACTACCATTTCCGTATGGCCCCTTCATGTTAGTGTTTCCAATAACGAAGCCATATTGTTGAGGTACTCCAACCCAGGGCGGCGAACCCGTTTTGGAAACAAAATCAAAATACCACTGTGCATTGTCGCCGTATGTTCCCATCCCGCTCGTACTTGGCGGAGAGAAACCCATTCCGGCATAGAAGGCCTGTGATACATAACTTGCACAGTCGGTGCCACCCTGTCGGCCGTAATATGAATTTGTCCCTGTGGCCCAAGTATCCGCGTAACTTACAGCCGACGAACGGTTATAAGAATGTGTTGTGAGAAGCGGGCTGACTGAGGCCATCAATGGGGCCATATTGTGCAAACTACCTTGTGCTTTCCGATTCTGTTGGTCTTGATAATTCTTATCCACTATTTTAAGAATATCGGCCTTTGTCAATTGATTCATCTCTTGAGTTAGTTCGTCTTGATACTCATCTTTGTGTATCAGCCATCCGCCATTCTTGTAGTGAAGTGTGATTGTATGTTGTAAATTAGCCATTTCTGATATGGTGGGAGCAGTGGCCTCAAACACAACTTGATGGCTCTCGCGCAATTGAACAGTTGCTTTGTTGTTTTTAATTTCAATCGTATCATAATCCAAGTTGTAGATGTAACTGACGTATTTCAGGTCAAAAAGTTTGGCGCTATAAAGTTCAATATCGCGTTTATCCTTTTCCTTCTTGACCCAATCCAGTGTATTATCTTCAATCAGCGGGGAAAAGTCTTGTGCTACAAGAAGCTTTTGCCCTTCATACCGCGTGGTGAAGTAAGCGTCAATTGCGGCTTTGACCTTTTCTTCATCAGTCAAGGCTGAGTTGCGTTGGGCCGTCGCATATTTCGCAATTGCTGCTTGGCTGGCTAATCCATGTTTGGCATTCGCAGGTGATGCCGCACCCAGCGATGCAAATGCGATCGCAAGGATCAACAAAGCAAATCCTGCATACCGAATGCTTTTGTTGACTTTCAAATTATATTTCATTGCAAACTCCGTTTGTGGTAGAGAATGTGTAACCGCCTCTTTCACTCTACACTTTTCGGAGTCGTTTGTCACTGGAATTAATGCTAGTCTTCGACTGGGAATTATTCGAGGTTGTCAGGCAAATGTTTATGCGCCCAGGCCGCAGCTTCGTGACGCGAACGGACTTCCAGTTTTTCAAAAATATTCGTGATGTGGTAGGCAACCGTCTTTGGTGTAATTACCACATCACGAATATTTTTGAAAAACTGGAAGTCCGTTCGCGTCACGAAGCTGCGGCCTGGGCGCATAAACATTTGCCTGACAACCTCGAATAATTCCCAGTCGAAGACTAGCATTA
>JBHORD010000093.1:0-9320 GCA_042408355.1 Anaerolineales bacterium
GCCGCCTTGATGATAAATGCGTCCGCCCTCGCCGGAGCGCGCGCCCTGGCCCTTCGTACCGCGGCCGGCCGTTTTCCCCTGACCAGCCGAGATGCCGCGTCCAACGCGCTTTCGTTTTTTCTTGGAGCCTTCATTAGGCACAAGGTTGTGTAATTTCATCGCAACCTACTCTTCGATCTTCAAAAGGTGAATGACTTTGGACAACATCCCGCGCAACGCGGGCGTGTCCTTGTGTTCGACGGTTTGATGCATGCGCCGCAGTCCCAAAGCAAGCACAGTGGCTTTTTGATCCTTGGTATAACCGATCGGACTGCGAACCAGCGTAACGCGGATGGTTTTGCCCGCGGATTCGTTTTTAGGCATGTTGCTTCCTCCGTTCCCAGAACGGCAGCAATTCCTCGACCTTCTTGCCGCGCCGCGAGGCCTCAGCCTGTGCTGATTTCAAATTATGTAACGCGTCAAAAGTGGCCATTACCACATTCAACACATTGGCCGAGCCCATGGATTTGGTCAGGATATCGCGGATGCCTGCAACTTCCAGAACGGCGCGCACGCCGCCCGCCGCGATCACGCCAGTGCCGGGGGAGGCCGGTTTCAAATAGACACGCGCCCCGCCGACAGCTCCGAGCGACTCGTGCGGAATGGTCGCGCCCGACATGTTGATCGTGCGCAAATTCTTGCGAGCGCGCTCAGACGCCTTGCGCATCGCGTCCGGCACGGCATTGGCTTTTCCACTGCCAATGCCCACCGAACCTTTTTTGTCGCCGACCACCACCGTCACGCGAAAACGAAAGCGGCGTCCGCCCTTTACCACTTTTGCAACACGGGCAATTTCGATCACGCGCTCCTCAAAACCATCCTGTTGATCGTATTGCTGCTGTTCTACATTTTCTGTTTCTGCCATATTTACTCCATCAGCCTAGAACTGCAGGCCGCCTTCGCGCGCGCCGTCAGCCAGAGCCTTGACGCGTCCAATATACTTGAAACCGCCGCGGTCGAAAACAACCGTCTTGATGCCCTTGTTCTTGGCGCGCTCCGCCACCGTTTTTCCAACCAGCTTGGCCTGCTCAGCCTTCTTCATGCCTTTGGCTTTTTCGCGCAGTTCCTTGTCAATCGTGGAAGCAGAAACCAGCGTATGGCCGGTTGAATCGTCAATGACCTGCGCGTAAATCTCGGCAATACTGCGGAAGACAGCCAAACGCGGACGCTCCGCCGTGCCGGCCAAATCCTTTCGCACACGATGATGACGGCGTTCGCGTGCATCAGCACGACTCTTGGTAGCCATAATTTATTTTGCAGCTCCTTTCCCGGCTTTGCCCGCCTTGCGGCGAATGCGTTCGCCCAGATAATGCAGACCCTTACCGTGATATGGTTCAGGCGGCCGAACCTTGCGGATGTTCGCCGCAGTCTGCCCCACCAATTCCTTGTCAAATCCCAGAACTTTGATCTGACGGGTCTTCGGATCTGCTTCAAATTTAATTCCGGCTGGCGGTTCGATTTTGACCGGGTGAGAATAACCAACATATAAAGCCAGGGTCTTACCTTCCATTTCCGCGCGGTACCCTACGCCTTCCACCTCCAGCACCACCTCGAAACCTTTGCTTACGCCATTGACCATGTTTGCAAGCACGGCGCGTGTCGTTCCATGCAGAGCGCGCTCTGCAGGATTATCAGATTTGCGCTTGACAACCAGCTGATTGCTCTCCATTGCAATTTCGATCAACGGAGAGAAGACGCGCTGAAGTTCGCCTCGCGGACCTTTTACGCGGACATTCGAACCTTTAACGTCCACCGTAACGCCGCTCGGAATTTCGACCGGTAATCTTCCAATACGAGACACTTGTACCTCCTGCCTTTTACCAGACCTTGCAAAGGATCTCGCCGCCAACGCCCAATTGCCGCGCGCGTGAACCGGTCATCACACCTTTCGGCGTGGAAAGAATGGCGACACCCAGGCCCGAAAGCACCCACGGAATGTCAGACTTCTTGGTATAGATTCGGCGGCCGGGCGAACTGACGCGTTCGATTCCGCTCATAACGGGACGGCGCTCGCGGCGCTCACCCACATACTTAATTTTCAGGCGCAAAACCTTGAAACCGGGCTTGTCGCCGTCCGCGATTTCATAACTCTCGATGAAACCTTCATCCTTCAAAATCTTGGCAATTTCGGCTTTGATCTTGGAGCTCGGCATCGCCACCTGAACCTGCCCGGTCATAACGGCATTGCGGATGCGAGTCAACATATCGGCAATCGGATCATTAACACTCATGACTTGCCTCCACTACCAGGATGACTTCACAACGCCAGGGATTTTGCCCTGCAGCGCCAGCTCACGGAAGCAGATACGGCACAAACCGAATCGGCGTAGATACCCGCGCGGCCGGCCGCAGCGTTGACAGCGGTTGCGCACCTGGACCGGATTGCGCCGGCGGAGTTCACGATATTGCATACATTTTTTCGCCATACACTATGCTTCCTTCTTGCTAAACGGCATTCCGAGCATCTGCAACAGCGTGCGTGCGTGCTCATCGGTTTTGGCGGAGGTCACAATGGTGATCTCCATGCCGCGCAGTTTGTCAATTTTATCGTACTCAATTTCAGGGAACACCAGCTGATCCTTCAAGCCAAGCGTATAGTTCCCGCGCCCATCGAAGGCATTGGCCGAGACGCCGCGGAAATCGCGCACGCGCGGCAAGGCAATGTTCATCAAGCGGTCAAGGAACGACCACATGCGGTCGCCGCGCAATGTGACCTTGGCGCCAATCAGACGGCCTTCGCGAAGTTTGAAGTTCGCAATGCTCTTGCGCGCCTTGGTTGTCACCGGTTTTTGACCTGTTACTGTGGTCAAGTCGTTAACTGCCGCTTCCAACGCCTTGGGATTATCCAATGCTTCGCCAACGCCGATGTTCACAACGACCTTTTCAATGCGCGGCACCTGCATAATATTCTTGAAGCTGAACGCTTTGAGCAAGGCCGGGGCAACTTCTTTTTGATAACGTTCCTGCATTCTATTCATCGTTTCATGCTCCACAGCTAGTCAATCAACTGCTCACAACTTTTGCAGACACGATGCGCTCCGGTCTCATCGCGTTGAATGCGGACGCGCACAGCCTCGCCGCACTTCGGGCAGACCAGCATCACATTCGAAATGTGAAGCGGACCCTCGAATTGAATGCGGCCCGGATTATATTGACGCCCTGCCTGCGTTTGAACCTGCTTCTGATGCTTGGTCCGCATGTTCACACCTTGCACGACCACGCGGCCTTCCTTGATCAACACGTTGATGACTTCGCCGCGTTTTCCTTTATCTTCGAGGCGGCCGCTGATCACTTCAACGGTATCGCCTTTGCGAATCTTTACTCTCATCGCAACACTCCTATAAAACTTCCGGGGCCAGCGATACGATCTTCATAAACTGCTTATCGCGCAGTTCACGGGCAACCGGACCGAAGATGCGCGTGCCCTTCGGGTTCTGGCCGTCCGCATCCAGGATCACCGCGGCATTGTCATCGAAGCGGATGTACGAGCCATCCTCACGGCGCCATTCTTTTGTCAGGCGCACAATGACGGCATGAACGATCTCGCCTTTCTTGACCGCGCCCTGCGGCGCCGCCGATTTAACGGTAGCCACTACAACGTCGCCGATGTGACCGTATTTTCGCGTCGATCCGCCCAATACATGGATGACAAGCAATTCGCGCGCGCCGCTGTTATCCGCAACCTTCAATCGAGACTCATGCTGGATCATGACTTACTCCTCCGGCCTGGTCTCAGCGGGGATGTCGGCGGAGGCGACGGATTCGACCCCCGCGTCGGCGGTGCGTGTCTCGTGCTTGAGGATGGCTTCGACAACCCAACGCTTCTCGCGGGACAGCGGGCGGGATTCGACAATCTGAACCTCGTCCCCAACCTGACAGCCGATTTCATCATGCGCCTTGACGCGCTTGCTGGCATACACAACTTTTTTATACAGCGGATGACGGAACTTGCGGACGATCTCCACCACCACCGTTTTGGTCATTTTGTTGCTGGTGACCTTGCCAACGATTCGACGACGATTATTCATGCTTTACCTTCCGTAACAGCCGAACGCAGGGTTTCGTTGAGGATTGTCTCCAGGCGGGCAATATCGCGGCGCAGGATGCGCAAGCGGCTGGTGTCGGTCAATTGACCGGTCACTTGCTGAAAACGAAGCTTCATCAGCTCTTCGCGAGTGTCAGAGAGTTTCGAGCGGATTTCTTCCGCCGACATTTTGCGAACTTCTTCGGCTTTCATCTTTACTCTCCTGCCTCCCGGCCTTTCACAACC
The DNA here is from genome assembly GCA_042408355.1 of Anaerolineales bacterium. Taxonomy (GTDB): domain Bacteria; phylum Chloroflexota; class Anaerolineae; order Anaerolineales; family Villigracilaceae; genus Fen-1038. Next base: position 4,310 of record JBHORD010000093.1, read on the forward strand.
TTGGTTTTGATCGGGAATTTATAACGCGCCTCTTCCAGCGCGGCCAGCGCCTGATCGGCGGGCAAGCCGCCAACCTCGAACATAATGCGGCCGGGTTTCACAACGGCCACATAGTATTCCACACCGCCTTTCCCGGAACCCATGCGCGTTTCGGGTGGACGGTGAGTATATGGTTTGGCGGGGAAAATACGAATCCAGATTTTTCCGCGGCGTTTCATTTCGCGGACAATCACACGGCGCGCGGCTTCGATCTGGCGCGCGGTAATCCATCCCGGCTCGAGGGCCATCAGCCCAAACTCGCCGAATGAAACTTCCGCGCCGCGCAGGGCCTTGCCCTTCATGCGCCCGCGCATGGTCTTGCGCCACTTAACACGTTTTGGCATCAACATAATAGCAACCTCAATCTACGACGACAGCGTTATTCGCTGACGTAGACGCCTTCCGTCGTCGTTTCGGCTTTCTCTTCAACCTCTTCAGTCGCCGCTTCGCCTTTGTAAATCCAAACCTTGACGCCGATCTGACCATAGGTGGTCAGCGCCTCAGTTTTAGCGAAATCAATGTTGGCGCGCAGCGTCTGCAATGGCACACGGCCTTCACGCAGCCACACATCGCGCGACATTTCCGCGCCGCCTAAACGGCCGCCCACCATAATTTTGATTCCCTGCGCGCCCTGGCGCATGGCTTGTTGAATAGCGCGCTTCATTGCGCGGCGATAGGCGATACGCCGCTCGAGTTGATCGGCAATATTTTGAGCGACCAGTGTAGCGTCAATATCCGGTGTGCTGATTTCCTTAATATCAAGGTCTATTTTCTTGCCAACCAGAGCTTCCAGCGCGTTCCGAATTTTCTTTACACCCTCACCCTTGCGTCCGATCAGGATGCCGGGTTTGGCTGTATGAATGGCGATGCGGATTTTACCGGGGAATCTCTCAACATCTACGCGGGAAATGCCCGCCTTACCGTTCAGAACCATTTCAGGCAATTCCCGGCGCAATTCATTGGAGCGGGCATTCATTGCCGCGCCGCCTTTGGATGTACCGCCCATCAATAAGTAACGAATGGCAAAATCCTGGTGGAGTTGTTCGCGATAGGTTTTGCCTTCCGCGAACCAGCGTCCATGCCACGGTTGGTTAATTCCAAGGCGCATTCCAATTGGATGTACTTTGCGACCCATAAGTTCCTCCGTTCCTTCTATGAACCGCGCTCGCGCAGAACAACGGTGATGTGCGACTGACGGCGCAGAATCGGCTTGAAACGGCCGCGCGCTCCAAAGCGGCGCCATTTGCGAGTGGGCGCTTCGTTGGCGTAGATTTGCGCAACATAAAGATCATCGCGGCTCACACCGAAATTCTCTTCCGCATTCGCAATTGCAGATTTCAACAGCTTGAGCACGGGGCCGCCGGCTCGTCGGTTGACAAAACGCAAAGTGTCCAGTGCCTCATTGGCGCTTTTGCCGCGCACCGAATCCAAAACGAGACGCACCTTTTGCGCAGATTGAGGCAAATAGTTTAATTCAGCGCGAATATCGTGCGTCATGATTTAGACTCTCCTCCCGCCGGAGCCGCTGTTGCTTTTTCGGCCGCGGCGGCATGACTGCGGAATGTGCGCGTGGGCGCAAATTCACCGAGACGGTGCCCTACCATATTTTCCGTGATGTAAATCGGAACATGACGACGCCCATCGTGAACGGCAATCGTGTGCCCAACCATCTGCGGGAAAATCATGCTGGCGCGGCTCCACGTGCGAATCACTTTCTTTTCGCCTTTCTGATTCATCATCTCAATCCGCTTGAGCAATTTCGGTTGAACGTACGGACCTTTTTTCAATGAACGAGACATAAATACCTCTTACTCTCAACGCCTAGCGGTTCGTCTTGCTTCGACGGCGCAAAATATACTGATCGCTCTTCTTGTTGCGGCGAGTTTTATAACCCAGCGTCGGCTTGCCCCACGGCGACTTCGGCCCCGGGATGCCGATCGGCTGGCGCCCCTCACCGCCGCCGTGCGGGTGATCACGCGGACTCATTGCCGAGCCGCGCACTGTCGGACGAATACCCTTATGGCGGTTACGTCCAGCCTTGCCCAGCTTGATATTGCTGTGATCGAGATTGCCGACTGTGCCAATGGTTGCATAACAAACTTGACGAACCAAACGCACCTCGCCAGACGGCAAACGAATTTGAGCGAAATCGCCTTCTTTACCGAGAAGTTGAGCCGCACTGCCCGCCGAACGAACGATTTGTCCGCCGCGCCCCTCCTTCAACTCGATGTTGTGAATGAGCGTACCAACCGGAATGTTGGCAATGGGAAGGCAATTACCTACACGGATTTCCGCATTAGGCCCCGACATCAGCACATCGCCGACTTTTAAGTCGAGCGGCGCCACAATATAACGCTTTTCACCGTCTGCATAATGCAGTAGAGCCAGGCGCGCCGTGCGGTTCGGATCATATTCAATCGCGGCCACTTTGGCAGGAATGCCATGCTTCTCACGTTTGAAATCCACCACGCGCACGAGGCGGCGATTGCCTCCGCCGCGATGTCGAACGGTAACGCGTCCATAAACATTGCGCCCGCCATGACGGCCAAGCGAAATAGTCAGCGACCGTTCGGGAGCGGCCTTGGTAATTTCTTCAAAAGTGTAACCCGTCATCCCGCGCTGACCGGGAGTCGTGGGTTTATATTTCTTGACGGCCATCACTTCACCCCTTCAAAGATCTCGAGGGTTTGTCCCTCGGCAAGAGTAACGATCGCCTTCTTAAATCCGGGTTTGCGGACGAGGAGGCGGCGCGATTTTGCGCGGCGTCCGCGTTTGGCGGGTGCGTTCAAAATATTCACGCGCGTAACTTTTACATCGAACATGGTCTCAATCGCATCTTTTACCAACGTACGCGTCGCATCTTTAGCAACCTCGAACGTATACTGGCCAAGTTTGCCCGATTGATAACTGGATTTCTCGGTCACCAACGGACGGCGAAGGACATCATAGATCGTCGTCATGGCTTACTCCTTCCCCAAATGCGCCGACAAAACATCGAGCGCTTTGAGCGGCAATATGACCTTTTGATAACCAAGCAAGTCGCGGATGTTGACGTAAGAGGCCAGCATGATTTTTGCATCCGGGAGGTTGTTCGCCACGCGGGTTGCTTTTTCGTATGCCTCATCCTTGGCAGGCATCAGCACCAGGGCGCTCGATTCGCCAACCAATGAATTCAAAGCGGCCGCCATCACCTTTGTTTTGAGATCGTCGAACTTGAATTCGTCAACAACAACGATTTCGGAATCAGCGGCCTTGGCCGATAACGCCGAACGCAACGCGGCCTGACGCATTTTCTTCGGCATGGCTTGCGTATACTTGCGAGGGTGCGGCGTGTGGATTCGTCCGCCGCCAACCCACTGAGCAGAAATCGTGGACCCTTGGCGGGCGCGGCCCGTGCCTTTTTGTTTCCACGGCTTGGCGCCGCCGCCGGCAACTTCCGCGCGCACTTTGGTTTGATGCGTGCCGAGGCGCGCATTCGCCATCTGACGCTGGAAAGCCTGATGCATCAGGTCTATGTTCACCTTCGCTTCGAAGACCGAGGCGGGCAAATCCACCTGCTTGATCTTCTCGCCTTGCATGTTGAGAACGTCTACTATCATAGCTATCTTCCTGTTTCCTCGGCGCCTATTGCTTGCGCGTCTCTTTCAATACAACGAGACTGCCTTTTCCGCCAGGGACAGCGCCGTGCAAAGCGATCAGGTTGCGTTCCGCGTCCACCATCACAACCTTGAGATTCTGCGAAGTGACCCGATCCATGCCCATGTGACCGGCGCGGCGCGAACCGCGATAGACGCGCCCTGGAGTCGTACCAGACGAGTTCGAGCCTGGCGCGCGGTTCCGGTCCGAGGTCCCGTGTGTTGCGTTCATTCCATGGAAATGGTGACGTTTGACCACGCCGGCAAATCCCTTGCCCTTGCTGATGCCCACCACATCCACGCGCTCACCAACCGTAAAAACTTCAACAGTCAGCTTATCGCCGATGTTCAGGTCGGGCGTCTTTATGCGGAACTCGCGTAAGAAGCGCAACGGAGGAATCTTGTTTGCATTCAAGTGTCCCAGCTCGCCGTTGCTGAGGCGTTTGGGATGAACCTCCCCAAAGCCCAGCTGTACGGCGGAGTAACCTTCCTTCTCCGGTTTGCGTATCTGGGTAACGTAACATGGCCCAGCTTCGATGAGCGTCACAGGATACGCGACGCCTTGATCATCGAAGATCTGGGTCATGCCGATCTTCTTGCCAATCAGCCCTTTTAACATGATCAGTTTTTCTCCTTCAAGAATTTTGCGAGACTGTCAGACCGGGCTTGGTCTGCATCATCTCCGTGCAACGCAGTCAAACAGTTTGGCGGGGCATGCCGTATTTTGTAGTCCCGAACAAAGCCGTTCTTGCGCTGCCGAAATTAGAAACTTATCTTACGCAGTCGAGCGAGATTCATTTCGTCTTTTCAGGCGACATAAATGCCGCTCTAGAGGGAACTGCGTAACATCTGTTAGAAAGTAGAGAATTGCAAAGCGCCGCTCTCTACTTTAACTCTCCATCAACTAAATCTTGATTTCAATATCCACACCCGCAGGCAAATTGAGACGCATCAGCATGTCAATTGTCTTTGAGTCTGGATCCAGAACATCAATCAAACGATTATGCGTTCTGATTTCGTAGTGCTCATGAGAGTCTTTATCTATGAAAGTCGAGCGCCGTATTGTAAAGCGTTCTATCTTGGTTGGCAAGGGTACAGGGCCAACAACATGAGCGCCAGAACGTTCGGCAGTTTCTACAATCCGCTTAGCGGATTGATCGAGAACACGGTGATCATAAGCCTTGAGGCGGATGCGGATCTTTTGCTTTGCCATATCTCATTCCAGGATTTTTGTAACGACGCCGGCGCCGACGGTGAGGCCGCCTTCGCGAATGGCGAACTTCGAGCCTTGCTCCAGCGCCACCGGCACGATCAACTCCACCGTCAGGTTCACATCA
>JBHORD010000095.1:0-5861 GCA_042408355.1 Anaerolineales bacterium
GCCGCCGCCAGAAAAACCGCCAGAGACGCCCAAGAGCGAAATGGATGAAATTATTGAATAAATGTTCGACGAACAGCTTGCAGACCGCGCTACTCGTTTTATAAAACTTCTGAAACATACAGGCGATTTTCACGGACAACCGTTCGAGTTGTGGCCGTGGGAAAATCAAATTGTCCGTGATGTATTCGGGACGCTCAATGAGCGCGGCTTGCGCCGATATCGGTATGTCTATATCGAGGTCCCCAAAAAAAATGGCAAGAGCGAACTACTCAGCGCCATTGCGAATTATCATATATTCAACAAACTGGAACCCAATGGGGAAATGTATGGATGCGCCGGGGATCGAATGCAGGCGTCCATCATTTTCGATACCGCTGTCGAAATGATCATGCAGGAACCGACGCTCAAACGGCTGGTGGATACGGGGAAGGTGAAAATCCGTGATAGCTATAAATTGATCGAGAATACAATCACCGGCACGACCTACAAAGTTTTGAGCAGTGAATCATTTACAAAGCATGGTTATCGTCCATCCATTGTTTTGTTCGACGAACTGCATGTCCAGCCTAACCGCGACCTGTGGGATACGATGACTAAAGGCTCGTTTCTCGCTCGGCGTCAACCGTTGTTGTGGGTCATCACCACTGCGGGTGATGACCCCGACCGCGTCTCCATTGGGTGGGAGGTTCATGAGAAGGCGCAGACTATCATCCAGGCGCGGCGCGGTATTCATCCAGAGAAAGACATTCCATCATGGTATCCGGTTATTTATAGCTACGATGGTGAGGATATTTATAATGAAAAAAATTGGGCGCTTGCTAATCCTTCTCTCGGCTATAATTTGCAGGTCGAGGATTTGCGGCAATTGGCTGACGAGGCAAAACTATCGCCTGCGGATGAGCGGACGTTCCGCTGGCTGAATCTCAATCAATGGGTGACAACCAAACTAACCACCTGGCTCCCACTCGACCTATTCGATGCCACTAGTGCGACCGACTGGACGCGTGCCGATCTGCTCGGATATGAATGCTATATGGGTGGCGACTTCTCGACTACTACCGATCTCTCTGCAATCTGCATGGTATTTCCGCCCCAGCCCGGCCCCGAGGGGAAACCCGATCTAGACGATTGGCGCGTGATTTGGGATTGTTGGATTCCCGCCGATACCATGCGCGAGCGCGTGCGCACAGATCACGTGCCGTATGACCAATGGGCGGCGGATGGTTGGCTGTATGCAACCGAGGGTAACGTAATAGATCACACGAAAATCCGCGACCATATTCTGGATTGTCATCGGCTCTATCGCGTCAAGGAATTCATCGCTGATCCATCATTTGCGAGAATGTTGATCACTGAATTGCAGGACGAGGGCGTCAATGTGGCGGAAGTGCCGGGTTATATGCAGAGTTATCAGTATTTGACCGACCCGATGAATTACCTTGATATATTGCTGCGGCAAAAACGAACAGTCATCACGGAGAACGGGCAGTCGGTTCAGCTTCCGGCGTTGACGCATGAGCCGCATCCTGTGGCGCGCTGGTGTTTTGGTAATACGTCCATCCATAAAAACGGCAATGCACAGATCAAATATGTCAAGGAGTCGAAGGGTAGAAGCACAGACCGTACCAAACGAATTGATTTAACGGTCGCCTGGGTGCTTGCCATGTCGCGGGCGATGCAATATTCCAATTCGCAGGATTTATCGAATATTCTCGGTCCCGATTGGGGTATGTGAAATGCGCACCGGAACAATGACACCATTTTTTACGTTTTTTTGTTTTGCATATTCTGAAAATTTGTGCTAAAATAATAGAAAATTGATCGCAGTCCTGGTTTCATCCGGGACGCCGTTGTCGGTTGATGCGCCCGACTCTCTATATGAGAGTCGGGCTTTTTGTTTTGTGGAGAATGCTTGAAGAACCATCCGTTTGAATCAAAGGCTATTTTTATCTGGCAGGTTCCTTCGATTGCGCATGGCGATCCGAAGGCGATTGCTGATTTGCTGCAAGGCGCGGGATTTCAATCGGTTTATATCAAAGCCGCGGATGGACCAATGGCTTTTCCTTACAACTTGACGAGCACATTGGTCAATGAATTGCACGCACGCGGTATCGCCGTAGTCGGGTGGGGATTTTGTTATGGTAACAATCCGCAGGGAGAAGCGCAGATTGCTATAAAGCAGGTGCAAACGTTTGGTCTCGATGGTTATATTTTCGATGTCGAGAGCAATTATGAAACGCCGGACGCGGCTATTCATGCGAAAACAATGTTGACTGCGTTCAAAGCGGCTTGCAGCGTTCCGACTGCGTTTTGCAGTTGGGCGTATTGGTTCAGTCCGACCGGCTCGGAATGGCATCCTATTTCGATGGCAACGGCATTCATGCAATTTTGCGATTATGCCATGCCGATGATCTATTGGCAGGGCAGTACCGGCGCGGTAGAGCAATTATCAAAATCGTTGACACAATGGAAATCATTTACCGATAAGCCGATTATTCCCGTTGGACGCGCATACAACGGTGATGGTGGAACATGCACAGCAGATCAAATGACTGCATTCGAGACGCAAGCGCATAAATCTTGCAAGGGCGTTTCATGGTGGGGAATGGATTGGGCGTATAAAATTTCAGACTGGTGGGCGGCATTGAAATCCATGCCGCAGTTTGGATCACAATCAGCGCGCAATAACGTTCATGTGACGTTCGATACCGGCGAGACGTTCGAGGGAACGCTGGATGATTTCTGCGCGAAATATTGCAAGGCCGCGCCAGCGGAGCCGCCGTCAGACCCTTCGACGGAGCCAGAACCGCCAACGCCGCCAACGCCGGAGTCTGATACGCGCGTCGTCGAGATGCAAAGCCTATTCAACGGCGACGCCATCTATAAAAAAGTCAAAAAACAAATCAGCGGGGAATATGCGCGCGAAGTCACTTATCACGTCATTGATTTGGACATCAGCAAGTTCGATATTTGGATCGATCAGGGCGTGGCGGTTGCATCCACGACGCATTTCCTTGCGGCAAACAAATTGCAGATTGCAATCAATGGTTTGGATGGTTTTATAACCACGCGCAAGGGGAAGTCATATATTACAGAGATTACCGGTTTTGCGGCATCGAAAGGGTGGACGTTTGGCAAACTCGGAAACGAGCAGACATTATTTATTTCGCCAGATAAAAAGTTTTCATTGGATAAGCCCGCCAGAATTTGGGACGCCTGCGGTTTTCCGAATCTGTTGGTGTTCGACGGGCAGAAACAACCGAACGATAAGTCATCATCCGACATCCGGGCGCGCACTGCGCTGGGCGTGAACAAAGCGCAGACAAGAGTCTATCTGCTTTGCGCAGATGGGCAGGATTATTACTCGAAGGTCGGCATGACGTTCGACGAGACCACTCAGGTGATGCTTGATCTCGGCTGTGATCTGGCTGTGATGGCGGATGGCGGCGGCTCGACGACGATGGTCATCGAAGGTGCGGATGGTCAGCCAAAAATCATGAACGCTCCCAGCGGCGAAAATGCCGATGGGCAACGTTCGGTGGCGATTCATTTTGGATTCAGATGGCTAGGGAAAGCATGAAACGTTTGGCGCTTATTGTTCTATTCATTATCAGTTCTGCGGCTTGCGTTCCCGCTCGGAATGTAGAACCAATTATTTTAGCTACTCCTACGGCAAAGCCGACTACTTGCACGATCTATGAGATGAAATCCCGTGATGAGATGGGTGTCCCCGATAATGGCTCATTTGCCATTGCCAACGTTTATCCGGGCGGGCAAACCAGTTGGGTAATGCTCGGTAAAACCGAAATTGATTACATCAAATCACTGAATGTCAATTCGATGAAATCGTGGACGTGGGCGGCGCAGAGCGTTGGAACGGTTTATTTATCGCGGGATGGTTATTCTACCGATGAACGTGTTGTATGGCCGCGTGTGATAGCCACCAGCGAAGACACGTCAAATCGCAATCAGGTTTGTGTTTCGGGCTATGGTGTATTGAGCGGAAAAACGTATGCCTACATCGTTGCCATTCCGCAAAGCGCGGATTATGAGCAATATCGAAATATCGCATGGCTGAACCAGCGGCTTTACGCATCCTATGGCGGACATCCGCTTTTATGGATCATGCCGCTGTTTGATCCAGATTCAGGCTTTCAGGTTGATAAAGGTCCGACGATGTTGGCTATTGATCCAAATTGGTTATATCGAAAAATTGGTGAGACGCAAATCCCGTGGATGAGTGAGCCGGTTGTCACTATCACACCGACATTCACGCCGATTCCGTCTCCGACGGTAACAGTTACACCGATCCCTGCGACTTCCACGCCGACAGTTACTAATGTGATTGTCAGCAACCGCGGCGCAGGAAAATATTTATCCATTCGCCCGAGCGATGGTGTGAACAATGTCGCGGTCGGATATTTTTATCCCGGAACGACCATCCCATTGGTGCGAATCATTCAGAATGGGGCGAATTACTGGGGCGAAGACGGCAATGGTTATTATATTGCGCTTTTTTTGAACGGTGTTTACTACACCGATTGGAGACCATAGATATGAACATGGCTGATTTCAATCTGGACATCGTCGTTGCCGCAATGTTTGCCGCAATGCCCGGCGTCATTGCCATCATTTTGAATTTTAGAAAAAATAAAAAGGAAGAATCGAAACTCGATGCCGACACCGAAAATGTCCACGCCGAGGCCGCGGACAAGTGGGCGAACCAGGTCAACAACCTGCTCGACCGCGTTGGCATGCTCGAAGCCAAGGTTGTCCAATTGGAAAGCGAATTGAATCGCTGGAAAGATTGGGCGGCGCGATTGGTGAAACAAGTCCGTTCGTTGGGGCATGAACCAGTTCCGTTCGAAGATAAGGCGGCCAGCGAATGAAAGAGAAATTATCGGCATACAAGGATCGCTTTGCAGGACGCGCCGCGGCTGTGTTGGGCGGCGGTCCGAGTCTGCCTGATGATCTAAAGCGATTGCCGAAGGATTGCGTTTTGATAGCGGTCAACTATCATGCGCTCCATTTTTGCAAACCCGATTTCATGGTGTACAACGACCAGCCCGAATCCGATCCATTCCTTTTGCGTGCAGTCGTCGAGCATAAGGCGATTCGAGTCAGTCCCAATCCGACCAGCGATGTGGAATTCGATGTCTCGAATGTGTGGACTGGTTTTTATTCATCCAACACGGCGGCATGGTTCGCACTCTGGCTGGGCTGTGATCCGGTCATTTTATGCGGCATGGATTGCTATCAGGGCGCGCAAAAATATTGTCATCCCATCGAGAAATCTATTCCGCAATGGGACTTCCCGCTCGATTTCCATCTCCGCCCGTGGGTGGAGGATTGCCGCAATTCCGTTCCACATCCCGAACGGCTGTGCGCCATGAGCGGGCCGTTGGTGAATGTTTTCAGGTCATACGCATGAAACAATGGCTGAATTTGTATCTCGACGATGTCCTTCTGGTAATTGGCGCTGTATTGATCGTGCGCGGTGTGATGTTGTTCAGCATTCCTGCCGCATGGATTGCCGCGGGAATCGCCATAATCATTTTTGCATATTTGCGTGAAAACGAGAAGGCTCAAAATGCCATTACTGAGAAATTTGCTGAAGAACCCAAAGACTAACATCGTGCCGGACCCGAATAACCCGATCTATGCGGGTTATGAACCGTGGCATGGCCGCCGAACACAATCGGGCGAACACGTCTCGGTTTATTCATCGCAGACGATTGCAACAGTCTATCGCTGTAAAAATATCATCAGTGATGCGCTGGCAGGAATGCCGTTCAAACAATATCGCCGCAATGGCAATAGAACCGTCGAGGTGGAACCGGATGCCGTCATCTCAATATTCC
>JBHORD010000096.1:0-29288 GCA_042408355.1 Anaerolineales bacterium
AGCAGGCTTGATTCAGCCGCGCGTCCATGAACTCAATTTACGCTTCGACAATTCCAACGGCGACTTCCAGCGCGAGGGCCGCGTCCTGCGCTTGCGCCGCGATCATGCCGTCCAATACCCTGCTGTTGTCCTTGTAAGTCAATCGGACGGCATGATCGCGGCGCAAGCGCAGGACGCGGCCCTCGCGCTGGAAGTCGCCGTTGGAATTGTCGAAGCGTAAATTGAGTTCATGGACGCGCGGCTGAATCAAGCCTGCTCCCAGCCTCCCCCAAATCCGGGAATAAAATGACAATAACTTTTGAAAAGTTTTGTTGCGGATTGGGGGGAGGCGCCCGAAGGGCGAAGGGGGCCGGAGGCGCATTTCAATATCTTGCGGCTTGCAGACATAAAACTTTACTTCGGTTTCCTGATTCGAATCGCTCATTTCACAAGCGTACTTTTCTTCTTCACATCTTGCTTTGCTCCCTGCGTTTTGCTTACATTACACTTAACAACGTCTGTCTCTGTTCCACGCTTTCTCCGGCCTTGACCTTGATGCGTCCCACTTTGCCGGCGCGCGGCGATTTCAACTCATTTTGCATTTTCATCGATTCAAGAATAACAAGCACCTGCCCCTTCTCGACCTGCTGTCCTTCTTCAACCGGCACGGCGACGACCAGACCCGGCATCGGCGATTTCAATTGGAATTCGCCGCCTGCCTGCGCTTTGGCCCCTCCCGCCGATTTCAACCGCTTCTCGCGTTCATCCTCGACTTTGATCGGGTAATGTCGCCCCAGCAAAAGCACCTGCCAATCGTCTTCGCCTTCGTAGACGTACGCTTCGTACGACTTTCCATCTATCACCATCGAATAAATGGGCTGGCCGCTGATGGACTGGAAATCCACTTCCATCGTTTTGCCGTCAATGCTGATATGCTGTTCGTCAATGATCTCGATCGTGAATTCTTTATCGTCAATTGTGGTTACATATTTCATAGGTCACCCATTATCTGTGCAGGCGTTCCCAGCGTCCCACCCATTTCCAGTTGCTGGTGTCGCGTTCATTGCGCATGACAAATTCCGCCGAACGCTGTGCCTTGTGATGCGCAACCAGCGTGGCAAACGCCGCGGCAATTTCCGGATGATGCGCCACGCGTTCTTCATCCGGTTCGGGCATCGAGAAGCGTTCCTCGACGAAGCGCGTGTCGTATTGTCCGCCCATGAAGCGGGGCGAGTCCATCATCGTTTGGTGGAAGGGGATGTTCGTCCGCACGCCAACGATGCGATATTCTTCGAGGGCGCGCCGCATTCGCAAAATGGCCTGGCCGCGCGTCTCGCCCCACACAATCAGCTTTGCGATCATTGGATCGTAGAACGGCGTGATCTCGATGCCGGAATATACGCTTGTGTCTACGCGGACGCCGGGCCCGGTGGGGACGATGCTCAATGTGACGCGTCCGGTCGAGGGCAGGAAGCCGTTATACGGATCCTCGGCGTTGATGCGGCATTCGATGGCGTGGCCGCGCAGATGAATGTCCTCCTGCTTGTAACTCAATTGGCGTCCACGCGCGATGCGGATTTGCTCGGCGACAATGTCAATGCCGGTCACCAGTTCCGTGACGGGATGTTCCACCTGCAGGCGCGTGTTCATCTCGAGGAAATAAAAATTCCTGTCCTTGTCCACCAGAAACTCGATCGTTCCAGCGTTGACATATTCCACAGACTGTGCGGCTTTCACCGCCACTGCGCCCATCTTGCGCCGCAGTTCTTCGTCCATAAACGGTGACGGCGCTTCTTCGATCAACTTTTGATGGCGGCGCTGAATGGAGCAGTCGCGTTCGCCAAGATAAATTACATTGCCATGCTGATCGGCCAGGATTTGGATTTCGATATGGCGCGCGCCTTCGACCAATTTTTCGAGATAAACATTCCCGTCGCCGAAAGCGGATTCCGCTTCGCGCCGCGCCGACGCGAGCAGGGCCGGCATTTCTTCGAGCGAGGTCACTTCCCTCATGCCCTTTCCGCCTCCGCCCGCCGAGGCTTTGATCAGCAGAGGAAAGCCGATCTTCGGAGCCATGGCAAGGATTTCTTCGTCGGTCATGCTGCCTTTGCCCTCCGTGCCGGGCACCACCGGCACGCCCGCCGCCATAACCGTGTTGCGCGCCGTCATCTTGTCGCCCATGGCGGCGATGGCGGACGGTTTCGGTCCGATGAATGTAATCCCCGCCTCGATGCAGGCGGCGGCGAACGCTTCGCGCTCCGCCAAAAATCCGTAGCCGGGGTGGATGGCATCCGCGCCGCATTTGCGCGCAATGTCAATGATCTTATCCCCGCGCAGATAGGATTCGCGCGATGGGGCAGGGCCGAGCAAGTAAGCCTCGTCTGCATAACGAACGTGAAGCGCGTTGCGATCCGCTTCCGAAAAAACGGCCACCGTTGGAATTCCTAGTTCGCGGCAGGCGCGCAAGATGCGGACAGCAATCTCGCCGCGGTTTGCCACTAAGATTTTCTTGAACATGAGTTTGCTCCTCGCTAAAGCGGAATATTTCCGTGCTTCTTTGGCGGATTGGTCAATCGTTTGTTTTGCAGCATTTCCAGCGCATTGATCAAGCGCGGACGCGTCTCTTTCGGTTCGATCACATCATCTATGAAGCCGCGTTGAGCCGCAACGAATGGATTGGCAAACTTCTCACGATACTCCGCAACCAGTTCGGCTTTGCGCTTGAGCGGGTCTTTGGCGCTTTCGATCTCCTTGCGGAAGATGATGTTCACCGCGCCGTCGGGCCCCATGACCGCGATCTCCGCGCCGGGCCACGCAAAATTCACGTCGCCGCGAATGTGCTTGGAGGACATGACGCAGTACGCGCCGCCATAGGCTTTGCGCGTGATGACGGTCAGCTTGGGAACGGTCGCTTCGCAATAGGCGTACAAAAGTTTTGCGCCCGAGCGGATGATGCCGTGATGTTCCTGATTCGTTCCGGGCATGAAACCGGGCACATCTTCAAACGTAACGATTGGGATGTTGAACGAATCGCAGAAGCGTACGAAGCGCGCCGCTTTTTCGCTGGCGTCAATATCCAGCACGCCCGCCAATACCGCAGGCTGATTGGCAATGATTCCAACCGAATGTCCGCCGAGGCGCGCAAAGCCGACGACCACATTCATCGCATAATTTTCGTGGATCTCAAAGAATTGTCCGTTGTCAAAAATCAATCGAATCACATCTTTGATGTCGTATGGCTTATCCGGCGCATCGGGAATGATGGATTCCAGTTCTTCTTCCATGCGGAACGGATCATCTCCCGTCTGAACGAACGGCGGATCTTCCATATTGTTTTGCGGCAGATAGCCCAGCAATTTGCGCATCAGGAACAACGTATCGGCTTCACTGTCGCCTACGATATGACACACGCCCGATTTCTCCGCATGGACGCTGGCGCCGCCCAAATCTTCAAACGAAACATCCTCATGGGTTACGGCTTTGACCACATCCGGGCCGGTCACAAACATGTAAGATGAATTTCGAACCATGAAAATAAAATCGGTCAGCGCGGGCGAATAGACCGCGCCGCCCGCGCAGGGTCCCATGATGGCGCTGAGTTGTGGAATGACTCCGGATGCGAGCGTGTTGCGCAGGAAAATATCGGCATAACCGCCGAGCGACACCACGCCCTCTTGAATGCGCGCCCCGCCCGAGTCGTTCAACCCAATCACGGGCGCGCCCGTTTTCGTTGCCATATCCATGATCTTGCAAATCTTCGCGGCGTGGACTTCGCCCAGCGACCCGCCGAACACGGTGAAGTCTTGCGAAAAAACATAAACGAGGCGGCCTTCAATAGTCCCCCAGCCGGTGACGACCGAATCGCCTAAATATTTTTGATCTTCGAGTCCAAAATCATGGGTGCGATGTTCAACGAAGGCGTCCACTTCACGGAACGAACCTTTATCGAGCAAAAGATCAATCCGTTCACGCGCCGTGAGGCGGCCTTTTTGGTGTTGCGCTTCGATGCGCGCTTCGCCTCCGCCAAGCCGCGATTTTGCCCGCATCTCATGCAGACGGTGGATTTTTGGATTTTCGTTCATAAGCCTCTCTTTCAAAGTAGATTCTGTTGCGCGGATCGAGAACAACAGCGGCTGTATAAGCCAATAGGAGAATGGTGACTGCCAGATCGAACGGCCAATTTGCCCGCATCTGCGCCTGGACGAAGAGCCGGTCCGCCCAGACCCAGGCCGCATATAAGCCCGAAGCGAGCAGGATCGCGGCCCGGTTCCAGCGCGCTCCGCTCCAGATGCTCCACAACAGGAATAACCCCGTCAACAGCCAAAAGGCACCGCTTGCGCCGATGTAAAATGGCCCCGGATTGGGGGCGTACAATTCCAGGGTGTTGCGCCACGCTATGCTTGTGATTAGGCGGACGGCTTGCAAGCCCGTGATCAATAGGATCAGTAAAAACAGGAGGGTGAGTGGAAAAGGCAATCTTCTGCGCATTTGCGCCTCGACATATGATTGTGATTCAAAGCGGATCACGATAAAACGACATCATTGATCGGGCTCCGGCAGGAACTGCATCAGATATTTGCCGCCCCAGCTGGTGTCAATGATCTTCAAACGATTCGTATATTGCCCCCGGTATGGACTGCTCTCGAGCAAGCCGGGGTTGGCAAAGACGTATCGCATTCCTGTCTGATACAGATAATTGGAGGCTGTGCCGTTTTTCAAATCCTGAAAATAGGTATAACTGTTGATCAGGCCGTCCATGTTGACGATGGTTCGGTCGTGAATGAAGTAGGCCACATTGCCGCCGCCCGTCATTCCGATGACATCCCCCGGCGCGGTGCGCGCTTCCAGATAGCCGGCCGCTACCATATATGGCGTTCCGGGCTTGAGGGGTTGATAGGTTAATTGTGAATGCACCACGCTCCAGTAATTCCATGCCAGGTAAGCCCCAAAGACGACAACCGCCCCCGCGGCGATGACCTGCGCCGTGACCCATTTCTTAAACAACGGATTGAATATCATATCCAGCGCCAGCGCCCCCGCCGTGATCAACGTCAATATTTCCGTCAGCCAATACCATTCTTTGGGCGATACGTAACCGGTGGTGCTGTAAGAGAGAATCTGAATCCAACTGCCGATGAAAAGGAGAGGCAGGCCGGTCAATACCACGGCCCGAACGCCGCGCCTTCTGTGGAGGAGAATCAGCCCGCAAAAAATTAATGCGACAAATCCAAGGAGAAGCACATAGATGGCCGGCCGCAAGTCTGCAAAATGCGTTCTCGAAAAATAAACCGCGATCATTTTGCTTGCGGCGTCCAGAGCGGAAGTAAACGGCGTCCAGCTGTTGAATTGGGTAGTTGCATCCGTTGCCGGATTGATCATGAAAAAAGAAAGGAAGTCTCTTGGCGCGCCGCCAAAAGCGTTGACAGCATATGAGCCCCACCAGCGTTTGATTTGCCCGCTGACCGGGCTGAACGTGCCGAAGGCGATTTTGTTCCAGAGCATGTAAAGGCCCAGAACGCCGCCCAAAATCCCATAGTAGACCGTACCCTCCTTCAGCCAGTCCTGCCAGTGGAGTTTGAAAAATTCAAGCGGCGGAATATCCGCTGGCGAGCGGGACGATGAGCGGAGTCCATAAGCGGCGAAACGGACGGCGAGGATCGCTCCGCTGCACACGAGCGCATCCATCGCGAGAACGACGCGTGAGACGGCCGGGATCAACGTCAACGATTGGGCGGCGATCATGATTCCGGATAACGCCGCGCCGCTGACCATCCCCGCAAGAACCGCATTCTTCAGCAAAAGTTTTGGCCTCCACGCGGCGGGATTCTGATACAGCCCGAAAAGATAATAGACCGGTATTTTGATAAGCAGTCCCGCGACCACCATGAGCACGGCGGAATTGGCGCTGTCATAATATGACGAGAAGCCCAGCCGCCAGGCGAAGACGAATAATGTGGACGCATAGATCAGCGGGACATCCATCAAGATAAAATAGCGGATCGGCGAATCGCGGAAGACGATCCAGAACCCAACGATCGCGCAGAAGAAGATCAAATCGAGGCGGCTCAGCGTGGTCAGAATTGCGAGAATACCGAGCCACGCAATTTGCCGGAGCGTTGGCCGTTGGTCATTCCTTCCTTTTTCGAACTTATACAACGCATACAATAACAACGACAAGCAGAAAAGAGCAATGCCCGATTCCATCCCCGAATTGTAAAAGACGGCCTGGATGTATCCGCTGAACGTCCAAACGATTGCCGCGAGCATCCCCACGACAGGCGAAAGAACATCCTTAAGCATCCGATATAACAGGAGCGCGGTGCCGAGGCTGAAAAGACTCATCACGATCAATACCACGCGCAATGGAATGATCAGGTCAAAACGCGCCAGCGCGAAAATCGGAATACAAACCAACAGCCACAATGGATGGAAGCCGTTGGTCGGATGAATGCCGTCGAAGGTGATGCCGCGTCCGAGGCTGATATTCTGAGCGACTTTGAAATAATAATAAGCGTCATCCCGGATGAACCAGTTGTTCGCCATGTCATAACCGTTGGCAAACGCTGCGTACAATTGCATGCTGAGGAACGCCACCGCTAAAATAATTTCAAACCAGGGAATTTGTTTCTTCATTCCTTATCCAATATCGAGGGTGATCTTTCCAAGTTGTTCGCCTCGTCCAAGCCGTTCTTGAGCCTTCGCCGCCTCCTTGAGCGGGAAGGTCATGTCCATTACAGGCTTCAACTTTCCGGCTATAACCAGGTCCATCGCTGTTTTGAAATCCTTCAAGTGACTCATGGTCGAGCCGATGATCGAAAGATGTTTGGCAAAGATAAAACGATTGTCAATTTCAAATTTAGGACCGCCGGTGTTGCCAACGGTCAACAAGCGTCCGCCTTTTCGCAAGGCGCGCAGACTGGACATGAACGTTGTGCCGACGTTGTCCACCACGACATCCACGCCGCGTTTTTCGGTTGCGATGAAAACAGCCTTGGACCAATCTTCTTCGTTCGACCGGTCAATGACGACATCAGCCCCGAGCGATTTTGCCAGCTCCAATTTCTTCGCGCCTGAACCCACGACGATGACACGGGCACCGCTCAATCTAGCGACCTGCACGCTGGCGGTGTTCACGCCTCCGCTCGCGCCGACAATTAACACTGTTTCGCCCGCGCGCAGATTCCCGCGCGTAATAAGCGAATGCCATGCGGTTTGAAAAACCAGCGCGGCGGCCGCGGCGGCATGGAAATCGAAACCGTCCGGCAATTTATAAAGCTGGCGCGCCGGAAGACTGACATATTCCGCGTACGTACCGCGCAGGGTCTCGCCGAGCAAATGCCATTCGCGGCACATGTTGTCCCAGCCGGAGAGACAATAATCGCATTTGCCGCAGCCGATGTTGGCATTGATTACCACCCGATCGCCGACTTGAAAATCGCTCACGCCTTCGCCCAGCGCGGCGACTTCGCCCGCGCCGTCCGCGCCGTTGATGTGCGGAAGCTCAAGCTTCAATCCGGGCCAGCCGTTGCGGACGGTAACGTCAACGCGGTTGAGCGCCGCGGCGCGCAATCGCACCAGAACTTCTCCCGCTTTTGGCTCCGGCGTTGGAAAATCGGCGTATTCCAAAACTTCAGGCCCGCCATGTTGATGAAACAAAACGGCTTTCATAACTTCTTCTTTCCAGTTGTTGGTTTGTTTTGCGTTTCAAACAGAATGCAAACGGATGCTGACGCCGCGGCTGGATCGCGGGCGGCGGATTTTCAGAAACATGCACGCCCGTCCGCGTGCGCCTGCGTTCGAAAATCAGAATGTCAGAAGGAACATTCGGGAGCTATTTCAGTCCCAATTCGGCGCGGCTGATGACAAGCCGCTGAATTTCGCTGGTGCCTTCGTAGATTTCGGTGATCTTCGCATCGCGGAAATAACGCTCCACCGGCAATTCCTTGCTGTATCCCATTCCGCCGTGGATTTGCACTGCGGCGTGGGCGCAGAACATCGCCGTCTCGGATGCGAACAATTTCGCCATGGAAGATTGAAGCGTGTAACGCTCGCCGGTCGTCTTGGATCGTTCCTTGGCGGCGGCGGCGTTGTAAATCAAAAGGCGCGCCGCTTCGATGCGCGTCTTCATGTCGGCGATCTTGAATCCCGTTCCCTGAAACTCGCCGATCTTCTGGCCGAAGGCCTCGCGTTGACGCGCGTAAGCGACGCTGGCCTCATACGCCGCTTCGGCGATTCCCAGCGCCTGCGATCCGATTCCGATGCGGCCCGCATCCAGGACGGCCATCGCGATTTTGAAGCCCTCGCCTTCTTCGCCGAGGCGATTCGCAACAGGCACGCGGCAGTTTTCGAAAATCAACTCGCTGGTGGCGGAGGCGCGGATGCCAAGCTTGGGTTCCTTCTTGCCGCGCACGAATCCTGTTGTGTTTTTGGCGTCAATCAAAAAAGCGCTGATCCCCTTTTGTTTCTTTGCAGGATCGGTCATCATGAAAACCACAACGTAATCGGCAACCGGCCCGCTCGTGACCCAGGATTTGCGCCCGTTGAGAACGTAAAAATCGCCGTCCCGCGTGGCGCGGCTTTTCATTGTCCCCGCGTCCGAGCCGGACATCGGTTCGGTCAGAGAATACGCGCCGATGGCTTTACCGGAAGCCACCGGCTTCAGGAATTTTTGTTTTTGTTCTTCGGTCCCAAATTTCATGATGCCATGACAATACAGCGAGTTGTTGACCGACATGATGACGCCGTGTGAGGCGTCCACTTTGCAAATCTCTTCGAGCGCCAGCACATAGGACATCGTGTCCATGCCCGCCCCGCCGTACTGCTCCGGCACTTCGATTCCCATGAAGCCCATCTCGCCCATCTTCTTGATGGTTTCGTATGGGAACTCGCCGCTTTCGTCGAACTGCGCCGCGATGGGAGCGATTTCGTTCCTTGCAAAATCGCGTGCGGCATCGCGAATCATTTTGTGTTCATTGCTGAGAGGAAAAAGAGCGTCACTCACTTGAGCCTCCGTGGAATATGCTGTCACGATTATACCGTGCAAGAAGTGACGCTGGCCGGCGAAGCGGCAGGACGCCTTGCGCGAATGAGGGAATAAAAGCGCCGGCGTGCGGAATCGGAAATGACTGATTGACGAGTGAAATGAACCCGCTATAATGTAGCAATTCTGAACCGGCCGGATGTGTATGTCGTAAAAATCACAAGTTTATTTTTTGAAAGGAGGCAGGCCGCTATTTTTTTTCGTTCCATTCACATAAGCTGAGTTTGTAGTTTGTAATTCATCCATAAAGGAGAGAGAATGACTTTCAAGTTCGCTTTTAAATTCATGGCTTTGATGGCTTTGGCCAGCATTGCATTGACAGCTTGTGGGGGAACAGCAACTCAGGCGCCTGCCGTTACACAGGCTCCGGCCGCAACACAAGCGCCCGCCGCAACGCAATCATCTCCCGCCACGACCGCTCCAGCCGCTTTGAAAGGCGAGGGCGAGGTGGACATCATTGCCTGGGCTGGATATATCGAACGCGGCGCCAACGATCCGAAATATGATTGGGTGACCCAGTTCGAGCAAGATACGGGCTGTAAAGTTAAAGATACGATTGCCAACACATCGGATGAAATGGTCTCGCTGATGAATCAGGGCGGCTACGATTTGGTGACCGCCTCCGGCGACGCCAGCCTGCGTCTGATCTATGGCGGGACGGTTCAGGAAATTGATATCAGCAAGATTCCGTCGTACACAAAGAATGTGGATCCGCGTTTGCAAAACGCGCCGTGGCATACCGTCAATGGAAAACATTATGGCGTTTCCTATCAATGGGGTCCGAATGTCCTGATGTATAACACCAAGGTTTTCCCGACGCCGCCGACCTCGTGGAATGTGATTTTCGAACCGATGAATTTGCCGGACGGCTTGCCGAACAAGGGCCGCGTACAGGCGTATGGGGGGCCGATCTACATTGCGGACGCGGCTTTGTATTTGAAATATCACAATCCCGAATTGGGCATCACCGATCCGTATGAATTAACACAGCCGCAGTTCGACGCGGCGATTGCCTTGTTGAAACAACAGCGCCAAATCGTCGGCAAGTATTGGAGCGACTACAGCGCGCAGGTTCAGGACTTCACCAACGGCGGTTTTGTGGCGGCGGCTTCCTGGCCGTATCAGGTCAATCTGTTGAAAAGCGCAAACCCTCCACAGCCAATTGACAGCGTGATTCCCGAAGAGGGCGCAACCGGCTGGGCCGATACGACGATGATGTACGTGCACGCTCCGCATCCCAACTGCGCTTATCTGTGGCTGGAACATTCGATTGATCCGAAGGTTCAGGGCGATGTGGCTTCCTGGTTCGGATCGAATCCGGCTGTGCCGGCGGGCTGTACCGCAAGCGCTCTGCTCGGCCCCGATGGATGCAAGGCAAACGGCTACGACACCTTCGATAAAATTTCCTTCTGGAAGACCCCGATTGCAGATTGCGGCAACGGTCAATCCAATTGTGTCACTTACGATCAATGGGTGAAACAATTCCAGGCTGTGGTCGGCGGACAGTAAATCTTGTATCAACACCCCAGCCGCGCCGCAAGTTGGCGCGGCTGGACTCTATTCCTTGAGGACAGCGCATGAATGAAATTGCAGTTTATTTCCAAAACGTCAGCCGGCACTTCGGGGAGGTCAGAGCGGTTGACGGCGTTGATTTGAAAATTTGGGATGGGGAATTTTTCTCGATGCTCGGCCCGTCCGGTTCGGGCAAAACAACCTGCCTGCGAATGATTGCCGGTTTTGATCGTCCGACGGCGGGCGAGATTTTTCTTTATGGCGAAGACGTTTCCAAACTGCCTCCGTATGAACGCCCGGTCAATACGGTCTTTCAGGATTACGCGCTTTTTCCGCACATGACGGTGGGCGAGAACATCGCTTACGGTTTGATGATCAAAAAAGTTCCCAAAGAGAAACGCCGTCAGCAAGTTGAAGAGATATTGAATCTGGTTCGCCTGCCGGGGCTGGCGGATCGTAAACCGTCACAACTTTCGGGCGGACAGCGTCAGCGTGTGGCGCTGGCGCGGGCGCTGGTCAATCGTCCGCGTGTGCTTCTTCTGGATGAGCCGCTGGGCGCGCTGGATTTGAAACTTCGCCAGCAGATGCAGGTGGAACTCAAGTCCATCCAGCAGCAGGTTGGAATTACCTTTATTTATGTGACTCACGATCAGGAGGAAGCCCTGACGATGAGCGACCGCATTGCGGTTTTCAATCTGGGCAAGATTGAACAGGTCGGGACTCCGGCGGAAATTTACGAGCATCCGGCTACGCCGTTCACCGCCGGTTTCGTGGGCGTATCCAATCTTGTGTCGGGGGAAGAGGCGAAGAGAATCACCGGCTCGCCGGAGCGATTCTCAATTCGTCCTGAAAAAATCCATCTGGCGAAGCCGTCCGAAAAGGTGGGCGACGATATGTTTGCGGCCGACGGCAGAGTGCGCGATGTGATCTATCTTGGTTTATACACGCGCTATCTTGTTGAATTAGAGGGCGGCGGCGATCTGGTGGTCGTGGAACAGAATCTTAAAACGACTTCGATGGATGTGATGCAGGCGCGCGGCCAAAAGGTGCGGCTGCTTTGGAAGAAAGAATTTGTCCGTTACGTGGGAGGCTGAAATGATGAGACGGCTTTCCACATATCTCTATCTTCGCCCGCGGCTGACGCTGGCGCTTTTGCTGCTCCCGCCGTTGGTTTGGTTCGTCGTTGTTTATCTGGGCTCGCTGGCTTCCCTTTTGTTGAATAGTTTCTTTTATCTCGACGGTTTTACCGGGCAGGTGGTTCGTAAATTTACGTTGAGCACCTATGCCCAATTATTCGAGCCTGCCAATCTCGCCATCTTCGGGCGGACGACGTTGATGGCCGCGCTGGTGACTGTTGCGGATGCCCTCCTTGCCTTCCCGCTTTCATATTACATGGCGCGTTTCGCATCGAGGCGCATGAAGACGTTTTTGTATCTGGCTGTCACACTGCCGCTGTGGTCGAGCTATTTGATCCGCGTCTACTCATGGAATTTGATTCTTACAAAAGAAGGAATCGTCTCATGGCTCTTTCAATTGATTCATCTTGACGGCTTGTTGAACTGGTATCTCAATCTGCCGGTCGTGGGCGGGCCGTCGCTGTCGGTTTCGGCGACCGGCGTCTTTATCGTCTTCGCTTATATCTGGCTTCCTTATATGATTCTGCCCATCGAGACGGCGCTCGAACGCGTGCCGAAATCATTGCTGGAGGCGTCGGGCGATTTGGGCGCGAATCCGAATCAAACCTTTCGCAATGTGATTCTGCCATTGGCGTTTCCGGGCGTGGTGGCGGGTTCGATCTTCACCTTTTCGCTGACGCTCGGCGATTTCATCGTGCCGACTTTGTTTGGAAATTCAAGTTTCTTCATCGGCACGGCTGTGCTTTCCTATCAAGGCACATCGGGAAACATCCCGCTGGCGGCGGCATTCACGATGGGACCGATTGCCATCATGATCGTTTATCTGCTGATTGCGCGCAAGTTAGGAGCCTTCGATGCTCTCTAAAAAGAAATCCTCCAATTATGAAGCGGCCGGCGGGCGCGCTTCGTGGTTTATTAAATTGGGCGCGGCGGGCGCGCTGTTGTTTTTGCATATTCCGCTGGCTTTGATTTTCCTGTACGCATTCACAACGGAAACCGCCGCGTATACATTCCCGCCTCCGGGCCTGACGTTGAAATGGTTCCCGATAGCGGTATCGAATCCCGACATGCTGGCTTCGCTTCAACTCACGCTCGAAGTGGCCGCCCTGGCGACGTTTGCCGCGCTCGTCCTTGGAACGCTGGCGGCCGCGGCGGTTTATCGCGGCACATTTTTTGGAAAGGAAACGATTTCATTTTTGCTGATTCTCCCGCTGGCGCTGCCGGGCATCGTGACCGGTATCGCTTTGCGTTCGGCCATCGGTTTGATGCACATCCCCTTCAGTTATTGGACGATTGTCATCGGTCATGCGACGTTCTGCGTGGTCACGGTTTACAACAACGTGCTGGCGCGTTTCCGCCGAACAGGCGGATCGCAGATTGAAGCCTCGATGGATTTGGGCGCCAATTCATTTCAGACCTTCTGGCATATTGTTTTGCCGAACATTTCCACCGCGCTGTTGGCGGGCGGCATTCTGGCTTTCTCGCTTTCGTTCGACGAGGTCATCGTCACAACGTTTACCGCGGGCCAGCAAAAGACTTTGCCGATTTGGATTTTCAGTCAGATGTTGAAGCCGCGCAACCGGCCGGTGACGAACGTCACCGCGCTGTTGATCGTTTTGGCAACTGCGATTCCGATTTTGATCGCGCAAAGATTGATCAGTCAATCTTCCGATACAGGCGAGACTCCGGAATAATTTGTAGTAAAATGTGACGCTTATACAGGAGAATGAGTCGAAACGTTTCTCGTTTGCCTCCGCATAAAAATTCCATGTGCAGGCGATTGCACAACCGCCGCCGGTTGAGGGTCAACTCTCAACGAGGCGGCGGATGTAATTAACGGGGCCGGCCCGTATCCCCGCGTGATGCGGTCTGAGTCGAGGCAAATATGTTTATCGTTCGCACCAGTTTGCAGTACAGTCCGATTCACGGCATTGGAGTCTTTTTGAAGGAACCGGTTCGTAAAGGTCAGGTTGTGTGGCAATTCGATCCGCGCGTCGACGTGGCCATCCCGTTCGAGGAACTTCAGAATTTTCCTCCGGCGGTGCAGGACTATCTTAAAATATATACTTACATCTCGGTGATGAACGGCCGGCGCGTGATGGTCTTGTGCGCGGATAATTCCAAACACGTGAATCATGCGGACGACCCCAATCTTGTAGATACACCCGACGGCTTGCAGGAAATTGCCGCGCGGGATATTGCGGCAGGCGAAGAGTTGACCTGCAACTACTTCGCCTCCGATCTCGAAGCCGCGGCCAAATTGGGCCGCGAGAACGCTTGAAGGAGAAGAATGACCGGAAAAAATTTTTCCTATCTGTCGCCCAAAGTCGAAAGCCGCCCTCATCCGCAAAAAGGAAATTGCGGCGTGTTCGCCGTCGAGCCGATCAGGAAGGATGAGCTGATCGCGTTGTGGGGCGGAAAGATTCTTGCCGCCGATGAAATTGACCCGAACATGCCCAACTTCACCCAGCAGGTTTTGCAAATCGAAGATAATTTCTATTTGATGACGCCCTCGATGGAGGACGCCGATTGCTTCAACCATTGCTGTGATCCCAACGTGGGCCTCACCGGTCAAATCGGTCTGATCGCCATGCGCGATATCGAACCCGGCGAGGAAATTTGTCTCGATTATGCCATGTGCGACGGCTCGGACTACGATGAGTTCGAGTGTAATTGCGGTTCGCCCCATTGCCGCGGCCGCATCACAGGCGAAGATTGGAAGCGGCCCGAACTGTGGGAGAAGTACGACGGATATTTTTCTCCGTATCTCGCGCGCCGCATTGCCGCGCTGAAAAAAGAGGTTCATCAAACAAGCAAAGTGGCAGTTCGTTAATTCTTTTCCGGCGCGGATTTTTCTAATTGCGCTTGGACTGCGGCTGATCCCCGTTCTTTTGACGCGCCGCCTGGGAATCGGCCTCGACGACATGTTCCAGTACGATATGCTGGCGCGCAGTCTCGCTTCGGGGCTCGGATTTCGATGGTACGCGCCCGCCGATCTGGCGCGCCTCGTCCCGTATCTTCACCTCGACCCGGCAACGCTTCATCTCGATCCGCGCGGCATGTTGACCACGTTCCGCGCCCCGTTGTATCCGGCTTTTCTTGCGGCCATTTATTTTTTCAACGGCATCAACGACGGACGCTTCTTCGCCGCACGTATGGCGCAAACAGTTTTGGGCGCGTTGCTTGCGCCATTGACTTATTTCACGGCCTTTGCCCTTTTTCCATCTCCTCGCCAGGCGTTCCCGGCGGACGCCGGGGGAAGCGCCGGCGTCGAACGCGTCGCTAAGATCGCCGCCTGGATTATCGCGGCCTATCCGATGCTTTTGATTTTTCCCATTGCGCTGGCGACCGAGAATTTATTTTTTCTCCTTGTGCTTGCCAGCGTTTTGTCTTTTCTCAAAGTTGCGGAAAAACCGACCGCTTTCAACTTTCTGTTATCCGGCTTTCTCCTTGGTTTAGCCGCTTTGACTCGTTCTATTATTCTTGGATTTGGCGCGCTTGCGATTCTATGGATTTGGTTTGTTTTGAAACAACGGCGCGGCGCGGTTCTTTCGCTGGCCGCGCTCCTCGTGACGATCGCGCCGTGGATAGTCCGCAACTCACTGCTTGCCGGGCGGTTGACCGGCGTCGAAACTTCATTGGGCTATAACCTGTACGTCGGATATTCTCCGCAATCCAGCGGGACATTTACGTTTGGCCCCTCGCTCGATCTGATGTCCATTCTCGATGATAAATCGCGTGACGAAATCGGCACGCAAAAGGCGATTCAATTTATCGAACAGGACCCGGCACGCTTTCCAGTTTTGGCCGTGAACCGGCTGGGTTACTTCTTCAACGTGGAATGGCGCGCCTTCACATATTTTTACGTCAACGATTTTCTCGGATATATTCCGCCGCCGCTTTTGATTTTGATCCTTGTGATTTTAGGCCTGCCGTTTATCGTCGTCGCATTGTCCGGCGCGTTTGGCGCGGCGCAATTGACCTGGAATCCGCAGACGATTTTGCTGGCGTTGCTTTTCGTCGGATATTTGCTTCCGCATGTTTTCATTCTTTCGGAAGAGCGATTCCACCTGGCTTTGATTCCGTTCTTTGCAGTCGCCGCCTCGGTGTTTTGGACGAACGGCTTTGCCGCCTTCAAATTGCGCCCGCGGATTCTTCTTTGGGTTGCATTGGCTGTGGTTTTGCTCCTTGCGTTGAACTGGTCAATTGAAATTTATCGCGATTGGCCGGTCATTTCTCAAATGCTGGGGCCGAATGGCAACCAGCTTTACTTGCCATACTAATTGCTTATGAAAACCCTCCTCGGCGAACGCCTCCATTTTGACTGGAAAGTTGTGACAATCACTATCGTTACAACTTTGCTTTTGATGATTGATTATTATCATCAACTGACTCCCAACAAAGGCTATGACCGAACCATTCTGTATTTGCTGATTCCGCTCTTTATTGTTCTGGCGGTTTTCCGGGATGATCCCCGCGATTACGGATTCACCTTCGGCGATTGGAAAACTGGTTTGATTCTCACCGCCCTCGGCATCGTTTTGATCGCGCCGATTCTTTGGTTCGTTGGGCGCGGCGCGCCCATGCAGGAATATTACCGGCCGCAATTGGCTGGTCTGCCGTGGAATACGTTCATTGATTTATTCGGCTGGGAATTCATGTTTCGCGGTTTTATTTTATTTGCCTATGCGCGCAAATTCGGGCCGGAGGCGCTGTGGCTTCAAGCCGTCCCGTTTGCGCTGGCGCACATCGGCAAGCCCGAAGTCGAGACGCTTTCGACGATCTTTGGCGGCTTTGCCTTTGGCTGGGTGGCGTATCGGACGCGTTCGTTTGTTTATCCGTTTTTGATTCACTGGTTCGTGGCTTCGTTTACGATCATCGTCGCGGCAGGTCTGCTTGGCTGATTTCACGCTTCGTCCCGCCGTGGAAACGGATTCCGCCGCGATCAAAGATTTGATTCATCGCGTCGGGATCAACCCGATGGGCCTGGACTGGCGCCGGTTCGTGGTGGCCGTTGACGGGTCCGGGAAGATGCGGGGTTGTGGACAGCTCAAACTGCACGGCAAAGATATTGTCGAACTGGCGTCCATCGCGGTCGAGCCGGAAGAGCGCGGCAAAGGGGTGGCGCGCGCCATCCTCGAGCATTTGATTGCGCAGGCGCCGCGTCCGCTGTATTTGATGTGCCGCTCCAGCCTCGCTCCATTTTATGAAAAGTGGAATTTCCGCGCCGTTGCTTTGAGCGAGATGCCTCCTTACTTTCGCCGCGTGGTTCGACTCGCTTCCTTGTTCATGCCAAAAGGCGAATCTTTATTGGTGATGAGATTGTTGTAAAATGGGAGCTATGAAGCAGGTCGTTTATGTTCTGATCGGATTGCTGGCCGGTTTTATTTTGGCGGGCGCGCTTTTCATTGTGACGCGCATGCCGTCCGGCGAACCCGTCCAACTTCTGCCTTCGCCCACACAGCCGGAGATCACCATTCAGATCATCGGCGGGGTGGTTCATCCGGGCGTTTATTCGTTCGCGCAGGGAAGCCGCGTTCAGGATGCGGTGAACGCCGCCGGCGGGTTGCTGTCCACTGCCGATACAAGCTCGGTCAATCTGGCCGCGAAGCTTGAAGATGGACAACAAATCAAAATTCCGTTGGAAGGCGGCGCGGCGGCCAGCTCTGCCTCTTCGTCGAATAATTCATCGAACGCCCCGTTTTTGGTTTTGACCACGCCGACCGTTCCAGCCGGTCATCTCATCAACATCAATACCGCCACCGCCGCACAGCTCGATACGCTGCCGGGCATTGGCCCCACCACGGCGCAGAAGATCATAGATTACCGCACTCAAAACGGCCCCTTTCAAAAAATCGAAGACATCATGAACGTGCCCGGCATTGGCCCCGTTACATTCGATAACATCAAATCGTTGATTACGGTGCAGTGATGCCGTTCGATCATTTCGATTTCATCGCGCCGCTGTACAACCGTGCCGGCGAGTATTCGTCATTGGACGTCATGATGGACGCGGCGAATCTGCCGACAAGCGGGTTCCTGCTCGATGCCGGCGGCGGTACGGGACGCGTTGCAGCTGCCCTGCGCGATCAAGCCGCGGACATTGTGGTTGCAGACGTTTCGCTGGGCATGCTGCGTTTTGCCGCCTCCAAACCGGGACTTCAAGCGGCCGCGGCTCAAACGGAACACCTGCCTTTCCCCGGCGAATTTTTCGACCGCGTCATCATGGTGGACGCGTTTCATCATGTCATTCATCAAGCGGATACGGCGCGCGAACTTTTCCGCGTGCTCAAACCGGGCGGGCGGATCGTGATCGAAGAACCGGATATTCGCAGTTTCAGCGTCAGGTTGATTGCGCTGGCTGAAAAGATGCTGTTAATGCGCAGTCATTTTCTCGCGCCGAATCAGATTGCCGCCTTGTTTGATTCTGCCCGCGTCATCACCAAAGATTCCAGCGCGTGGATTGTCGTCGAGAAATGAGGCGGCAAATCAAGCCCATCTTCGGCCTGCGTGCGGATTTGAGCTTTGTCTGGCGGGGGATTGTTATTGCCGGTGTTGTCCTTCGTCTCCGGCAATATATTGCCGACCGTTCGCTTTGGTACGATGAAGCGGCGTTGGCGCTCAATATCGTCGGCCGCGGATTCGGCGGGCTACTCCAGCCTCTTGACAATAATCAAGCGGCGCCGCCTGGTTTCCTGTTCATCGAAAAATTGATTTTGCTGGCCTTTGGAAACAGGGATTATATTCTCCGGCTCTTTCCTCTGCTTTCAGGTGTAGCGGCAGTTTATCTTTTGTACCTGACCTCCAAAGAGTATCTTGGGAAGCCGGGTTTGTTTGCGTTGTCTCTTTCTGTGGTTGCGTGGCCGTTGATTTATTATTCCACGGATGTAAAGCAATATTCCAGTGATGTGCTGGTTTCTATTGCGCTGACTCTTCTGGCGTTCCGCGCGCTGCGAAAAGGCGGGCGCAGGAATTACATCGTCCTGGCCGCGGCCGGCGTTATTTCAACGTGGCTGTCTCATCCCGCCGTTTTTACGCTGGCGTCCATTGGACTCGCGCTGGCGGTCGAAGCGCTGATGCGGAGAGACTTTTCTTTGTTCGCCCGGATATTGGGCCTGGGCGCCTTGTGGCTGGCGAACTTTGGTTTGTTCTACGTTGTTTCGGCTCAACAGGCGGTTAACGATCCCTATATGCTCAATTATTGGCAGGCTTATTTTATGCCTTTGCCTCCGTGGCGGCGCCTGGATTGGTTTCGCAATGCTTACTTCAACCTGCTGGCAGCCACAACCTACGTCAACGGATGGCCGCCGCAGTTTTTTGTGGCGATCAGTTCGCTTCTGCTGGCGGCCGGGGTTGTTTCATTTTTCGCGTCAGATCGAAATATCGCGCTGACCATGACCCTGCCTTTCTTTTTCGTGTTGTCTGCCGCCGCTTTGCAGAAATATCCGATCTACGGGCGTTTCATTTTATTTTTGCTGCCGTTTTTGTTTATATTCATGGCGAAAGGTTTGGAGCTCGTTTATTCCTTCCTCGCCCGCTTGAATCGCCCGGCGTCCTTGCTGGTTTGCGGAGGCATTGCCCTGGCTGTGCTGTGGGTGCCGGCGGAGGTAAGTCTGCAGTATTTCCGCTCGCCGTATATGAGCGAACACATCAAACCCGCCATGGCGTATATCAGCCAACAGAGTCTTCCGGGCGATGTAATCTATGTTTATTACGGCAGTCGGTTTGCGTTTGAATATTATGCGCCTTCGTTCGATTTGAGCAATGACAGGATTATTTTCGGCGTCGCAAGCCGAAGCGATCCCGCGCAGTATATTGTGGACATTAAGCAGTTACAGGGCGTTCCGAGGGTCTGGCTTGTGTTTTCACACATCTGTCCCTCCTGCGCGGTCAACGAGCAGGATTTTTATCTCCGGCATCTTGATCAGATTGGAGCGCGGAAAGGGCGCTTTAGATTTCCGGGGGTAACCGTGTATCTTTACGATTTTAGCCGCTAGGGAGCGATGATCACCGCAGGCGCCATTGTATTTACGCCAGCAAATGCCTGGCGATGACCATTCGCTGTACTTCGCTGGTTCCTTCGCCGATGGTCATCAGCCGCACATCGCGATAGATGCGCTCGACCGGATATTCGCTGGAATATCCGTATCCGCCGTGAATTTGAATTGCATTGCGGCACACGCGTTCGGCTATTTCAGTGGCAAACAACTTTGCCATCGCCGCTTCTTTGGTGTAAGGGCGGCCCTGTTGCTTCATCCATGCCGCGCGATAAACGAGCAGGCGCGCCGATTCGATTTCTGTTGCGGCGTCCGCCAGCATCCATTGGATCGCCTCGAAGTTTGCAATGGATTGTCCGAAAGCCTGGCGCTCTTTGGCGTACGCCACCGCGTACTCGAATGCGGCTTGTGCGAGTCCGATGGTAATCGCTCCAATTCCGATTCGGCCGCCGTCCAGTGTGGCGAGAGTCTGCTGTAGACCGCGGCCTTCCTCGCCGATCAAATTGCCAAGCGGGACGCGCACATCTTCGTATGTCACGGCATGAGTGGGGGAGCCGTGCAATCCCATTTTCTTTTCGGGCTTGCCGATCTTGAGGCCTTTGGCGCTGGTCGGGACGAGGATCATGCTCAAGGAACGGGTGCCGCCGCCTTCAGGTCCGGTGCGAACGAGGGTGATGATGTATTCCGCGATGGAGGCGTTGGTCGTCCACATTTTTGCGCCGCTGATCAGCCATTCTTTTCCGTCCTTGACTGCCTTTGTTTTGACGCCGCCCTGCAAATCGGAACCCGCGCCTGGTTCTGTCAGGGCCAGCGCGGCAAGTTTGTTTTTCCCGCTGGCCACAAGCGGCAGCCATTTCTTTTTGAGCGCTTCGCTTCCGTACTGGACGAGCGGCATTGTGCCAAGCCCGTTGTGCGCGGCGATCGAAAGCGCAGTGGAACCGCAGCCCCAGCCCAGTTCTTCGAGAGCGATTGCCGCGCTGACGGCGTCCACGCCTGCGCCGCCGTATTCTTCCGGGATGTTCAAGCCGAGCAATCCAAGCGGACCCATCTTGCGGGTTGCTTCCCAATTGAATTCGCTTTTCTCATCCACTTCTTTGGCTTTGGGACGGACTTCTTTTTCCACGAACTCGTGAACGGTTCTTTTCCACAGTCGTTGTTCGTCGTTCAGATCAAAGTTCATTGCCGCTCCTCCTCAGGCTTTTGTTTAGAGTGTGATGACTTTACCCGCTTTTGTTTGCGCTTCGATGATGTCCGGCATTCCTCCGACGATTCCGACCTGCACGCGTTTTGATAGTCCCATGGCTTCGAGGCAGGTCGAGCAGATGATCAGGCGTACGCCGTTCTTTTCCAACTGACGCAAGGGTTCAAGTACAGGCGAATCTTCAATCGTCAGTTTTACGCCGTCGGTGTAGAAGCAGATGGCTTGAGGAAAATTGTTGTTCTGCAAAAGCAGGCGGAAATACTTTTCGATCAGCCTGATCGGCAGATCCGGATTGTCCGCGGCGCGTCCCATGCCGTAACTGGTAACAAGTAAAACGGTATCCTTCATTCGCCCTCTCTTGATTCGTTGTATTGTTCGAGAATTTCTTTGGCCTCTTTTATTTGTTCCTTTGGAACGAACATTTGCACGCGCCCCAAACCGTCAATCATCACCGGATAAACGTTGTGACCGATTGCTTCCTGAAATAATTCCACGCGTATCCCTTCGGCTTCAAGATAACTTTTGAGCAGGTCGGCCTCCATGCGGCCGTTGACTTCCGCCAGCAATTCGTACTTGAGCAGATCCATTTTTGCTCCTCATTCGCGCAATATGGAATGATCGTCCTATTTCCATACCGCGATGAATAATATCGTCCACAGCGCGCTGACGATCAACTGGCGCATTCCGATCTGCACCGGTTTCCAGCGCGCCGCCGGATGGTCAATGCCCCATAGTGTTTCGAGCCATTGAACCAGATAGGGGATGAAAATCAGGCGGGGCAGGATTCCTGCGCCCAAGCCCAACGCGGCGGTCATGAAAAGATTGAAGGATGTGTAAGCAAAGGCGTTTGTCCCGGCGCGGAAGCGTTCGTAACGGTTGGGAATTGATTTCCATTCGCGCTGTTCCAATCGAAGATAAGCATACATGATGGACGCCGCCGATTGAAGCCATGTCAACAGCCAAAGCCACCATCCAGACGCGTCATAATGCCGGATGCCAATCCAATAGGCGGCGGGCGCAACCAGTGACAGCACGCCGGTGGCGATCACCTCGACAATGGCCTGCCTTCGCTCCGCGCGGCGGCTCACCAGCCATAGATGCCATGCAAAGACGGGAATGCCGGGAATGGCAAGATAGGCAATAAAGCCGTCGCCGAGCAAAAATAATTCCGTCAGCGCGAGCAGTGCGATGATGCCGTAAACCATCGCCCAAAAGCGCGCCGCAGGTAAGTCCGACCGCGGGCGGCGGCCGGAGTAGGCTTTGACGATCATTGTCATCGGCTGGCGCAAAAGAAACGCGGCGACAGCCGCGAGACACAAACTGAAGGTGGCATAACTGAATGCCCGGCCCGCAAAGATGCCGATGATCAGCGGACTAAAGATAAAAACCCATGAGCCGTGATCTTGAGGAATCGCGATCTGTTTGCGAAATAGATAAGCGGAAGTAGTGGAAGCCATGCATGTATTATAGCAAACTTGTACTGCGCGGGACGGAATGCCGCAATAAGTTGTGTGTTGAGTTTTTGCGGCTCTTTCGTAATTGACTTCGTGTCACTTCGACGCGGCTTTGCCAGTCTGTGCAGGCCTGGGCTGCCGCTGCGGCCGGAGAGACGCGGGACGCCGTTCATGCGGTGAGAATAAAGGATGCATTCAAATTGTTCCCTGTGTCTGAAAGACCCAGTCCCATATCGGCGAACTGACTCCAAAGCGCGTATCTGGGTCTTTATAGTGATGTTGCATGTGATAGCGCTTGAGGTATTTGGCATAACCTGAATGCATTGGAAAATGGTGTGTGGCGTAATGCGTCAGGTCGTACATCAGGTATCCGATCAGAAACCCGGACATCATCGGCGATGTCCATTGCGGCGCTTTGAGCAGAACATCCAGAATCAAATGGAACAACCCAAAGAAAATAATGAACCCCGGTATGCTTACCGGCAGCGGCATGACGAGGCGCGTCTTCACCTGCGGCTGGGCGTGATGGATGCCGTGAAACAGAAAGAGGATCCGCTCCTGGCGCGGGCTGGTCGGTTTGTGGTGGAAAAGAAAGCGGTGCAGGGTGTATTCGGCAAACGTCCACAGAAAGAGACCGACGACAAAACCCAGCGGGATGTAAATCGGGAATGCGGAGGCCGGCGCTTTCCTCACAGCGTCAACGAGAAAAAGAGCCGCGATCGGCAGCCAGAGAACAAGGATGGTGATCGGGCTGATGTGCGTGAAGAATTCCAAAAAATTGGATTTGAACAGCCGGATGGGTACGGCGTCGCGTTGAGCATCAATGGGCAGATGATTCATGATGGGCCACCTCGTTTATGAACTCTTATGGTTTCAAAAGACGTCCGGCGCTGCTACGTGCGATTCGTTCTCTCATCGGCGGGACGGACGGGCGGTTTATCCAGAAAATCCTGCCGCTATCGCCCAGGTTTCGCGCCAGCCTCGATTGTTGCCGCGTACTTTTACCGATGTCTTCGATCGTCCGCCCGCGCCTCATGGACAGTGTGAGAGTGTAATGCTGTTTATGGCGACCGGCGTGCGCCCTACGATACGATTCTGACTGTTGGTTGCGACCAATTGATATTGAACCCATGCCAGTTGGAAATCCTGCGAGTAGGGTATGCCTCTTGCCAGAAGGCGGTATGTGAATGTTCCCGCTCCATCGGTGTGCATGCTGACGCCGTCGCTCCAGCGCGTCGTCACTCCCGTGCTTTGACTCTGAAGGCGCACGAAGAGCAATACGTCTGCAATATCAAGTCCGCTTGTTGCATGGGCGGTGATCGTCACAGAGGAGGCCGGGCAGTTCTGTCCCCATGTAATTAAATTTCCCGAAAGCGTCACGCTGTCGAATACAGAACCGGAAGTCGTGACCGTCGCGGTGGGTTGACCTGGCGGCGTGGATGTGGCTGGAACGATGGTGGCGGTGGGCGTAAGGGTTGTGGGAATCGGAGTAAACGTTGGCGGCGGCTGAGTCGGCGTGACGGTGGCCGTTGGAGTTGTGGTGGGCGGGAGCGTTTGGGTGGGGAAGGGTACCGTTGGCAATGGAGTGGATGTGGCGGGAATCAAATTGGCGGTGGAGCACGCCAGTATCATCAAGCTCAGAATGAAGATCATCAGGTAGAGTTTTTTCATAGATTGCCTCATCAGGGTTTGACCCGGCGGAGAACCAACCTGCTAGATTTTAGCCCATCCGCCGGATTCCCGCGCAAGCGTTTTGCCTGCACACTTTAATGAACTTCAAGGTTTGAGATGACGGCGTTCAGGCGGGTGTCGGGAGGAATGGAGTAGCTGAGCCATAATCCGCGCGAAAGATACGGCACATCCATGTTGCCGGCATCCTTTCCGTCAATGGTTATGGTGAGCTGGCGCCCGTTTAATTTCATATCAATAGACTGAGGTTTGGAAAAACGTAAGCGCGTCCACAAGGTATTTGTATATTTTCCGTCCTCCACGAGTTGTTCAAGGATGGTATCTGCGCCAAACGAATAATGAAAATAAATCATTCTATTGCCGACCGACCCAGGTTTGCTTATGTTGATAATTCCAACTCCGATGACGCCGGAACGATCTCTGGCGAGATCGAAACTTGTGACCAGGATATCAAAGCTCACCTCGCCAAAAGTCGGTATGGCTGAGTAAACCGCATGGAATTGTCCGTCAGTCAGCGAAAAAGCGGGGGCGAGATCAATTGTGTTGCCATCCATCCTCATTCCCCATGCGGATAAATCCCAACAGCCTTCGCTGGGACTCATGTTTGGGCCCGGGTTGTAAGGCGTCCAAATGTTGCTATCGAAACAGCCCACAGACGGAGAAGAGTAGGTGGGCGGATATGTGGAAGATGCAATTGGAGTTCGTGTTACAGCATTTACGGCGCCGGGAGCCGCAGGGGATAATGCAGGTGGAATAAATGCAGGCGTTGACATCGTTGCGAACGGCGTCGGTGTTTTGTAGAAGGTGGATACGAGCGGGTCTTTAAAAATGGTTAATATGGTGCCGATTAAGCCGATAAGCGCAACAATTATCATGCCTAGAAATGTATTGTTGTTCTCTCTTTGACTGTCTCTATTGTCAGGCATATTCAACCGCCTCTTGCGCGTCAAAATTGTCTATCGCGTTTCAATTCCCAACTGACCAAACCGTTTATCTATTAGACTTTATCGGCAATACGCGAAAAACCGACTCTGGACGCTGATCCACGCAGAAAATGCAGATGTTTGCTTTTGCATCAGCGTACGTCCGCGTTTTTCTGCCTCCCCATTTTATTTCCGATGGAGTCTATTGAAATCCAAAACTAAGACACAAGGATAAAACCAAACTCGTCTCCCTGCAAGTGCAAAATTGCTTCGGCGTACCGCAATCAATCTTTTCATCTGGTTGTCATCTGGCTGTGCTACCATTTTTTGGCACAGCCAGAGGAGACCTATGCCGAGAAGCAGATCAAATTCCACATTTAATTTCAGCCGGGGGATCAGGAAATTCTTTCTGTCCGCGTTCGTGGTGTTCGCGTTCATCGTGTATGCCGTCCATGAACGGCTGACAAGCTCGAGCGCCGCGCCCGCCTCCGCTTCCGCCGCGCCCGCTTCAGGGTCCGGGCAGGAAGCGTCGAATCCGTCTGGCGCTTCGTCTGCCCAGCAGGCTCCCGCATCCAATTCCTCCTCTTCGAGTTCGGCGGCGTATAAAGATGGAGTTTATACCGGGCCGCCCATTGACGTCAATTATGGATTGGTTGAAGTTCAGGCCACGGTTCAACACGGCAGGCTGGCAAGCGTCCAGTTTCTGCAGTATCCCAACGACCGCCGAACGTCAGTGCAGATCAACTCCATTGCGATTCCTTATTTACAGCAGGAGGCGCTTCAGGCGCAATCTGCCAATGTGGATATTATTTCGGGCGCCACGCTGACCAGCGAAGGATTCCAGATGTCGTTGCAATCGGCGCTTTCCAATGCACATTGATCTTGTGAAGCAGACGCGCATTCTTATGGGTATGCCGGTGACGGTGGATGTGGTTGATGCGGCGGATGAACCTGTGGGCGGTACTTCGGTAGCTGGCAACCGGCTGATTAGTGATTCGGTAATGGATGAAGTGTTCGATTACTTCACTTATGTGGATGAAAAGTTCAGCACGTATAAAGACGCGTCTGAAATTTCGCGCATCAACCGCGGCGAGTTAAAGATTGAGGAGGCCAGCGAAGATATGAAAATCATTTTCATGCTGGCTGAGCAGACGCGCGCCGAGTCGAACGGCTATTTCGATATTCGTCACAATGGAATCATTGACCCGTCCGGCATCGTCAAGGGCTGGGCGATTTATAATGCCGCCGAAATTTTGCGTAAAAAGGGTTTCGTAAATTTTTATGTGGACGCGGGCGGCGATATTCAAGTCGGCGGAACAAATCATCAGGGCGAGAAATGGCGCGTCGGCATCCGCAATCCGTTCCACATGGATGAGATCGTCAAGATTCTTTCAGTGACGGATTGCGGCGTGGCGACCTCCGGCACGTATGTGCGCGGACAGCATATCTACAATCCAAAGAACAACGGACAGGCGATCACCGACATTTTGAGTCTGACCGTGATCGGGCCGGATGTTTACGAAGCGGATCGTTTTGCAACCGCCGCGTTTGCAATGGGACGCGCCGGAATTGATTTCATCGAGTCTCTGCCTGGCTTCGAAGGCTATATGATTGATAAGGACAGGCAGGCAACGTACACCACTGGCTTTTCGAGGTATGTTCTGAATGCTTAAAACCATTGACAGCCTGCTCAACCGCGTCACGATGTACCGGCTGGTTTTGTATTATTTGATTTTTCTTGTTACGGCCGCGTTTCTGTTGAGCGTCGCGAATGTATTTTCATTCGATCCGTTCGCGTTTTTATTGACGGTCGCGTTTTTGCTGATCGTCTCGGCGATTACGAACCGCATCTTTTCCCGGACGTTTGGCGTGCCGGCCAACGTGGAATCGTTCTACATCACCGCTTTGATCCTCGCCCTCATCATCACGCCTCTGCATTCATTTAACGATTTATGGTTCTTGGGGTGGGCGGCTGTTCTGGCAATGGCTTCCAAATACATCATCGCGATCAAGGGGAAACATTTGTTTAATCCCGCGGCCTTCGCCGTTGCGGTGACTTATTATGCCATCAACCAGTCTGCCAGCTGGTGGGTGGGTTCCGGCCCAATGCTGTTCTTTGTTATCGTGGGCGGTTTGCTGGTCGTCCGCAAACTGGGCCGCTTCGACATGGTGCTGAGTTTTCTGCTCACAGCCGTTGCGGTCATCTGGGTTTCCAGTTTGTTCACTGGAAATAATTTCATCTCTGCCTTGCAAAATGCTGTTCTTTATTCGCCGTTGTTCTTCTTTGCCTTCATCATCCTGACCGAACCGTTGACGACTCCGCCGACGCGTCGTTTGCGGATTTACTACGGCGCGCTGGTCGGATTTCTATTTGCGCCGCAGTTCCATGTCGGCGCGTTGTTCCTCACGCCGGAAATCGCCATTTTGCTGGGGAATATTTTCTCTTACCTCGTCAGCCCTAAAGAAAAACTTGTTCTCCGTCTCAAGGAAAAGAATCGCATCGCGCCTGACGTCTACGAATTTATTTTCCCTGCGCCGCGCCGCTTTGCGTTCGTCCCCGGCCAATACATGGAGTGGACTCTCGCACACCCCGATACCGACGACCGCGGCAACCGCCGGTACTTTACGATTGCCTCCTCGCCGACTGAGCGCAATCTGCGGCTGGGAGTGAAGTTCTATCCGAAGTCCAGCACATTCAAAAAGGCTTTGCTGGCGATGGATAAAAATACGGAAATCGTTGCCTCGCAGCTGGCGGGCGATTTTGTTTTGCCGGCAGATCCCCAGCAAAAAGTTGTTCTGATCGCAGGCGGCATCGGCATTACACCGTTTCGAAGCATGATCAAATATCTGCTGGATCATCGCGAGCGCAGGCCGATTACGGTTTTTTACACTGCCACGACCGTCAATGATTTTGTTTACAAAGATGTATTCGACCGTGCCCAACAGGAATTGGGAATCAAAACGATTTACACCGTGACCGATAATCAAAATCTGCCATCTTCATGGACGGGCAAAGTCGGACGCATCACCCCAGAGATGATTCGCGCCGCGGCGCCTGATTATCGAAATTGTTTATTCTATGTTTCCGGTTCGCGCAATTTGGTGGATTCGATGAAGGATACATTGCGGCGGCTTGGCGTGGCGGGCCATCAAATCAAGACGGATTATTTCGCCGGGCTGGCATAGGTCATTCCAGGGAACACAATTACCCAAAAAATTTAAATCGGATGCCGGGAACGCGGATTACCGCCGATTCAAAAAATAAAAATCCGCGTTCTCACCGGCAGCCGGTGTCTCCGAAGCCTAATGTCCGCCGGGCATGGGCATTTGGGTGGAACCGCGCCCGCCCCATTTGCCGGGCCAGCCGGGAAGGAAGGCGGCCATCACGAGCGCGGCAATGGATGCGTAGAACGTCAGCTTGTAAGCCGCGTCGAAGCCCTGCATGGTTTGATCGCAAACGAGTTTTAGTTCATCAAGGATTTTAGTCTTTGCGGCCTGCGCGGCCTGCGCAGGGAGGGACGCCAATGATGCGGATGTGCCCGGCGGAAGATTATCCTGCGCCGCGACGCCCGGCGTCTCGCAGATGCCGAATGGAGTCGTAACAGCCGCCAATGAATCCTGCATTTGATTCGCCTGCGCTTTGACATCCGGCGAGTAATAACTGACCAAAATTGTAGCCAGCGCCGCAACTGCAATGGCTTGAACAACAAAGCGCGTGCTGTTCAATAACGATGAGCCGCGCGGCAATACATCGAGATGAATACTGCTCAAGGCGGTCACGTAAGATGTTTGAAGCGTCAGGCCGATGGCCAGTCCGCGCAGGGCCAGCAGGAAAACAATATAAGGGATGGGCGTGGTGCCGCGAATTTCTGCCAGTTGCCAGGTGTTGATGCAAAGGATGATGAAACCGGTCACCATGATGGCGCGCGGACCGATCTTGTCATAGAGCCTTCCGGCGAGCGGCGTTGCAATTGCGGATGTGGCCGCCACGCCGAGCAAAATGATGCCGGCGTCGAGCGCGGTGCGCCCGCGGAAGGTTTGCAGATAGATGGGCATCAGAAATTCCGCGCCGAACAAAGCAACGGTTGCGATGTAACCGACAATGGACGCGTTCAGAAAAGTCGGATTGGAAAAGAGGCGCAAATCCATCATTGGATCTTTGGCGGCATATAGTTCCACCAACGCGTGGACGATCAACACCACAAATCCAAATGCCAATGCGAGCAAAGTAAACGTCCCGCCCCAGC
The DNA here is from genome assembly GCA_042408355.1 of Anaerolineales bacterium. Taxonomy (GTDB): domain Bacteria; phylum Chloroflexota; class Anaerolineae; order Anaerolineales; family Villigracilaceae; genus Fen-1038. The sequence goes on from JBHORD010000096.1 coordinate 29,179, forward strand.
CAAAATTCTCCGCGATGGACGCGGCGTATAGCACTGCGCCGAAACCGATGATCGCTGTAATTAATCCCAGCGGATCGAACAACGGCCGCTGGCTTGCCTGGTAATCGGGC
>JBHORD010000091.1:0-38694 GCA_042408355.1 Anaerolineales bacterium
CGTGGCTTACCGGACAAAAGCTACCCCGGGGATAACAGGCTGGTGAAGTCCAAGAGTTCACATCGACGACTTCGCTCGGCACCTCGATGTCGGCTCATCGCATCCTGGGGCTGGACAAGGTCCCAAGGGTCGGGCTGTTCGCCCGTTAAAGCGGTACGCGAGCTGGGTTCAGACCGTCGTGAGACAGGTCGGTCTCTATCCGCTGTGGGCGTAAGGGATTTGAAGGGAGCTGCTCCTAGTACGAGAGGACCGGAGTGGACAGACCTCTGGTGTGTCAGTTGTCGCGCCAGCGGCATTGCTGAGTAGCTATGTCTGGCAGAGATAACCGCTGAAAGCATCTAAGTGGGAAACTCGCCCTAAGATTAGATCCCTGTATTCCCATCAAGGGAGTAAGACCGCAGGTAGACCACCTGCTATATAGGCAGTAAGTGTAAGCACAGTAATGTGTTAAGCTAAACTGTACTAATGGTCGAGGGCTTAATCCCGTGGTGCGGAGAACTTGGTACTTTTCGAAATACTACATCAATTCGTTTGCTATTCAGTAACAACGTTGTGAAAATGTCCCTTGGTGATTTGAGCGGCGAGGGTACACCCGGTCCCATCCCGAACCCGGAAGTTAAGCTCGTCAGCGCCGATGGTACTTGGAGGGCGACCTCCTGGGAGAGTAGGTCATTGCCAAGGGGCTTTTCTTTTTAACATTTGGCTGAAAACCTTTTCAGTCTCAATTGAATCGTGTATAATTTTTGTTGTTCATTCGGTTGAGGGACGTTGTCCCATCATTGACATTACGAGGAGTGTGAAGCGCTTATTTGATCGCAAGGTCAGTTTGTCCGTTTCGACGATAACACGACCCTCAGCCGAGTCTGTTTACGGCCGAGGGTTTTTCTTGGCCCAGTCTACTTGTGAAAGGAGGTGATCGCACATGGCTGTGGTGGTCTTACGAGGCGGCGAGTCCCAGGATTCGTTGCTCAAACGTTTCCGCAAAAAGGTCGTCAAAAGCGGAGTCTTGAGCACCGTCCGGCGAAAACGCTGGTATGTTTCAAAGAGCGAACAGCGTCGGATGGAGAGGAAGAAGGCCATTCGTCGCATCAAGCGACGCTCCTTTACCAAGGAGATTGAGTAAAAATTTTACGGGAGCCGCGTCCGCGGGTTCGCCTGGGCGATTCGCATCGCCGAACCGGGCAATGCTCGCTGGGTGCTCGCTCGCCAAAGAGGCGTGTATGGCGAAAGAGGAAGATAAAATTCGAGCAGAAGGCGTCGTGGTGGAGGCCTTGCCGGGGACGCAGTTCCGCGTCCGATTGGATAATGGCCACGAAGTATTGGCGTACTTGTCCGGTAAGATGCGAAAGTATTACATCCGCATTTTGCTTGGCGATCATGTTGCTGTCGAGATGTCGCCTTATGATTTGACCCGCGGCCGCATTACATTTCGTCAGCGGAAGAATGCTCCCGCTCCAGTTGAGGAATAGCCATCTCGCTTGGAATTATTAAAAAAGTCCTTCGCGCTGAAGGACTTTTTGTTTTGATTGTCAATGCGATCAGGGCAATTCACGAAATGAACTTAACACTTTCATATAGCTGGCACGTTCAAAAGCCGAGGGCTCTGTGACGTTTTTTTGACTCATACTGCCCTGCATTTGCCGGATAGAAGTATATTCATGTTCCTCCATCCAGTTCTTCAACTCGGAAATCATATTCGACGCCGCCTCGATTCCTCCATTCAAAAGTTTGGACGCCATCATCGAAACTTTAGCGCCAGCCATCATAGCTTTTATAACTTCGTTTGCAGAATGGACACCGCTGGTCAACGCAAAATCAACATCAACGCGGCTATAAAGCAGGGCGATCCAGCGGAGGGGCAATCGTAATTCTGCCGGTGTACTGAAGTCGAGCGTGTGGGCGATGTTCAATTCCTCGATATCGAAATCGGGTTGATAGAACCGATTGAAAAGCACCACGCCATCTGCGCCTGCGGAGGCGAGGCGTTTTACAAAGTGGGGCAGTGATGTGTAAAACGGGCTTAACTTCACGACCAGCGGAATTTTGATCGAGGCTTTTACATCCGCCACAAGATCAACCTGCGCATCTTCGAGCTCCTGCGCAGAGATGGCTGGATCGGTTGGAATGAAATAAAGATTCAATTCGAGCGCGTCCGCCCCCGCTTCCTGAATGCGGCGAGCGTAGCGAAGCCATCCGCCTTTTGAAACACCGTTCAGACTTCCAATCACCGGGATGTTGACCGCCTTCTTCAATTTTTCAACGTTTTCGACGTATTTATCGGGAAGCAGACTGTAGACCCCGACATCGGGCAAATAGTTAAGGGCCTCGGCAAATCCGTTGGCGCTGCGTGTGAGGTAGTGGTCGAGCTCAAGGCTCTCGTGAATGATTTGTTCCTCGAATAATGAATACATGACAACCGCGGCGATGCCGGCTTCTTCCATGCGCCTGACCTGCTCGATCTTTTTTGAAAGCGGCGAAGCGGAGGCGACCAGCGGATTCTTTAACTTCAAACCGAGATAAGTTGTTGAAAGATCAATCATATATGTTTCCTTTCTCAGCGCCAGGAAACCAAGACCAGGCAAATCGAGCCTGGTCCTGGTTTGTGTACGATTCAGTTCAGTCGTGATGCCCGTTGCCGTTCCCGTTTGTATCGTAACGAATGGAGGCCATTTGTTGATACAGCGTCCAGCGTGATTTGGCGTCGCGCTGGGCTTCACGCATCAGTTCTTCCGCGCGGGCCTCATCCATCAGGGTCAACATCTTATAACGTGTCTCGTTGTATGCATACTGCGAGAGCGGAATGCTCGGTTCTTTGCTCTCGATGATGAGCGGACTTTTGCCCTGATGTGCGAGTCTCGGGTCGTAACGATATACCGGCCACGCGCCCGATTGGACGGCGAGTTTTTGCTGTTCGAGGCCGTGCGCCATGTCAATGCCCTGCTCGATGCAGTGGCTGTAGGCGATGATGAGCGATGGCCCATCGTATGATTCGGCGTCGAGGAAAGCCTTGAGCGTTTGCTGGTCGTTATAGCCCATGGCAACGCGCGCCACGTACACATACCCATACGCCATGGCAATCAGGCCGAGGTCTTTCTTCGGCAATCCTTTGCCGCTCATGGCGAACTTCGCGACTGCCGCGCGCGGCGTGGACTTCGAGGCCTGCCCGCCGGTGTTGGAATAAACCTCGGTATCGAGCACCAGCACGTTGACGTTGCGCCCGCTGGCCAATACGTGGTCGAGGCCCCCGTAACCGATATCATATGCCCAGCCGTCCCCGCCGATGATCCAAACCGATTTCTTGACGAGGCTGTCAGCAATGCTGACCAGATCTCTGGCGCGCGCTTCGTTGGAATTCGCAAGTTTCTTTTTGAGTTCTGCGACACGGCCGCGCTGTTCTTCAATTCCGGCCTCGTTTGTTTGATCGGCGTTCAAAAGTGCATTGACCAGATCTGCGCCTAGAATGTTTATGATCTCTTCGCTCTGCAGTAACTCACGCGCATATTCGTTCTGTTTGTCAAGAGTCAGGCGCATTCCCAGTCCGAACTCGGCGTTATCTTCAAACAGCGAATTCGACCACGCCGGGCCGCGTCCTTTCGAATCCACCGTCCACGGCGTTGTCGGCAGATTGCCTCCATAGATCGAGGAACAACCCGTTGCGTTAGCGATAATTGCCCGGTCCCCGAAAAGCTGTGAAACCAGTTTCACATATGGAGTCTCGCCGCATCCTGAGCAGGCGCCGCTGAATTCAAACAGCGGCCTCAACAATTGTGAGTTTTTGATTGTAGACGGATTGATTAATTTGCGGTCGAGGTCCGGGATCTTCATAAAGAAATCCCAGTTCTGATTCTCGCTCTCGCGCAGAGGCGGTTGAGGCGCCATGTTCAGGGCTTTGCGTCCAGCCTGACTCTTGTCTTTCGCCGGACAGACCTCCACGCAGAGCATGCATCCTGTGCAATCTTCCGGTGACACCTGTACGGTATAGGCCATGCCCTGAGAAAACTCCTTGAATTTGGATGGCATGTGTTTGAATGTCTCCGGCGCGCCGTTCAGCAATTTCTCATCGTAAACTTTCTGACGGATTACCGCGTGCGGGCAGACCATAACGCACTTGCCGCACTGAATACACAAATCAGGCTCCCAGACAGGAATTTCAAGCGCGAGATTGCGTTTTTCCCATTGAGTGGTTCCGGATGGAAATGTGCCGTCCACCGGCAGCGCGCTGACGGGAATGTTGTTTCCGTCGAAGGCGATCATTTGCCCAATTACGTTGCGGACAAATTCGGGCGCTTCATTCGGGACCGGAGGCCGGCGCGTGAAATTCGACGTTACCCTGCCCGGTACCTTGACCTCGTATAAATTCTCGAGCGTTTGATCCACCGCGTCGAAGTTCATTTTCACAACGGCTTCGCCGCGTTTGCCGTATGTTTTTTCGATGGCATGTTTGATCTCGGAAATCGCGGCTTCGCGCGGCAGGATGCCGCTGATGGCGAAGAATGCCGTCTGCATGATGGTGTTGACGCGGCTTCCCATGCCGGTCTTTTCCGCGACCTCATAGCCGTTGATCACATAGAATTTCAAATTCTTGTCAAGAATGGCCTGCTGGACTTCGCGCGGCAATTTATCCCAAACATCATCCGGACCATACAGACTGTTGAGCAGAAACACCCCGCCCGGCTTAGCATATTTCAGCATGTCAAATTTTTCAAGGAAGTTGAATTGATGACAGGCCAGAAAGTTTGCCTGATTCTCTTCGATCAAATACGGCGCCCGAATGGGTTTGGGACCAAAACGCAAATGCGACGTTGTCACTGTGCCGGATTTCTTCGAGTCATAGACGAAATAACCCTGGGCGAAATTATCCGTCTCCTCGCCGATGATCTTGATGGAATTCTTGTTCGCGCCAACCGTTCCATCCGAGCCGAGACCGAAGAACATACAGCGAACGGTCTCCTCCGCTTCGATGGAGAACGAACTGTCCACATCGAGGCTGGTATGGCTTACATCATCCGTTATGCCAACCGTGAAATGATTTTTCGGTTCGGGCTTCTGTAATTCATCCAGCGTTGCTTTGACCATGGCTGGCGTGAATTCCTTGGAGGAAAGTCCGTAACGCCCGCCGATGACCTTGATATTGGATCGGCCATTTTCGATTAGCGCATTGACCACATCCAAATAAAGCGGTTCGCCGGCCGAGCCCGGCTCTTTTGTACGGTCCAGAACCGCGATGCTTTTGACAGATTTCGGCAGCGTTTTGATAAAGTCTTCTGTTGAGAATGGCCGGTAAAGCCGGACGCGAATCGCCGCGACCTTTTCGCCTTTGTCTGCAAGGAAATTCACTGTGGCTTCAGCTGTCTCCCCGCCAGACCCCATGAGGATGACGACCCGTTCGGCTTCGGGATGACCGGCATAATCAAAGAGATGATATTGGCGTCCGGTGATGTTGGCGAATTTGTCCATCATCTCCTGAACGATGGCGGGCGCCGCCTTGTAGAACGGATTGACCGTTTCGCGCGCCTGGAAGTAGACATCTGGATTCTGCGCGGTGCCGCGGATGAAGGGATGTTCCGGCGAGAGCGCACGCGCCCGATGAGCGCGGATCAGCTCGTCGTCCACGAGCGAGCGGAGCTCTTCATCTGAAAGCTGGAAAATTTTTGCAATTTCATGTGACGTGCGGAAACCGTCGAAGAAATGTACAAAAGGCACGCGGGCTTTCAACGTGGCGGCCTGTGCAATAGCCGCAAAGTCATGAACTTCCTGAACCGAGCCGGAGGCAAGCAGGGCGAAACCTGTTTGACGGACAGCCATCACATCCTGATGATCGCCAAAAATGGAAAGCGCCTGCGCCGCGATGGAACGCGCCGCAACATGAAAGACCGTGCTGGTCAATTCGCCCGCGATCTTGTACATGTTCGGGATCATGAGCAAAAGTCCCTGCGAGGCTGTGAATGTTGTGGTCAGCGCGCCGGCTTGCAAAGCGCCATGGACCGCGCCTGCCGCACCGCCTTCAGATTGCATCTCGATCACGAGCGGAACAGTTCCCCATAGATTCTTTTGACGCTTGGCCGACCACGCGTCTGCATGTTCACCCATTGGCGACGATGGCGTGATTGGATAAATGGCAATGACTTCATTCAAGCGATGAGCAACAGATGCCGCTGCTTCGTTGCCGTCAACCGTAATAATGTTGCTTTTCATGAACTGACTCCTTTGAAAACGGGCGTTGTGCCCGGGAATATCTCTCCAGTCTCAAGTGTATCCTCCCATGTGGGGAGACGTTAGTTATATATGGCTTAATTCCCCCTGCGGGTTGTCACATTTCGGATAAGAATGGGCAGAATTTATCGGGAACAGTATTGGAATAAAAAAGCCTTGCGAAGTTTGTTCTTCACAAGGCTTGTATCAATTTTATTTTTTCAATCGTTCTCTTACCAGAAATAATGCGGCCAATGTTTTTGCGTCCGGCATTTGACCCGTTTCGGCCATTTCGATTGCTTTCTTGCCCGGGATTCGTTCGACTTGTAAAAATTCATCCGCATCGGCTTCAAGTGGATCGTGATTCAAATTCGTTGCGAGGAATACTGCCATGAATTCGGTCGAATAGCCGGGCGCGAGATAAAAATCGCCGATACGTTCGAGTTTGCCCGCGGCCATTCCAATCTCTTCGCGGATTTCGCGCCCCGCACAGACTTCGTATGGTTCGTCGCCGTTACGCGTACCGGCGGGCAATTCCAATAAGTCCATCCCCGCCGCGTGACGATATTGTCGAACAAATAATAAATCGCCGTTCGCGTCAAGGGGGACAATGACGACTGAGCCAACATGCTCCACAACTTCGTATTTGGTTTCGCGGCCATCCGGCGTTTTTAAATAATCGCGCCGAATCTTGAAGGCGCGTCCTTGAAATACGGGTTCCGATTTCAATAATTCAAAGGGCATCATTTCTCTTTTTTTCTTGCCTTGATGGATGAAAGAATAAAGCCCAGGCAAATCGCCTGGGCTAAAATATATGTCTCTATTCCTTTTTACGGGATGGTCAATTGTTGTCCAACTGTCAGCGTTGAATTGAGCGGCAGATTATTTGCCTGAGCAATGGTTGCCGGATCAATATCTCCATAGTAACAGGCCACGCCAAAGAGCGTTGTATCGTTATTGCCGGTTACAGTGTACGTATCCGGGTGGTTGTGCCACGCGCGTGTTCCAGGGAAGGGATGGCCCGTCTGGGGGATTTGCAAAACGAGACCCGGTTGAACGATTTGGCTGTCCACCAATCCGTTCAGCGACGCTAACTCGTTTGGATCAACGTTAAAGCGGCGGGCAATACAGAAGGGCCACTCACCGGCTTGCAGAGTGTATGTGGTTGGAAGTCCTCCAGAGACAGTGGGAACTACAACTTGCGGCGTTGCTGTTGATCCGGTTACGATCACTGTCGCGGGCGCCGGGGTTGAAGTGATGGAAGTTTCCGGCGGCGGAGTTGACGACTCGCCCGTTTGTGGAGTGATGGCGGTGCCGCCTACAGACGGCGTATCAGTGGGACCAGCCGGCGTCTCAGAGGGGAGAATCGTCCCGCTCGCCTCCGCTGTCTTTGCAATTGCGGTGGCAGTGCCAAGTTCTGCGACGATTTGCATCGGGTCCTGCCCTGTTGGAAACGGCGATACAAATTGACTCGTGGAAATCAGGGTTGCTGTTGCGGCGGGCGGCTGCGAATAAGACTGCGTGCAGGCCGAAACCAAAACTGTAGCAAGCGCTAGAATTGAAATCAACCTCACGCTGATTTTCTTGTTCATAACTGTCTCCTCTCAATTTACTCAAAGTTGGATGGTAGCATAGACTGTTTAGCGCGTCAAGTTACTGTTGGGGGAGGCGCGAAAGTTTGTGTTTACGGCTTCGGGCAAAGTTGGGCATAGAAGGCGCGCTTCGCGAAGATTGTGCAGTTCCGTTTCCTCCGGATGCTCGCCGCGAATTATTGACTGATGTTACGCAGTTTTCCCTGCAGCGCGGCTTCATGCCGCCTGAAAGGGCAAGATAAATCTCGCGCTACTGCGGAAGGTGAGTTATTGATTACATCCAAGCGCGGTCAAAAGATGGGAAGCAAAGCTCTGTGCCTCGTTCGGACCGTTGGCCTGCACCCGTTTCCAAAGCTGACATAAGCCCGCGCGGATTCGCGGTTGTTCGTTCCAGGCCTGTTGAGTTAATTGTTTTGCTAAATTCGCATCTCCGGCGCGCGCGTAAGCCTCGATGAACGGCAGCCATTCAAAAGGATCTTGTGTGGAGAAGCCTTGCTGTTTTGCCTGGTTGCCTAATTCCACGATTTGATTCCAATCGCGGCTTTGACGCGCCAACTCCGCCTTTTCATAGAAATAACACCATGTATGACTTGGCTCTGAAGTGAAAGGCGGACTTGGCAGGGATGGCTTCGGCGCGCTTGTGATTATTCGCGACGGGTCGGAAAATGAAACCAGGGATTTCAATGAGTCGGGAAATTTGCTGTAGGTTTCGGCGTCATCGAACGACGGATCGAATACGCGCAGGCATCCGTTCTGCGGCGCGTAGATGGCGATGGATTGCGAGGTGTTGCCGCGAAACGTCAGGGTGCGATAAGGCAGTTGAATGGCGGTATCCGGCTTGAGGTCCGAGAGAGAGCCGCCGCCCAATCGTTTGTTGACGTAGATCATCGCGTAGGGCAGGTCCGGTGGTTTGACCTCCGGCGCGTATATCCAATTGATGGGGGCGGTGAACGAAAGATCGGTTTCATAATCAATTGGAACGAAGTCTGTGAGAATGGCTGTGTCTGGTTGGAGGGCGGGAATGCGCCATGCCATTTGCCAATAAATATCCTGTTGGCGTTGCCAGTCGCGGCGGAAGATGTTGGCGTTGAAAAACTGTTGGCCAATACCGAGCGCGATGAGAAAAGCAAACGCAAATAACTTGGCGCGTTCGTTTTTTATCCAGAGTTCAATAACTCCCACAATAAATAAACTTCCGCCGAGCATCATCGAAATCATAAAGCGGTCATAACTGGATTGAAGTGTAAGCGGAAGCCCGGCCGCGAAAGATGGAACGCGCCCCAACAAAATGCCGATCAGCCCGATCAGAATCGCGGGGATGGCGAAAGCGATGCTATCGGCATGGACGGAGGAAAAGGATTCAAGTTTTGAAAAATAGAATATCAACAGGCTGAAACAAACTGCGATCAAAGCCAGGGAACCTAAAGTTGTCGGCGCGGCAATGGAATGAAACGAAAGCACGAGAATTTGGAACCACGCGTAAAAACCGGCCTTCCACAAAACATCAACTATCGCCAGGAAAGCATCTTTAATGTTTGGCAATTGTTGTGAGGCGGCGATGCCGTAGGAAATGTACGCGCCCGATTTGTAATAATAAGCCAGCCATGCCGCGTCCGCCAGCCAGATGAGCAGATAAGGCCACCAGTATTTTAAAACTCGAATCAGGCGCGGCCGGAAGCCTTTTGCCGATTCGGTAATGACCATCCAAATGAATAAAAATCGCAGCGGCTCCATGCCGAAGAAATATTCGGTGGGGAATAACCCAATGACTAAAAATAGCAGCGCAAGGATTGTGTTTGGCAGAGATGCATTAGAGTTACGGATGGCTCGGATGGATAAGCCGATCGAAAGCAGATAAAAGATGAAGGGGATCCATTCTTGGTTGATGTGGGTCAGCGCGACCCAATTTTGGCTGTATCCGGGAAATACAATCATCAGGCATGTGATTGTCAGTGTCTGCCGCTTGTGGTTCGGCCAGACTTGATTTAACGCGAACCAGGCTGAAAGTCCCGCGACGAAGCGGATGATCAACGCGAAGATTTGCCAGAGCATTGGATTCGCGGGAATCAAACTGGTTGTGAAGAAGAAGATCGGTCCGAGGAAGGGACGAAAGCCGCGAAAGGCCGGGATGAACGCGGCGGGACCGAGGAACTTCGCGATCCAGGCAAAGGGCCAGTCATCCCAATAGAAACCTGTCCACGGAATCAAGATGCCATAAGAGAGGAAGGCAATGAGGAAGAATGCAAACGGAATTGTTTTAGCGGAGAATTGTTTTTTGAACATGAGTATTTTGAAAGTTGTTTCAATTATAAAGGATTGGATGCGCTCGCCCGCTCTCGATCGGCGGCGTTGTAAAATGTCATTGCCCGATCAGCGGCTTTTGGCGATGACATACCGTGAACAAAAATGCCGTCGAACGTGACGGCATTTCTATAAACGGTTTGGGCAGGTGGTTATTGATTCGGCGTTGAACGGATCAGTGTGCCGCAATACTCGCATTCGATGGTTTGATTATCCACCCATGAAACATTGTCGCCGTGAATCGGCCCGCCGCATTTTGGACAATTGGTCGGCAGAACGCCGCGCCTTATGAGGGGATGACCTGAACCTTGTTGCGATTGTGCGGGCAGTGAACCGACCTTGCCGCCGAACTCATTTTGGATTGCAGCCGCCGCGCCGGTCATGCCTTTATTAGTGAGCTTACGCGTGATGTTGGCGTAAAAGACCGGCGTCCGCGCTATCATTTGATATTGGATAAAAAGATTCAGCGCGGCGCGGGCTTGTTCCAGCGCCAACTGCGGGCGGTTCGCGTCGGCGTAGGCGTGTGCGGCGCGTGCGTGCAGATTCGCCGCGCGGCGCGGATGCGGCGTATCAAGTTCACGCGCGACTTCTGCAAAGAGCGGTGCGGCTCCGGCGGGATTTCCAGCGGCGGCCATTTGATTGGCTTTTGCCAGCACTTCGATCTGCGCGGCAGTGAGAGAATTATTCTGCATGGCGGTACGTATAGTTCGAAACACACTTGCCTCCAAAAAGTTTTGATTCACGGGAGCGAAGCCGGGCCGGGCGGCGGGTTGGTGGGAAGAACCACCGGAGCGCGCGGCGTTTGATTGAAGTCAAAGTCCGCCAACAGATTGCCGAGGATCGAAACGTCTTCGCGCACAGTCGGGCGCGGATCGGGCCGGCCATCGGTGTTGGGATCGAGACGCTGTCCGCCGAGGAAAATATCCTCGATGAATTTAACGTACGCATCGTGACTCAAAATTTGATGGTCTATGTATCCCTGTTTGGCGTAGGCACTGATGACGAGGCCGGGCACGCGCAGGCCATAGCCGTTTTCGTCCACGTGCGGAGGGACAACATGATCGTAGAAGCCGCCCCAATCGTCCCACGAAAGGAAAATGGCGGTGCTGTCCCAATCGGGGCCTTGCATGACGGCGTTGATCAAACTGGTTGTCCAGGCCTGGCCGTCGCTGACGAGCGCCGGTGGATGTTCGCTGTTCGGGCCGCTGGGGGTGATCCAACTGACGGCAGGCAGCGTACCGTTCTTTGCGTCCTTATAAAAGTTCGTGACGTTCGTGATGTTCGCAAGCTGGCCGTCTTGTTTGACGGTGTCGAAATATGGAAGCGGATTCCAAATGCCGGGCGTCTTCGCGTCCTGATGAACGGGCGGGCATTCCGCCGCGTCGTTGGCGCAATCCGGCTGAGTTCCGGTCTGCACGTAATATTTCCACGAGACTTGATTCTTGAAAAGCAGATAAGTCAAATCTGTCCACGCGTAATCTGGAGGGGCAAAGGTCCCATTGGGTTGGTTGGGGTGAAAATCCGGCGGATTTTCCGGCGCTTGCAAGGCGTTGATGCAACTCATTGGATCGCCCGCCCGGCTACATTTTGCCGACCATTCGGAAACCATGAAGAGATGGGCGGGCAAACTCCAGGAAGCGTTCGGCTCGAACAGATGATCCTGCAAGACGAAGTCCTGGGCGTATGTCCAATAATTTGGAATTTCACGCGCGTCGTGATAACCCATTACGTCCGTGGAGCCGCCTCCGCTTCCGCAAGTGGGATCATTCGGCGTTACGCAATTCGCCTTTCCTTTTTCCGCCTGATCAATGAAACCGTCCATTTTTCCGCCGTCAATGTCAGCGACAGCGTTTTTCTCTCCGTGCGGCCCGCCGAGGTTTCGATTCGCTGGATCGTGAAATGGGTAAACGCACTTGCCGGTCATAGGATCATTGACGCACACGGTAAATTTACCGTTCTGGACCGGAAAGCCGTCGGCGCCGGGATACGTTCCAAAATATGTATCGAAGGAACGATTCTCCTGCATGATGATGACGATGTGTTTGATTTTGGATTGTGCGAGCGCCAACTGAGACGACAACTCGGCGGTTGTTGGAGAAGGCTGATTCGTTGATTGAATTTCCGTTGAGGCGATTGTCGGAGGCGAAGCCGGAACGGAGGTGGGCGTCAGCCCCGTTACCGCATTGCATGATAGCAAAACGAGGCCGCAAAGCAACAAGAAAAAATTGCGGAGGATTTTCATTCTTCCCCGCTTCATGCAGATGGCGTTTTGCGGGCCAAATCAGCCAGCAGATACAGGCCCTCGCCTGCGGCAACGACCATCATGCCCTGCGCAAAAAGAAAAATCGCGAGAGCCAGCCCGGTAAGCAAGCCGCCCAGGCCGGCCGCCGGCCGCGTCGGCGCGGCGGAAAGCGCCCGTTGTCCTGAGCGGACCGCGCCAAAGGTGACGGTTACAACTCCGCCCATCATAACCAGAAGGCCGAGAATGATTAAGATGACGGCAGTAATGCGAGCAATTGTGTTCATAGATTCTTCTCCTTTACCGGAGCAGAATCTATCATTCACAAATTATGCCAGGATGAGAGACTTGTAAAAATGTTGTAAACGGTAGAACCTGAAAAGCTCAATCCTCAACCGGCTTTTGATTGCCGTATGTTCTTTCGACAGCCGCTTCGATCTCTTCGTCCGAGTGCTTCTCACATGCCACCAACGGACGATGTTTATTCGGGACGCGCTTGCCGCCCGCGCTCATCACTTTTTCATCAATAAATTTTCCGCTGGCGTCATATACAACATAAAGCTGGTAAAGCTTTCCGCAAACGATACAACCGTGCACTTCGCCTTTTGTGTGTTTTTCCGGCATGTTGCGCCTCCATAAGTTCCAACTATACAACATTTTGGCTAGATCATGCGCGGCGCACGAATTTGGCCTGCCTCACAATACTGCAAATCTGATTAATTGACGCATGTTCACCAAGCATGTATAATCCTCCCGATTGTCCCCGCTGGGGACTTTTATGAGGATATATGGCGTTACGCGGCAACTTACGCGACTTCACAATCACGCAACTGCTTAACCTGATCAACCTAGCGCAGAAAACCGGCACCCTGATCGTAGACGGTCCGTCCGAGCAGGCTTACGTTTCGTTTCGCGACGGCAAACTGGCATATGCCCGCATTGGACAGGAGGATGGCAGTCTCGCGTCTGTTTTGCATAAAGCCAACAAGCTCAATATCAATCAATACCGGGCGATTGCCGAACGCAGCGGGCGGATGACCGATAAAGAGCTGGGACTCTTGTTGATCAACGCCGGTTATGTCTCGCAGGAAGACATCCTGCTGAACTTGCAGACGCATTTTACCGATGTGGTCCGCCGACTCTTTACGTGGGTGGAAGGTTTCTTCCGTTTTGAAAACGAAATTCTCCCGCCGGAAGACCGCATCAACGTCAAGCTCGATCTTGAGAATCTGATCATCGAAGGTTCGCGTCACCTGCGGGAATGGGAGCAACTGCAGGATGAAATCCCGAGCCTCGATATGGCGCTCAAGTTCACGGATCGTCCAATGACCAATCTGAACTTAAGCGTGGACGAGTGGCGCGTGGTCAAATACATTGACCCGAAAAATACGATGAAGCAAATTGCTTCGGCGGCCAAATTAAATGACATGGAGATCCGCCGCATCGTTTACGGTCTGATTCAGGCCGGCCTGGTCGAGATGGTGCGGCCGGCCAGCACAACGGCTCAGCTCAACCCGAAGATGTTCCCAACGCAGGATAAGGAGGAGCAGAGAACGCTCATCAATAAACTTATCGGGCGCATTCAGAGGTTGTAAGGCGTTGAAGCCGCGATGATTTTTTGACGCAAGGATATTCCTACAGACGCGAAGGAAGAACTCCTGAAGTTTGCGGCTTTGTCTACGATTGCCCTTCGTGTTTCATTATTTTTATAACCTTTCGGAAGGACAGGAATTATGCAAACGGTCAAGATGGTCGTTACAGGCCCCTTTAGCGCTGGCAAAACCCAGTTCATTCAATCTGTCAGCGAAATTGACGTGGTCGCGACCGAGCGAAAAATAACGAATGATTCGGAGCGCTCGGTCAAAGACGCCACCACGGTCGCAATGGACTTTGGCCGTATCACTGTGGACGAGGATCTGGTCTTGTATTTGTTCGGCACCCCGGGCCAGAAGCGATTCGACTTCATGTGGGAAATTTTGTCGGAGGGTATGCTGGGCTTTATCGTCATGGTTGATTCGACGCGCCCCGAAACGTTCCGCGAGGCGCGTTCCATTTTGGAGACTTTCCGCGCCTACGCGCCGACGCCCTATGTCGTCGCGGCCAATAAACAGGACGTCAAAGACGCATGGGAGTTGGAGGATATGCGTCACGCCCTGCGGCTTGACGATAAGACAAAACTATTGCCCTGTGTTGCTACCAACAAGAAACAGGTCAAGGCAGTATTGTTGGAATTGCTTTACAGTATCCTGGCGGAGATGGAGTCTGACAAATAGGAAATCTTTGTTTGGTAAAATATCACCGCGGAGGGTAAGGCTCTGCGGTGAATTTTTGTAACGTATCTTCATTATCGAATTAATTCCTGTGTCTTCCATAACCACTGAGCAAGGCATCGTTCACTACGAAGTTTACGGGCGGGGAATGCCCGTCATTCTCCTGCATGGCTGGCTGGGCTCCTGGGGCCTGTGGCAGGAGACAATGGCTTACCTCGGCGCGTTCTATAGAACATACGCGCTTGATTTCTGGGGTTTTGGCGAATCCGGCAAGAAGCGCGAAACATACGCCGTGCAGGATTTTGTTGATCTTGTTGACCAGTTCATGGAGCAATTGGGTATTGTCAGTGCGCCGCTGGTGGGACACAGCATGGGCGGCACCGTGAGTTTATCGGTCGCGATCAAATATCCCGAACGGGTGAGCAAAGTTGTTGTGGCCGGCTCTCCAATTGTCGGTTCTTCGCTGGCGCCATTGTTGAAGTTGTCGGGTTACCGCCTCATCGCGTTTCTTGTCTTCAATATGATGGGGCCCTTCCGCGCCTGGATGAAATACTATTATTCCCGCCGGATTTGCTCCGATCGTCGTTTCCCGGAGATGATGGATCGCGACCTTTCGCGCACAACCCTCGAATCGTTTCTGCTCTCGATTGCTTCTCTTCGTCAAACTGATTTGCGGCCCCTGCTCCATCAGATCAAAGTTCCTGCGTTGGGCTTTTATGGCGATAAAGACAAGATCGTGGATCCGCTTCAATGGCGGCCGCTGAAGGACGGAATCCCTCATGCGCGTATTGAACGTTTTCCAAAGGCGGGACATTTTATGATGCTTGAAGAGCCAACCGGATTCAGTCAGAAGCTCAAGAGCTTTCTTGATGAGCCGGCGCCGGTCCCCTCTCATGAGTGAATATTTTTATCCTCAAAGCATGGCACGCATCATCCTCCAGGCGATGGAGGAGATTTTGGGACACGAAGGAATGCGTTCCATCCTCAAGCTTTCTTCGCTCGCCGCGTACATTGACAATTATCCGGCTGCGCGTTCCAATAAAACATTTCCGTTCGAGACGGTGAGCCGCCTCATGGAATCTTTGGAACAGGCTTACGGTCCACAGGGCGGACGCGGAACGGCTTTGCGGGTCGGGCGCGCCTGTTTCCAATATGGCTTGCGCGAATATGGACTGCAATTGGGCGTCACCGAAATGGCGTACCGGCTGTTGCCGCTCCCGGCGAAATTACGCGCCGGCGCTCATTTGTTCGCCGACCTTTTCAACAAACAGACCGATCAGCGCGTGCGTGTGGAAGAACAGGGCGTCCAATTGTTATGGCATATCGAGCGTTGTCCGGTCTGCTGGAAGCGCCGCGTAAACCAGCCTGTTTGTCATCTGGCGGTTGGATTGTTGCAGGAATCGTTGTATTGGTTGAGCGGCGGTAAGCAGTTTAATGTGGAAGAAACGACCTGCGTGGCTTGTGGAGATGATGCCTGCACCATTGCGATAGATCGGACGCCGATTTCCTGACTTTCCACAGGAAATATAACAAAGTTGTAAGGGGGAAGAATAGCCGCCCTTACTATAATTAAGCCGTTATGCTCAAAATTATTCTCAATGCGCCGAATATCATCATGCCTTTTTGCGAACCGGCGCGCGAATTGCGCATCCAGAATACGCCGCTCTGGCTGTGGCAGAGGAACCTGTTGGCTCCGTACACCACGCGCGAGATGGAATTGAAACCTGGCATGAGGCTTCCGCCTGTGCGCGAGCCGACCATTGTCTATCGCGACAATCTTTTTTTTGACGAACCTTACATTCAAACGTTCTTCGCCCAGGCCAAAAAACGGAAGCGCGCCGTGCGCGCCGCCTTCTCTTCAGAAGATCCAGCCTTCAAGGAACATGCCCTGCCGCTTTCCACCTCTTATACGCCCGCCGGCAGTTTATATCTCGCGGATTTATGGTACTACCCAAACGGCCCTGTCGCCGATGTGGAACCGCTCGTCATTGATATGCAGTCGCGCGAAATCGGTTATTACCATGTGCCGACTTATATGGCAGATCAAAGCGGTGATTTATTGTTCCATGTCCCGTTGCGGTCTTTGATCGCAATCGATTCGTGGGTGCATATTTTCATTGCGGATGTGGTGTTCGGTTTATTCGCCCGCGGCGCGCGCTTCGAGAAACGCCTCAATGAAGATTTGTTTTTCAAACTCGGCATTTTGAGCAAGGCAATCTATGAGGGCCGTCAGTTGTTGGAATGTTCTGACCTTGTCAAGGTCGGAAAGAATTGCGTCATTGACCCGCGCGCGGTCATCCACGGACCGACAACGATTGGCGATAACGTCCATATTGACGCCGGAGCCGTGATCGAGAATTGCATCATTGGCAATAACGTCAATATTTCGCAGGATGTGCAGTTGATGCTGTCAGTGGTTGGGGATGGTGCCTTCCTGCCCTTCCGCGCCGCTTTATTCATGACCACCGTGATGGACAACAGCATGATTGCTCAAAATACCTGTTTGCAGATGTGTGTCGTCGGGCGGAATACGTTCATTGGCGCCGGTTCCACGTTTACGGATTACAACCTGGTCCCCGCACCGCTGCGGGCGCTGGACGGCGCCGGCAAATTGAGCATCTCGAATCGCCCCGTGATGGGCAGCGCGGTTGGCCATAATTGCCGGCTCGGTTCGGGGCTGATCGTTTATCCCTCCCGGACGATCGAATCGGACGTGGTGCTGGCGGCTTCCAAGGAACGCCGCGTGATAGACCGCGATGTACGATTTGAAGACAGTGATCATCATCATTTCAAATCCGGCTACTTGCATCAGGCGTTGTACCATCGTCAAAAGGATAAGGACCTCGAGTCGTGGTGATTTCCGGCTGGGGCGAATCTCTGCCTGTTTTGCGGCTTCTTGCAGCATTTTTTAATTGCAAAGAATGCGCGGTTTGCGGATAAAATATTTCCATGGATAGCTTTGCGTTTATCATCCACCCTATTGATCCCAAACGGGATGTGAGCCGGAAATTTCCTCTTTTGGGCAGAGCGCTAACAGAGGGCCAGATCAACTTTTTCTCGACGTTCTTTCCGCCCGTTTATCTTTCTGAAATCGAAGGCATCAAATCGAATGCAACCGGCAAGGAAATTAAAGGCTGGTTTGTCGCCTGCCCGTATACTCCCAAACGGATGATGGAATTACCGGAACGAACCGTCTATCGCAAGATTGTCCAAACCGGCCGCATGGCGGAAAAACTGGGAGCGCAGATTTTGGGTCTGGGTGCGTTTACTTCTGTGGTCGGCGATGCAGGCATTACAATTGCGAAAGAACTCGACGTTCCCGTTACAACAGGCGACTCACTTACCGTATCTATGGCGGTACAGGCGCTTCGCGAAGCCGCGGATGTGATGGACATTCCGCTTTACAACGCGACGGCGGCGGTGGTCGGCGCGACGGGCGCAATTGGACGCGTCTGCGCGGAACTTTTGGCGGGTGAGGCGGGACGCCTCCTCCTGATCGCCAGGGACGGCAAGAAACTGGAGGAATTACGCGACCGCTTGAAGTCCAAAGCGAAAGCCGAGCTGGTCGTCAGCACAAAGATGGATGCTCTTTACGAAGCGCATTTGATTCTAACGGTCACCAGCGCCATTCACGATGTGATCCATCCCGAAAACCTTCAACCGGGCAGTGTGGTCTGCGATGTGGCCCGCCCCCGTGACGTTTCTGCAATGGTGGCCGCGGCCAGAGATGATATATTAGTGATTGACGGCGGAATGGTTGATGTGCCAGGCCCCGTAAATTTTCATTTTAATTTTGGCTTTCCGGAAGGCAAAGCGTACGCCTGCATGGCTGAAACAATGGCTTTGGCGCTGGAAGGCCGTTTTGAAGATTACACGGTTGGCAAGGAAATTACATTGGAAAGAGTGCGAGAGATCACGGCCATTGCTGAAAAACATGGCTTCCGCTTGAGCGGATTCCGCTCGTTTGAGCGCGAAGTAACCGAAGAACAGATTGAAACCGTGCGCCGAAATGCCCACAGGGCAAGACCTGTCCAGGCGGCAGGAAGCGGACGCACATAGGAGGCTCTATGGGAAAAGCCCGCCTTTTGATTGTGGAGGACGATGTTGACATCGCCAACATGCTCAAGATTTATTTTTCGGGCATGGAATTCGATGTGGATGTGGCGCATCGCGGCTCGGACGCGCTCGAAAAAACAAAGCATGTCCTTCCGCATTTGATCGTGCTGGACATCATGCTGCCGGATATTGACGGCTATGAGGTCTGCCGCAACTTGCGAACGAGCACGCGCACCAGCCACATCCCTGTGATCTTCCTGACGCAAAAGGATGAACGCAGTGACAAATTGCAGGGACTCGAACTCGGCGCGGACGATTACATCACCAAGCCGTTCGACATCGAGGAGTTGAAACTGCGCGTGCTGGGCGCCATCCGCAGATCGGAGCGCGAGAGTCTCACCGATCCGCGCTCCGGACTTCCCGCCGGGCGGTTGATCGAGGAACAACTGCGCCGCATCATCCGCGAAAAAGACTGGGCTTTGCTCGATATGCGCATCAATCACTTCGAGCCGTTCAAAGATGTTTATGGCTTTGTAGCAGGCGACGATGTGATGCGTTTCACCGCGATGCTCATCGGCGAAGTGGTGGATGAACTTGGCACGAGCAGCGATTTCATCGGGCATGCGGGCGGAGACAATTTCATTGTCATTACGAAAAATGAGAACGCGCCCAATATTAAACAACGCGTCAAGGAACGTTTTGCGGCCGAAGTTCAGACCCATTACAACTTCATTGACCGTCAGCAGGGATTCATGCAGGCGCCCAGAGCCGACGGCGGAACCAACAAAGTGCCTTTCATGACGATGTCTGTCGGCATCGTTTCGCCGAGTCAGCAATCCTTTGCCGACATCCGCGAAATCACTGAGTTGGCCGCGGAGGCGCGGCGTCAGGATTCATTAACAACGGCTTAGGAAAGCCGTTCTTGCCGGTATGTTCGCCAGCTTGAATTTGGGCATGTTGCTTATCATCGCCGGACTGGTATTTGTCATACTGGTCTGGGGATTGCTGCGTTTCTCGCCGCGCCATTCGAGCAGCGGGCAAACCGATTCGACTCCTTTGATTCTTCCGGATGCAAATCAATCCAGCGATGCGGTTTTGGTCATTCAATCGGGCGGACGCGTTGATTACGTCAATGCGCTTGCGCGTCAATGGTTTGGTCTGCGCGAGAATGATCCTGCCGATCTTGAACGGCTGATGCGGCGGGTTCGTCCGCCGGACGATTTCCTTGAAGTGTGCGCGGCGCCCGGTCAACGGCGGTTGAGCGTAAACGGCAGGCTGGTCGAGGCTACCTCGTATCAGGTGCCGGGGATATATCCGCTAATGCTGGTGTCGTTGCGCGGCATGGATTTGTCTCCGGCGCTGGCCAACGATCAAAACGAATTTTCCTCTTCCATTTTAAAGGTCATCATTGATTTCAATCAATCCATCTCTGCCAGCCTTGATCTTGATTCAACCGTGCGCGCCGTGCTCGATAATGTCGGCCGCCTGATTCCTTCGGATCTGCTCGAAATCAAAGTGTGGGATAACAATGAAAAGACATATACCACATATCGTTTTCAGGAAACCAACGGATCCGGAATCAAACTTGTGCATTCGGCGCCGAGTCAGTTTGGCCGTTTGGCCGATAAAATCGTCGAGAGCGGGGCGCCGCTTCTTTTAACGGATGCGCGCGCCGTGTCGGCGGATGAGGCGAGCGGCTTCCCGCGGTTTCATTCGTATGTCGGCGTTCCATTGAGAGCCGGCGGCGAATTGATCGGTTTGCTCGAAGCCGGTCAAACATCCGGCGCCGCGTTCGATCAGCATGATTTGGATTTATTGCAATTGATCGCCGGTCAAGTGGGCGTGGCGCTACGAAATGCGATTGCGTATGACAATGAGCGCCGCCGCGCCCTCGAGCTTTCGGGGCTTGCCAATTTGGCGCAGGCGGTCAGTGCGATTCGCGAACCGCAGGATTTGTTTGCGCGGCTGGTCGAAAGCGTGGCTCCGCTCTTCGAGGCGGAAATCATTGGCTTTCTGCTTTTCGATGAAAACAAACGCACGCTGGAGGGGCAGATCCCGTTTCGTGGTTTGCCTAATCACATTGTGCAAATCTATCGCACGGCCATCGCGCCGCAAAGCCCGGCCCAATCATTGATCAATACCCGCCAGCCGATCATCACGCAGAACGCGTCGGAGGATGAGAGTTGGCGCGCGCTTGGTTTGACGGATATTGCTTTGGCGGCCAGCCTGCGCGATTCGGCGCTGGTGCCGCTGATTTCCGCCGGGCAGATGGTTGGCTATTTCCAGGTCTCGCATCACAAGCGCGGTCCTGCCGCGTTTTCTGATTCTGAATTGCGATTGATGCAAATCGTCAGCGATCAGGCGGCGGCAATCATCCTCAATGCAGCGCTTGTTCAGCAAAGCCGTCAACGCGCCCAGCGTTCGGATGCGTTAAGGCGCATTTCGAGTCTGGCGGTTTCTTCTGCGACTCTCGATGAAGTTCTCAAGTATTCGATCAAGGAATTGTCCGGCTTATTCCAGGCGGATGTGGCGGCGGTCTTTTTGCTCGATGAAGGGCGCGGCGAGCTGCGCGTCCATTTCGATTCGATGATCGGTGTGCCGGAAGAGGTGGCGACCTCGTTTCCGCATCTTGTCGTGGATGACCCTGAATATCGCCAGACGGTTGCGGGCAGTCAGCGCGCTTTTCTTTCGGGGCATCTCAGCGTTGACCGCCGCGTTATTCCCTTTTATCGTCCGCTCATCACTGCGTTGGGCGTCGAATCGACCATTGTAGTGCCGCTGGTGGTGCGCGATAAATCTCTGGGCGAACTCAATCTCAGCTCGCGCCGGATTGATTTCTTCAACGATTATGATTTGCAGGTTGTTTCCACGGCGGCTGGACAACTGGCAACCGCCATCGAAAGCCTGCACATGATTTCGCAGACCGATGAGACGTTGCGCCGGCGCGTCGAGCAATTGACTTCGATTGCGCGCGTCAGCCGTGAGATGGGGGCGTCGCTTTCGGTGGACCATTTGCTCAACGTGATCCACGATGAGACCGTCCGCACAACCGGCGCGGAGTGCGGTTCGGTTCTGTTGCTGGACCCGGAAGCGGCGGCGGACGATCCGCGCGTGAGCCAGTCGGTCGGCTGTCCATATGGCGGCGAACTTTCGCCGTTGGAACGGAGCGCCATTCAAAGCCGCGAATCATTTTTGATCACAGATTTCAAACGCGGAGGCTTTTTCCCGCCGCATGATGGAGTCCGTTCGGCGATTGTGGTTCCGATTGCGCATCGCGGAAATTTGATCGGCTTGATTCAGCTTCATTCTTCGCAGCCGGCGTTCTTCGATCAAACCGCGCTCGAAATAACACAGACGCTCGCAATTCAGGCGTCCATCGCTTTGAATAATGCGCGCAAATATGAAGCGGAGCGCCGGCAGGCGGAACTTTTGCGCCGCCGTTCCGAAACGCTTGCCAGGTTTTCGAACGCCAATTATTCCATCAGCGTTGAACAGCCGCTGGACGAGTCGCTTAAAGTGATTGCGCAGGGCATCCGCGAGTCGACGCCGTTTCGTGTGGTGCTGATCAGCCTGTACGAGCCAGACAGCGGCATGTTACGCCGCGCGGCGGGCGTTGGAATTTCCGCCGAAACGCTTGCCGAGTTGATGTCGCACAAACAGCCGCTGGCGAGCATCCGTCAATTGATGCGCCCCGAATTCAAGATCAGCCGTTCGTATTTCATTCCCGCCGATAAAACTCCGGTGCTGCCTGCAGACATTCATTACGTTTATTCCAGCGATTACAGGACGGCGCAGACGGAACAAGACGCCTGGAACCCGGATGATTTTTTGCTGATTCCGCTTGAGGACCCGCAGGGGAATCCGCTTGGTTTGATCAGCCTTGACGATCCGGATAACGGCCTGCGTCCCGACCGCGCCACCATTGATTCGGTGGAATTATTCGCGGCTCAAGCGGTTCAAGTCATCGTTCAATCTGTACGATTCAATGAATTGAAGAATCGCATCGAATCGTTATCGTCGGGCTTGCAGCGTCAGCAGAAGCTCCTCAGCGTTACGCAGACGGATTTGCCCATCCTGCTGAGAAAAGACCTCGAACAGACGATTGCGTTGCACAACCTGGATCGCCGCGTTCAACGCGTGCGCGCCGGTCTGGCCATTACCGAATCCGTCAGCCGCCAATTGGACGCCTCTTCGGCGTTACATGCTTTGGGACGCGAAACGTTGACGCAGTTGGGCATGACCATTGCGCTTGTCGCTGAAAACGCGCCCGAAGGACCGCGCCTGCTTCATATTTTGGGAAGCGTTCCAAAGTCGAGCAATCCCGAAGCGTTATTCGGCCAGCGCAATCCACTGCGCTCCGTACTGCAAAACGGCGAAACGATCCTGATCCCCAATTTGGATGAAGACGATGAATGGCGCGAGGCTCCCCTGCTCAATCAAATGCGCGCCAAGGCGTTGATATGCCTGCCCGTGATCGTGGAAAACCGGCCCATTGCCGCGATGCTGGCTCTCAGTCCTGAGCCGATGCAGGCGTTTACGGAGGAAGATCGGCAGGTTTATTATCAAATTTCGCGCCAGACCTCCGTCGTTTTGCAAAATATTTCCCTGCTCAACGAAACCCGCCGGCGGTTGCAGGAAGTCAACCTCCTGCTTGAATTCAGCCGCCGTTTGAGCGGCCTCGATCCCGATCAAATGGTCAAGGCGCTGCTTGACAGCGGACGCCGCGTTTTGCCTGCGGCGCACGCGGGCATAGTTTTATTGTGGAACGAGCAGAGTCAATTACTGGAGCCGCGCGCCGTTTCCGGCTATGCAGACAACAACATGATGGCGCGAATCTCCTATCGTGCGGGCGAGGCTTTGCCCGGTGTGGTATTTGCTGATAAAAAACCCCGCCGCGTTGATGAGGTAAATTTTCCGCGCGATTATGTTCTGTCTCCTGATCATCTTGGCTTTTACCGCCAGGGAACCGGCGGGCGTTTGCCGGTATCGAGTCTTTTGATTCCCATCGTGGCTGGCGATCAGGGCATTGGCCTGCTGGTGTTCGACAATTTCAATACGCCGGCGGCTTTCAAAGCCGAAGACGAGGCGCTGCTGGTTTCGCTTGCGCAACAGGTGGCGCTTTCGCTTGAAAATGTGCGCCTCGTTCATACAACGGCTGAACGCGCCGGGCAGTTGCAGGCGTTGAATGACGTCGCTTCTGCTATGACTTCAAGCCTGCAGTCCGATCAATTGGTTGCGTCATTACTCGATCAGTTGGCGCCAGTCTTGCCGTTCGACACCGCCACGCTCTGGCTGCGCGACAAGGAACGATTGAGCGTTCACGCGGCGCGCGGATTTCCCGATAACGAAAGGCGCCTCGGCTTGACTGTCGCGGTTTCCGACAGCGCCCTGTTCAAGGAAATGATTCAAAGCGGACAGCCGATTTTCATCGGTGACGTGCGCGAGGACCCGCGCTTTCCGCCTGTCGAAGCGCCGCGCCTGTCGTGGCTGGGAATCCCGCTCATCTCTAAAGGCCAATTGACCGGCGTGATCGCGCTTGAAAAATGGCAGTCGTTCTTCTACAGCCGCGAGCAAATTCAATTGGCCACAACGTTTGCGAGCCAGGCCGCGATTGCGCTCGATAATGCCAGCCTGTATGAAGAGAGCCTCCGCCGCGCCGCGGAATTGGATGAGCGCTCAAAGCGCCTCGCTTTGCTCAACCGCTTCTCCTCATCGTTGAGCGGATTATTGGACGCCAGTCAAATCGTGGAACTCACTGCGCAGGAACTGCGGAGTGCCTTGAATGCGGATCGCGTTTCAGCGGTTTCATTCGAACGCGGACGCGCCGTGTGGGTGGCCGCATCGCCGAAGCCCGCGCACCCTCTGCCTCAGGTCCTGCCAGATGCGCCTTTGTTTGCGCGTCTGCGCGAGTCGCTTGGAATTTTCAATACCGAGAATTTGAAATCTGAGCCTGATCTTCAACCTTTGATGGACTTCATCGGCCGGGACGTCCGCGCCTTGTTGGTGGCGCCTTTCGTCAGCGGCCAAACCCTGCACGGACTTTTGTTTGCGCAAATCGTCGGCTCCGGGCGTTTCTCGTTGACAGAGATCGAGTTAGCGCGCACGATTGCCAATCAGGCCTCCATCGCGCTCGAAAACGCGCGGCTGTACGAATCCACAGTGCGAACGGCGGAGCGTTTTGCTGTTTTGAATCAATCCAGCGCTGAAGTGGGCGCCAGCCTGAATGAGGAAGAAATCTATGTTGCCATTCACCGCGCCGTGGAACGTCTCATGCCTGTGGATGCTTTCGTCATCAGCCTGCTGGACGAAGAGAAACAGGAAGTGGAAGGCGTCTATCTCATGGACATGGAGCGGCGTACGCCCAATATGCGCGTGCCGCTCGGACAGGGAATCAGCGGGCGCGTCATCGAAAGCGGCCAGCCGCTCTTGATAAACGGCCCTGAGAAAGCGGAGGCCTTCGGCGCCATCGCAGTCGGCGAACGCGGCACTCCCGTTTCCATTTTGGCGGTTCCCATGGTTTTGCGCGGCAAGACGATTGGCATGCTTTCCGCGCAAAGTTACAAGCCCAACGTTTACACCGAAGACGATCTTCAAATTTTGAGCACGCTTGGAAACCAGGCGGCGGTAGCCATTCAAAATGGACGTTTGTTCAGCGAAACACAGCGTCTGGCTCAGGAACTTGAAAAACGCGTTGTCGAACGTACGGCACAGTTACAGCGTGAACAGCAGAATACCGAAACGCTTCTGCGGATTCTCACAGAAGTTTCCTCGAGTCTCGACCTCGACCGCGCCCTTAATCGGACGCTTTCCCTGCTCAATGACGCCATCGGAGCCGAGCAGGGCACGATCATGCTCCTTCACGCCGACGATAACCTTTTGCATTATCGCGCCGGTTATGGATATTTGACGGACCGCACCGAACCGGGCGGGCGCGGTTTCACCCTCAAAGTTGGCGAGGGTTTGGCCGGCTGGGTGGTACAAAACCGTGAAGCCTCATTGATTGATGATCTATACAAAGATCCGCGCTGGGTCCAATCTCCGTCCACATCGCGCGAACATCGCAGCGCCATCGTGGCGCCGTTGCTGGTTGCGGAGGATGTCATTGGTGTGCTGATGGTCTTCCGGCGCGAGGCAAACTTCTTTACGCCGGAAAGCCTGAATTTGGTCAAGGCGATTGCCAGTCAGGTGGCGGTCGCGATCAATAATGCGCATTTATACGAGTTGATTCGCGATCAGGCCGAACGCCTCGGTTCGATGTTGCGCAAGGAACAGGAGGAAGCCAGCCGTTCGCAGGCCATTCTTGAAGCGGTCGCGGATGGAGTGCTGGTCACCGGCGCGAGCAACCGCATCACGTTCCTTAACTCTTCCATTCAACGCATCCTGGCCATTGACAGCCAACGCCTGCTCGGTCAGACGCTGGATGCCTTTGGCGGATTGTTTGGAAAAGCGGCCTCCACGTGGATGGAAACCATCCGCCGCTGGTCAGAAGCGCCCGGCGCGTATGAAGCCGGCGAAACCTATGCCGAACAGCTGGAATTGGGAGATGGGCGTATTGTCCTCGTCCACCTTGCGCCAGTGATCTTGCAGAACGATTTTCTCGGCACGGTTTCCATCTTCCGCGACATCACACATGAAGTCGAAGTAGACCGCTTGAAGTCCGAGTTCGTGGCCACCGTGAGTCACGAATTGCGCACGCCGATGACCGCCATCAAAGGCTATGTGGATATTCTGTTGATGGGCGCGGCGGGCGTAGTCAATGAGAATCAGGCGCACTTCCTGAGCATCGTCAAGAACAACATTGACCGCCTGAACATCCTCGTCAACGATCTTCTCGATATTTCGCGCATTGAAGCCGGACGGGTCATTCTCTCGCCTCAGCCGCTCGATCTGCGCGAGGTTGCCGAAGATGTAATTGCGGATGTCCTGCGCCGCTCGCAGGAGGAAAACAAGCCGATGGCACTGTCGCTTGACGCCCAGCGCAATCTGCCGCGCGTCTACGGCGATGCCGAGCGCGTGCGCCAAATTCTCGATAACCTGCTGGATAACGCCTATCACTATACTCAAGAAAACGGCACCATCAAGGTCAATATCCATTCGCTGAACGGGAGCGAGGTTCAGGTGGATGTGGTGGACAATGGCGTTGGAATCCCGAAGTCTGATCAGGAACGCGTGTTTGAACGTTTCTATCGCGGCGAACATCCTTTCGTGCTGGCCACACCCGGCACGGGCCTCGGTTTGCCAATCGTGAAGCAATTGGTTGAAATGCACAACGGACGAATTTGGATGGAGAGCAAAGGCATCCCCGGCGAGGGAAGCACATTCTCCTTTACCCTTCCAGTTTACAAGGATAACTCATGACAAAGATTCTGATTGCTGAAGATGAACCCGATATTCGCGAGCTGGTTGCGTTTACCCTGCGTTTTGCCGGTTATGAAGTGGTGGCCGCCTCGAACGGAGAGGAAGCCGTACAAACCGCCTCACGTGAATTTCCCGATCTCATCCTCATGGATGTGCGCATGCCGCGTATGACCGGTTACGATGCATGTCGGGTCATGAAGGCCAGCGCTGAACTGAAGGATATCCCTGTCGTATTTCTTTCCGCTAAGGGACAGGAATCGGAAATACAGGCAGGGTTGGAGGCGGGCGCCGAGGAATATTTGCTGAAACCGTTTGCGCCCGATCAATTGACGGATCGCGTGCGCGCCATTTTGTCGAAGTTTGGGAAGTGATTTCTTTGCCTCGCCGAACTCCTCCCGCCGCGAAGCGCCGGATGGGAATGGCGAGGGAAAATTCTCATGAGCGCCATCATCCTTGACCAGGCTATCGTTCACTATGAAGCGTTGGGGCGCGGCCGCCCCATCGTATTTTTGCATGGCTGGGTTGGCTCATGGCGTTACTGGATCGCCTCCATGCAGGTGGCCTCCACATCGTTCCGCGCCTACGCGCTCGATTTATTCGGCTATGGCGATACTACTCATGACCCCGCGCGTTACTCGCTGGATAAACAAGCCTCGCTTCTTACCGGCTTTCTCGATGAAATGGGCATCGGCAAAATTGCCATCGTGGGGCATGGCCTCGGCGCGCTGGTCGGATTTTATTTTGCAATACAACAACCGGGCAGTGTGGATCGCATCATGGCCGTCAACTATCCGCTGGATTTCAATTCGATCAACCCGAGATTGAAGACGGCCAACGCGGCTGAACTTATGGAATGGTTGTCGAACCGGACGCCCGAAGCGGCCACTGCGCTCTCCGACGCGTCCAAATCGGACTCGCGGGCGGTCGCGGCCGCATTGAGCGGTTTTCCTGCCGATAGCTTATTCCAGCAATTCCGCGTCACGACCGTTCCCTGCTTGCTGGTCTATGGACAAAACGATCCATCGATTGCCGTGCCGCCCGCCGATGGAAGCACATCGCTGTCCTTGCACATGCACCAGATCAACCTCGATGGCTCGGGCCATTTTCCGATGATTGACGAAACAGCCAAGTTCAATCGTTTATTGACCGATTTCCTCGCGCTTGATTCCGGAATTAGTCCGCGTGAATTGCAATTGAAAGAAGAGTGGAAGCGAAGGGTGAGGTAAAGCGGCTGGCCTGCTTACCAAGTGCTTATGAAGTGCTTATGATGAGCTTATGAAAGGACGGTGCATAGGGAGCCAACAAACCTGTAAAGCAAAGCGGAAATGGGCGGAGATATAATGTTGTCCAATCAACTCGTCGTTGTCAAAAGGGAAAGGGAAAATGCAACGCACCCAAAGGAAAATCCCAAGTCAGCCAAAACGTTTTGAACATTTTCTGCCGCATTGGTTTTTTCTGGGCATTGTCTTTCTCGTTTTGATTGTTTCGTTTGCGGGACCGGAGTGGCTGCCTCCTTCCCGGGTTCCCGACCGGCTCGTGACTTATCCGTTTGGGCCGGGAGTGGCGCAGGCCAATGACTGCCCGCCTCCCAACCCGTGCGGCTACTGGGATGGGTATCGCTGGCACTGCGCGTGCGGCGGCGGTGGTGACAAGCCTCCTTCGATCAACGGAAATGTGAGCTGCGGCAAGGCAGGACAAAATGGATGGTGTGTCAGCAATGCCCAACTGAGTCTCACTGCGTCCGACCCGCAAGGTTATGCGGTGACCATCAGCGGAGATTTGAACGGAACACCTTTCACGTGTGGATCATCCTGCACATTGAGCTTGCCCAAAGGGACGGGCACAGCCAATTACACGGTCACCGCTTCCACTTCCAACCTGACCGCTTCCGGCAATACAACTTGGAAGTACGATCCTGATCCGCCCGTTCCCAATTTGAACGTCAGCGGCACGAGCGGATCGAACAGCTGGTATATCTCGCCGGTAAGTATTGCTGCCGCTGGCACAGATGCCATCTCTGGAATCGCAGGCGCGTCCATCTCGGTGGACGGCGGCGTGGAACAATCGTCAGCAACACTCGATGATGGCATTCATCAAATTGTTGCCAGCGCCATTGATAATGCAGGCAATACAACTTCAACTACCTTCACGATCAAAGTGGATTCGACCACGCCGCAAATTGACGTCAGCGCGGCGGGCGCACCGGGATCGAATGGCTGGTATGTTTCGAATGTGCAGGTCAGTGCGAATGCCAGCGACCCTTCGACAGGCTCAGGGCAAGCATCCGGAGTCGCTTCGCTTGAAGAGACGGTAGACGGCGGAGCGTGGACGGCTTACACATCGCCCATCACCTTGTCGGACGGAATTCATTCCGTTCAATTTAGGGCAGCCGACAACGCAGGCAACGTTACAACAACTGCTGCTCAAACCTACTCTGTGGACACGACTGCGCCAGTCATCACGCCTGCGGTCACAGGCACGAATGGAAACAACAGTTGGTATAAATCGAATGCGAAGGTGAGCGCTTCCGCCACCGATGCGGCTTCGGGATTGGACACTTTCGAAGTAACCGTAGATGGCGGAGCGTGGACGGCCTATACTGTACCCACCACATTATCAGATGGAAATCATTCGGTGCAATTCCGCGCCACAGATAAAGCCGGGAACGCCAGCCAGATCACGCAGAGCGTCGCGGTGGACACGCAAGGTCCGATGGTGCATTTGCCATCCAAATGGACGCTGGGACAGAATGTGAAATTCACCATCACTGATTCGGTGAGCGGGCTGGCGGCTGCGAGAGTGGTGATCGAAGACCAGGCAGAGAAATACAAGAAAGTACATTGGGACGAAAGCGTGTCGGGCGCTTCGTTCAGCGGAGGGATCAACTGGGATGGACGCTTTGCGGACGGCGCCATTGCTCCGCCCGGCGACTACGAAGTTTGGGTCAAGACGAGTGATAACGCGGGGAACGAAACGTTTCAACTGGGCTGGGTGACTGTGCCGGAGCCTTCGGTATTCTCGTGGATTCTTCCGCCTCTTCCCACATGGACAGCGGCTCCCACGACAGCGCCGAGTCCAACACCGACGCCAACCATCCAGCCCACCGCGACAGTTCGACCCGCGCTGAACACAGTCGAAGCGTCCGTTCCATCCAAGCCAGCGGTGATCGTGGTGAGTTCGTCGTCCGCAGGCGGGATCAGGAATAACCAGCCTGCGCCCGATCCGATTCAGTCTAACCTGCCTTTGGTCTCTGCGGCAGTGGCGGCGATGGCCGCGGCCGCCGCGTACGAAGCCAAGCGAAAACAGGAAGCGGAACAGGCAGCGCATTTGGCAATCGCCCAGCGGAACGCGAAAAGGAACGGCAAGAAGGACACCGCTCCCATGTCCTACCGGCAGATTGCAAAAGCCTATCAGGCTTCATTAAACAGCTTCAAGGCGAAACTGATGGGTCAGGGATTGTCGGATGCCGAAGCCAGCGCGTTCCAAAAACAAGCCATTCAGAACGGGAGCGTTTCATCTGTGATGGACACAGCGCAAAATGCAGTCGAAGAAAAGCAAAGACAGATTGCCACTGGCGAAGCCAAACGCCGGGAAATGGAAGCACAGCGCGCGGAGAAGAAAGAAGCCTTGTTGGCATCGCCAGCGCAACCAATCCCGCAAGAGGATGGCTACGATACAGTGGAAGCTCTGCGCGCAAACAGAACAGATGAAAGTAGTCAGGCATCCACAGACAAACCGTGGTGGCTCTCTACTGGCTCAGAAAATGCAGCACATGCCCTCGTACAAGCCATACCCTCAGCAAAAGTTGGTTCTTGGAGAAGCCCTGTCCCGGCGTTCTCTTTGGTTTCTCCTGAGCATGTCATCTCGTTTGGGAAGGTGACCAGTGGAATGCTTGCCTCGGATGCCCATCCCGGCCTGATGCTCAATCCTGACGGATCATTCACGCCCAGTGTGGGTCAACAGCCGATTGCTTCGCTGACACCGCGGCCGGATGGATTTGATTTCAATCTTCGCAATCCCTGGCAAAAGTACGATTTCACTGATGGGGCTATCAAGGCTACGTTGAGCAGTTCGGTCACATCGAGAGTGACTTGGGGCGGATTTTGGAACACCAAGGTTGGCATGGATGTGAATTACCCGGAAGTGCAGGTGAATGGCGCTGGAGTGAAGGGACGTGTCAGCAGCGGATGGTATCTCGAATATAAGCCAGGGAGGGTATTGACTTATGCTGTCGCCGCTCCCATAATCATTGGCGGTGCAATCCTTATAGGCTCATATATTTTGCAAACTGGCGATACATCAGTTCTAAAACCCATCTTTCAACATTGACATGAAAAAGGATAAAGTATGGATAATCATCTCGTTTACAAACAGTTAGGTAGTCCTGACGACAAATTTGCAATGCAGATCGCCAACAATCAAACAGTGTCGCCTAGTTTACGCGTTATCGCATTTTGTATTCTCCACGATTATGCACATGCCAAGGCTTTATACGATACTTGCACAGCTCCTGTTGGCCAACCAGATGAAGATGTTTTTTGGTTAGAGGCTCAGATCATGATGAACTTTCGCGATAACAAACAGACTGACAGCTTGAGGAAGATCGCTGAGACTGCAGTTTCTCGTGCAGAGTGGGCTATCATATCACGCACATTTCTAGGGACAGTCTTTGAAACCGAGAAGGAGTTTTCTAAGGCAGTTGAGCTTTACCAAGCCGTTCTTGTTCTCTGCCCATCAAATCTTGTTGCTTTGGGTGGTTTGGTGAGATCATATATTCAATTGAAGAAAAACAATGAAGCCCGAGCAACATTAAAAATGGTCAAAAATCAAAAACTGTTCAATAAATTAGAAGAACCAAGAAAATTGTATTGGCAAGTTACATTTTTGAATTATGAGTTTGTCGTAAGAAGGCAAGGGATAGCCATACTGGTGGGGTTGAGTACATTCATAGTGGCGTTTTTGTTGCCTAGTGTATGGATAATTCCCGTGCTGGTAGCTGGGTTATGCTTGTTGTCTGCCTATCTCCTTCAGATGAAATCTGGCGTAAATATCCCGACTTTGAAACGGCTGGCACTCTCAGTTGTAATTATCTGGCTTATTGTCTATGTAGTAAGAAATGTCTTCAATTTCGTAGAAAATATTCATTGACGGGTATCTATTGATACAGACATGAAGCATCAAATTTACAAAATGATTTTTTACGGTCAAGTGACAGATGCCGAGAGAATCCTTTTGGAAGCCAAGTCGTCGCCAGCTCTCTTGGCACTGGCATATACAATCCATAACAAAACCGAGGAAGCGGAGAAGGCATGGTTAGCGAGCGATCAAAATAATCAGGATGCAATCGAACAGCAGGCTTATGAAGAAGCAGCAAAGCTGAAAGCCGATGTTGCCGCGAGCGGAACGATCGGCGCATCACTGGGTGCGGCACAGGGATATATCGTCCAAAAGCAGGCGGAACAGGAGGCGCAGGCTGCCGCCAAGCGCCAGCAGTTGGAAGCGCAGCGCGCCGAGCAGAAGGAAGAGCAGATCGAGGCATTGTTGCCCAAGCAAGTGGATGAAGGCTCCAAGCCATCGGATGTTCCGCCTACTCAACAAAAACCGCCATTTACTGACGGTCCATATTGGGCGCCCGCGCCGCCAACCACTTTCATTGGAGCAAATCCGAATCCATTGCCTCCGTCAACACCAGCGCCGCAAATAGATTGGTGGGGCGGCTTACGTGAGACAGCAGGCGCAATAGACCCGTTTGTCCCAGATGCTTTTACAGGTACTTCAATAGGATATTGGCCTGCGGTCGTGCAGGTTGCACAAATTGCTGCAAATACATATCCATATAGCCCAATGATAGCGACCGCTGAGTTCATTTCATCTCCAGTTATACCCCTTGCTGCCAGTGGCTATTCTTTTGTTTACGATCAGGTGACCAAGAGCGGAGATTATTACGAGCGGGTCCAGTTGGATAAAGCCGGAGAAAACATGGCAAATAGGTGGAATAGCATGACGACTTTGCAAAAAGTTGGTTTTGTGGTCGTCACTGCCACATCCATTCTTATAGCTGGCGCTCTATTATTAACACTTTAGGAGAAAGAATATGATCAAGTTCATTCTTAAAAAATACTATCCCCACATTTTTATATCTTTGGGACTCCTGTTTATCAGCATTGTATTTGTAAAGAATCTATACATTTCGACTGTACTAACTGTAGCAGTATTTGTTGCCTTGCCCTATTACTTGGTAAGAAGCGCATTTATCGCTTTCAATCAAAATGAGGAGGTTACTAGAAATTTCGCCAAAGATGGATTCTTGGGCGGCGGAATAGTCAATCTTGTTATGTCAATAGTTGGGACTGTTGAGAATGTGCGGGAATTATCGATGATCATCTTGGGGTCGGGCAATCAATCGAATCTTCTTGACAAGCAAACATACTTCAATTTGGTTTTTATGGGGGCCGCATCAACTATCATTTTCCCCTGCCTGATGTTTGTTATTGGTGGGGTATGCGGGTGGTTCGCTAGTCGCCCTTTTCGTAGGCATATCCAATAATCATCAAGGCGTATCAGGCATCGCTGAATCATTTCAAGGCTGGGTTGATGAAACAAGGATTGTCCGATACCGAAGCCGGCGCGCTGCAAAATCAGGCAATCCAGAACGGAAGCATTTCATCTGTGGTGGGCACAGCGCAAAGTGCGGTGGAAGAAAAGCAAAGGCAGATTGCTGTTGCCGAAGCCAAACGCCAGCAGTTGGAAGCGCAGCGCGCGGAGAAGAAGGAACAGCAAATAGAAGCATTGTCAACGCCGCCTGCGTCCCTGGCATCGCCATACGAGCAGATTCATGCCTATGATGCAATAGAAGATTTGCGCGCGAGCAGAATAGTGACCAGTGCTACCCCGTCCAAACCGTGGTGGGTACCCTCCTTTGCAGTAGAAGCAGCCAAAGCATTGGTTCGTTCAATCCCATCCACTGGAATCGCGGATTCCAGACAGGAGATGCCGACTCAGCTTCTTATCGCCCAGTGGCATCTTCTCCTTTGGTCATGTAACCACATCGTCAGGTGGATCAAGCGCAAATCCGAACGTAGAAATCAGTACAGAGGGCGCAAAGGTGGAGGCGGGTGAGACACCATCTTTTTCGGCTGGAGTGAAACCGGGCGAGCCTGAACTGGATATGGGAGTCCGAATGCCCACTCCTGTACACATTGACGAGAACGGCGTGAAAGGCTCCTTGGGTATTTCCCTGAAATCGTCGGCCAAATGGGAAGGCTGGAACACAACCGTCACGACCGATATGAACTATGCAGATGTGAATGTCAGCACTGGCGATGTTGGATTGAAGGGAAATATGACCAGCGGCGTGTACTTGAAATGGAAACCCATGCAGGTGGCAGCTGTAACCGTGGGGGTCTTGATTGGCGTCCAAACTGTAGCGGCTCTTGCTATATTTGCACCAAGTGTACTTGCTGGCCTTGGTAAAGTTGGTCAAGAGATTATAAAAATTCCAATATTCCAGCCATGAAATGGAGAGTATATGTCCGACTTAAGTTTATACAAGCGATTATGGTGTGGACAGCATTCTGAAATAAAGTCTATCGCCGATGATGTACGAAATGAGACATGTATACGTGCCTTAGCATATGTGGCCGTGAGCGATTTAAGGCTGGCCAAGGAGATTTTGCGCCACATATCTGACGATCAACTAGAATCGGGCGATAATATTTGTTTGGAGGCGCAATTAGCAATCTTGGCACGCGTCGGCGAGAAACCTGCCAATCTGAAAAAGAAGGCCGAAGAGATCTTATCCAAAAATACTAATGCAACCTTGGTGGCGCATACCGTATTAGGTTATCTTGCAGAACAAGAAAAAAATTATCGAACGGCCTTAGAACATTATGAAAGTATTTTGAGCGCATGCCCGACACACATCAACACATTGGCTAATGTTGCAAGAACACTGATCTCGAGCGGGCAACCCTCAAATGCATTGCCCTTGTTGAAACACCTCAGAAGTCGGGAGACAATGAACAAGCTTACGCAACGTCAAAAAGTGCATTGGTGGCTGATTGCGCTAGTGTATGACTACGCGGCACGAATGAAGAGGCTTGAGGGAATATTGATCGCCATAGGCATTTTGCTTTTGATTGTGTTTTCGCCATTAGCCGTGTATATTTATTGGTGCCTAATTTTAATTTGTGTGCTTGGCGCCGCCTATTTTCTAACAAAAGACAGATATGCAACAGCGGTTCTTGTTCTTGTTGCGCTTGAAACCACGATAGCGCTGATTTTACACTTTTCCTATGCTTGGTTTTTCAAATTATTTTAACGTGGATTCGGGTTAGATAATCGTGATAGGCAAAGAAACATTCCGCATGACGGAAACGAAAACGAAGCAGGAAATCTATAAGATGATTTTTTACGGCAGAGTGACAGATGCCGAGAAAATACTTTTGGAGACCGGATTGTCGCCAGCTTTACTGGCGTTGGCATATCTAATGCACGGCAAAACCAAAGAGGCAGAAGAAGCATGGAAAGCCAGTGAACAAAGCAATCAAGAGGCGATTGAGCAGCAAGCTTATGAAGAAGCAGCAAAGCTGAAAGCCGATGTTGCCGCGAGCGGGACGATCGGCGCATCACTGGGTGCGGCACAGGGATATATCGTCCAAAAGCAGGCGGAACAGGAGGCGCAGGCTGCCGCCAAACGCCGGGAAATGGAAGCACAGCGCGTTGAGCAGAAGGAAGAACAGATCGAGTCCTTATCAATGCCGCCTGCCCCTTCCTCACCACAGCCTGATGGCTATGATGCCGTGGAAGCGTTGCGCGCAAGCAATGCAACCGCCAACAGCCAAGCATCCGCACCCCAACCACAGCAGAGCATCTGGGGTAGCATCACCAACTTCTTCCAGCAGAAGATCGTGCAACCAGTTCAGACTACATGGGATAATTATGTCTACAGGCCCATTATTCAACCAGCAGCAACCTGGATACAGAAAAATATTGTCCAGCCGGTCCAGAACGCTTGGGATAATTATGTTTACAAACCCATTATCCAGCCTGTGACGACATGGGCACAAGAAAACATTGTGCAGCCGGTTCAGAAGACGTGGAGTAAGTTGACGAACGCGGTCACGCCAGCCTACCAACAGCTTACCAAGCCGGGAACTTCTGCCGAATCTTCTCGTTCGGATACTGTTGCACAATCGCGGCCATTGATTACGCCAGGTCTTCAGCGTGCGGTCTTGACAGGCGGAGCCTTGCTTCTGTTGGCCAGTGCAGGAGGCTGTCCAAGAACACCCAGCGCTACTGCCACTCCGACCACGGCCGCTACATCTACAACTGCTCCGACTGCCACACTCCTTTCTCCAACAGCAACGCAAAACCCAGCGTCGTTGTGGATGCAGTTGGCAGGTTCGTCAAGCTTGGAACCCGCAGATCTGCATTCAAATTACACTGGACTGGCGCATCTCGACGGCTGGATACAATCCAACCAGCAATGGTTAACGGCGCATGGCTATCGCACCGATCCCGCTTATTGGCAGAATTATCCGAACCAGCCAATTTGGGATGCCGCCAACCATTACAATCTGCCCCCTTGTTTTTGAAAGGCCTTTGTATGCAAGAGTCAAATTGTGCGCTAACGCCAACTCGCCCGGGGCCGAATGGTCTCAACCTTGCCGCTGGCGGAATCATGCAGATAACACCCATGGCTGGCGATACAATTTTTAGACAAATTCCAAAATACGATCTCAATAACCCCGATGTTAAAAATTATTACAGCAACATTTATAACTATGCGTCCCAAAATGGAATAGGCTTAGGATACTTTGATTTTCCTCTACAAGGAATACCTGCCTATAAAGATTTATCTACATCACAGCAGTCATTTATTCAACAGGCTACCAAAACGATCTATGATGGACAATGTGAAGATAATGAAACCGGGGTTCTCCATTGCCAAACAAGCGAGCCGCAGTTGAATGATATGAAGGGCAACATCAATCTCGGTGCGCTGGCGTTGATCGGCACAGGCGATTACCTGAAAAACAATATCGGCCAGTCCGAATGGAATGAACTGCCTGAAGATACTCAACTGAAATTGCTGGCGGTGGGATACAAACTTGGGATCGGAGAAACTGGCGCTGCCCTTTCTAATGCGAAAACGGCAAATGGCGGGCAGCCGCCAAGCTGGGATCAAATTGTGGCTCAACTCGATCAAATGGATTCTGCTTGTCAGGCGGGAGCGCCAGATTGCTCTGTGAATTATGCCAACAAAGTCGTCTGTTATGCCGCGCATTTAAACCAGTCAGGAAATGCTTGCGCCTCTCAATAAGGAGCATTGATCGTGAAGATAAATCGCAAATTAATTAGCCTAACAGTTTTTGCCTTTGTGTTGTCTGGCTGTGGCCCGCACTTTCCTGCCGTTCAAAGAGCATTTGTGTCTCCAGTAGATACGGCTATTCAATATGGTTCTCTCGAATACGGGGCCATTTCGCCAAACGGAAAGTCTGTGGATTTAGTAATCGGCGGGAATCTCAAACAATTCCAATTGGATACCGGCCAAGTCAAAAATGTATTCGATGAATATCCGGACTTTTCAACTTACAGGGATACCCTAATCGGGCTCGGGGGAAATTTTGATTGGTCTCCGGATGGAAAATACTTGGCTGTGACAGGTTATACGAGCCTAAATAAGGAGCCGATCTTTCTCCTTAATCCCCAAACGCACACTATCACCGAGGCTGATAAGCGCGCTGATGGCTTTCAGCTTTGGTCGCCTTTCAATGCAGGAAGGTATATGGCCAGCCTTGTCAATGATGATTGGGCCGTCTTTGATCTCAAAGGTTCTGCGCCTGTTCCATTGCATTGGCAATATGATTTTCGCCAAGAAAAAGAGGTTGGCGGTACCGGAAGATATTTGTGGAGCAAGTCGTTGGATATCCCAGTCGCCTTATTGGAAGGTGATGCCATTATTTCATTCGCCGACCCCATGGATTATGGCCATCCTTCTTACAGCGTCACTTTCTTGAACAATCCTCAACATCTCGTAGGCGAAATCTTTGATCCCACAGGCGAATATGTGTTGGTAGCCCAGTGGGAGTGCGCAGACACTGAGACAGTAAAGTGTTCCAACAGTGCGATTCCTCCTGTTACCGATAATGTGACCGATACGGTCTTGACATTGATCCGCTGGCGAACGGGAGAGAAGTATGAGCTTTTCCGCTTGTCACAAATTGATCCAAAGAATGTAGTCGCTTCGGGCGACCTGGCTTGGTCTGCGGATGGAAGCACGATCCTGATAGGACGTTATGAGGCGCCATTTGTCGTTCTGAAAGTGAAGTGACTGCGAACCATGCTAACCTTCCTCGAATCTCACTGGCCTTACATTTCCATCTTGCTGTTTCTCGTCTTGCTCACAGCCTTGTTGTTCGTGCCATTTATTGCAGGCGCGTTCTCGATTGCCATGCTCGTATTGAGCACTGGCATGGCAACTGTCTTCACCATGAATAAGCAAATCCAAGCCTATCATAAGGAGCCCGTTGACCGCGCCGCGATGTTCCGCAACATCTTCTTTGAAGTGTTGGGACTCCTAATAACCGTTGCGCTGGCCATTTTCCTAGTGCAAGTTATCGTGGGAATAGCTACTCCATTAATAGGTGGCGGCTGGTTAGGTATCGGGATCACTATCGCTCTG
>JBHORD010000100.1:0-26219 GCA_042408355.1 Anaerolineales bacterium
TCCCGGCATCGCCGTTTTCCAAAGCGGGCGCGATCAAGGCGCGCTGGTCTTCCATGAAAGCGCGGGATTTCTCAAAGGCGTTGTTATCGAAATGATATTCATCGTGGCCGATCTGACCGGTCAAAATATCATCCTGTTCAAGGTTGAAAGCGATGATTTCTTCGAGCGCGCCCCGGCTGAATTCGGAACTCAATGCGCGCTTCAAAATGTCTGCGTGAATGGAACGCCGCATCTATTTCAATCCTTCCTTTGAGGCAGAATTTGCCCTCGTTCGGCGAAGGCTTGCAATCGCTGTGCCTGCCTGGCGATACCCTTGCACAGCCCGGAACGGAGTCAGCGCAAACGGAGCGAGCGCGGCGGCCGCGGCCAACAACGCCGGCGCATGTAATAACCAATTGTCCTTCGACGGGGTTTGCATCTCTCTCTGGTGAAATTATAATCCAGCCATGTCTTTCTACACTCGCAAAGGCGACGACGGCACGACGGGACTGCTCGGTAAGGGACGCGTGGCGAAATATCACGTCCGCATCGAAGCGCTGGGGACGCTGGACGAATCATCCGCGGCTTTGGGCGTGGCGCGCGCTTCGGCGCGTGATCCGCGCTGCAAGCCGCTCCTGCTCGAAGCCCAGCGGGATTTATATCGGCTCATGGCCGAAGTGGCGGCGCCGCCCGAAAACGCAGACCACTTCCATTTTGATTCACAACGCGTCGAATGGCTGGAAAAAGAAACCGATGCGTTGAGCAAAACCATCGAGATGCCAGCCGAATTCATCATACCAGGAGACACCGCCTCCGGCGCGGCATTGTCACTGGCGCGCGCCGTCGTCCGCCGCGCGGAGCGGCGCGTGGTCGAGCTTTTCGATGCCAGGGAAATCGTCAATCCCGCATTACAGCAATACCTCAATCGTTTGTCGTCATTGTTGTTCGTGTTGGAATTGATCGAAAATCAAACGGCGGGGAAGGAAACGACGAAGGCAAAAAAATGAACGAAGTGCGATGCCCCGCCTGCAAAGCCAGGCGGTTTCGCGCAATTCAACGGAGGAATCGTGACGGGCACTTTTCTAAACATCGCAACCGTATTGCTCGGCGGCGCGCTGGGTTTGCTTTTCGGCGCGCGCGTGCCGGAGCGTTTGAAAGCCACGATCGTCGCGGGTATGGGATTGTTCACCGCGGCCATCGGCATTCAAATGTTCCTCAAGACCGAAAATTCGCTGATCGTTCTGGGGGCGCTTTTAATCGGCGCGCTGTTGGGCGAATGGTGGAAGATCGAAGACCGTTTGCAATCGCTTGGCCAGACTCTCGAAAAACGATTTTCAAAAAACAACGAAACGCCGGAATCGAACGGCGAATATGTTTCAAGCAAGTTCGTGCGCGGCTTTCTGACCTCGTCTCTGCTTTTTTGCGTCGGCCCGTTGACCATTCTCGGCTCGATCCAGGATGGCATGACCGGCGACTATAAATTACTGGCCGTCAAATCCGTGCTCGACGGATTCGCCTCGCTGGCGTTTTCATCGTCATTGGGCGTTGGCGTATTATTTTCATCGCTGGTGATTCTGGTTTACCAGGGAGGCATCAGCCTGCTGGCGGCTCAATTGAACGCGATCGTCACCCAGTCCATGATGAACGAGTTGACGGCGGCGGGCGGCGTGATTTTGATGGGGTTGGCGGTCAGCAGTCTGCTCGAGATCAAAAAAATCCGCGCAGGAAATTTCCTGCCTGCGCTGGCAATTGCGCCATTGATCGTTTGGATTCTGTCCCTGTTTGGAAAATGATTCGGATCACGCTTTAACGTGACCTGCCTATTAAATAAAAAGGCGCGGCGCATGAGCCGCGTCCTTTTTCACTGGTCTTTATCAGAATTAATTTTTGTCCGCCATGCTCACAAAGAGGCGCGGCTTTCTTTCTTCTTACCATGAAAATTCGCGCCCTTCGCGGGTGATTTTCTTGTTTTCGATAATGTCCATCCGATCAATTTATTGCGCGCCCGCCGCCGCCAGGGCTTTATCCAGCGCCTGCTGGAACACATTGAAAGGCTGTGCGCCATCCAGGGTCGTCGTCACCGGTTGAGTCTGGCCCTTCGGCACATAACTGATCACAAAAAACGGCGTGCCGGTGATCTTCGCGGCCAATGCGTCTTGAAAGTCCTGATTTACCTGATTCAAATACTTCTGGCTGTTGAAACAGGAATTATAGGCGTTCATGTCCAGCCCGATACTTTGAGCGATGGCCTGCAATCGGCGCGGCGTAAACGAACCGGCTTCTTCACCGATTACGTTGGTGAAGAGCGCGTCGTGCATTTCCCAGTATTTGTTCTGGTCTGCGGCGCAATAGGCGGCCATTGCCGAATCTTGAGATTCGGTGCCGGCCGTCCCGCCGCCGGCGGCAATGTTGCCGCTCACCCAGTTGCCCGCCGAACGATCGGTGTAAAACACCTTTCCCGTTTTGACATAGGCATCAATGATCTGCGGTTCGGTCGCCTGCCAGTATTGTCTGCAATAAGGACATTGGAAATCAGAGAATTCCGTCAGCTTGACGGGCGCGTTTGGATCGCCGGTTGAGTTGCGGTTCACATTCGGACGCGCTTCGGGCGTGGCGGGCTGGATTGCCGCAATCGGTTTGACTTGCGGATAAATCAGGAAAAATGCCACCACCGCCGCTACAACCACAATCAGGCCGATCCAAATCAAACGCGTACGTTGTTCAGCCTGACGCCGTTTCTCGCGAAACTGCTGACGTTTGCTCATGCCCTCGCGATCTTTTTTGCTCATCCATCACCTCATAAAGTTTGGTCTTGGCGGGAGATTTTCCCATGTTCAAAGCCTTTTGTCCAGAACGCGGCATAAAGTCTTATGTTTTATTTATGCGGAGATTCGAACAAAAAAAGGATGCGGAAAGCCGGCATCCTTTTTTGAAAACAGCGCCGTTATGTTATTGCGCGCCCGCCGCCGCCAGGGCTTTATCCAGCGCCTGCTGGAACACATTGAAAGGCTGTGCGCCATCCAGGGTCGTCGTCACCGGTTGAGTCTGGCCCTTCGGCACATAGCTGATCACAAAAAACGGCGTGCCCTGCATCCCCGCCGCGTCTGCATCCTTCAAATCCTGGCTGACTTGATTCAAATATTTATGGCTGTTGAAACAGGAATTATAGGCGTTCATATCCAGCCCGATACTTTGAGCGATGGCTTGCAGTCGCCGCGGGGTGAAGGAGATTCCATCCGCCTCGCCAAGCGCGTTGGTAAACAGCGCATCGTGCATCTGCCAGTATTTATTCTGATCAGCGGCGCAAAGCGCGGCCATTGCCGAATCCTGCGACTCGGTGTCATTCCCGCCGTTGGCTCTGTTGGCATTATCGCTGATGAAGTTGCCCGCTGAACGATCCGTGTAATACACTTTACCTGTGTTTACATAAGCTTCAATAATCTGCGGCTCAGTGTTCTGCCAGTACTGTTTGCAATAAGGGCATTGGTAGTCAGAGAATTCCGTCAGCTTGACCGGCGCATTCGGGTCACCCGCCGAATTGCGATTTACATTGAGGCGCGTTTCCGTTGCCGCAGGCTGGATCGCCGCAACGGGCTTGATCTGCGGGTAGATCAAAAAGAATGCCACCAGCAACGCGCCGACGACAATCAAACCAATCCAAATCAAGCGGTTGCGCTGTTCGGCGCGCCGCCGCTTCTCGCGGAACTCCTGACGTTTGCTCATGCCTTCACGGTCTTTTTTGCTCATCGAATCTCCTTGTTTTCGTTGCAATTTTATGTAAATTGATCTCCTGCATAAGCGCTCCCGCCGCCAGGAGCATGATTCTTTTATTGGCTTTTGCAAGAGGTCGAATAATTGAAACCTTGCCCTGCTCCGCTACAAACGCCTTTGGCATGGTCGCTGCGAACGCAGTGAAGCAGTCTCATGCCTGCAAGGGATTGCTTCACCGCCTATGCGGCTTGCAACGACGCATCTGTAACAGAGCAATTTTATTTCAAACGCGCATCCATCCAGTCAATCATGACTTTGAGGACTTCGGCCTTTTCAGGCTCGTTATGGATTTCGTGATAGAGGCCATCCCATGCGCGCCAGGTGACATTCTTTCCGCCGCGCTCCGCGAACTGGCGGCTCGCTTCCGCCAATGTAAGCCGGTCGGCCGTTCCGTGCATGATCAGCAACGGGAGCGGAAACTCCGCGGCGTGGTCGAGCGCCCACAATCCCGCTTCGTACATCCCCATAAACAGGCGCGCGGAAATTTTATCGTGAACCAAAGGATCGCTGTTATATGCGTTCACCACGCTCGCATCATGCGAAAGCGCGGCAGTATCCAGCCCGGACTTTTGCGTAAACCCCGGCGCGATGTTGTTCATCAGGCGTCCTAGCGTAACCTGCAGTGCCGGCGGCTCGAATGCCAACTTCAGCCATGGACCGGTGGCGATCACGCCTTTTAGATCCGGCTTGCGGCGCAATGCAAAATTGATGACCTCATTTCCACCCATGCTGTGGCCATACAGGAAACGCGGCAGACCGGGATAAGACGTTTGCATCTGCATCAGAAAATCAGCAATGTCATCCATCAAGGCGTCGTACGACGGCGTATGACCGCGCGGGCCGCCGCTCTTTCCATGCCCGCGAGCGTCAAAACCGGCGAGGACATACCCTGCGTTGGCAAAGGCTTCACCCACATGAGCGTAACGTCCTACGTGTTCGCCGTGTCCATGAACAAGACAAACCACAGCGCGGGGTTTCGCGTGAGGTTCCCAGCCGAGCACATAAAACCTGATGCCGTCTTTACTTTGCCATCCAGATTCGAACGTTTTCATAACGCCTCCC
This sequence comes from Anaerolineales bacterium, assembly GCA_042408355.1. GTDB lineage: Bacteria > Chloroflexota > Anaerolineae > Anaerolineales > Villigracilaceae > Fen-1038. The sequence continues at coordinate 4,813 of JBHORD010000100.1, forward strand.
GCGACCATTTTGATTTTGCAATCGCCCGTCCTGCCAGCATGAGGACAGCAATGACGTTGCTTCGTTGCGCCATTGTCATTCCACCCGAATCGTATAAACCGGATATTGTTCCCCGGTTCGGCGAAAACCAAGTTTTTGATACAAAGCCAGCGAAACGTTGTTGTTGCCCTGCGTGTTGACGGTAATGTGCCTCGCGCCGCCGTTTTGCATGTGGATGATCAGATCATTGACCAGCGCCGTGCCCAATCCAATCCCCTGCGCCTGAGGCCGGACGGCAAGCCGGGCGAGGTGCGCCCCAAGCGGACTCCACGTTGACAACTGATACCCAACCATGTCTGAATCCCTCTCGATGACCGAAGCATAAACGGCCTGTGAAAAAGCCTTGCTCAAAGCCGGCAGAGAATTTTGCCAGAGCAAATCGAAAGCCGACGCATCCACTTCGACAACGCGCGGCAGGTCATCGGATTTCATGGTTCGGATGAAATAACCGGCGGGAATCGAAAGCGGCATGACCGGCCTGTCGTTCCATTCGAGCAAAACAATATGATGCGCCAGGCCAAATCCATTTTCGATCAACAGCGAGTCCATCCAGCGTTCCATGGCAATGGCCGCCGCCGTCATGCGGCCGCGCTGGGCGAGTTCCCTGCGCGCCGCTGTCCATAACGGCGACCAGACCGACGATCCGGAAAGATGCGAGGCGTAAACAAAAAGCCGGATCCAGGCAATCGAGTCCGGGTCGGGCGGGCAGGCCAACGCGGCAACCACGCGTCCGTTTTCTTCGAGCACCCAATACGGCGAATATCCAAGCCATTCGAGCGGCGTGCGCCAGTCGAGGTGGCGATGGACGTGTCCCTCAAAGAAAATCAAGTCGGCGATCTGTTGATAATCTGAAGAGACCGCCGGGCGAACTCGCTGACCTGCTTTGAGCGCCGGAGGGTTGACCGAGATCATCGCACGACAAGACGAACGAAAAACCTGAGAATGCGCTCGAAGATGGAGGGCTTGTCTTTGGCTTCGAGCGAGCCAATCATTTGAATGGCTGAGTCGGTGACTTTGCCCCGTTTGAGTTTGACGCCTGCCGCAGATTTGAGCACCATGGAACGCAGAGCGGCTTCCCCGGCGTCTGCAAAAAGCCGGGCCGACTTCTCATAAGCGGCCAGCGCTTCATCGAAGCGGTGGAGGGCTTCCAATGCGGAGGCCTGGTTTCCAACCGCCATGCCCTGACGTTTGAGGTCCTGGGCTTGAGCAAAGACGGCATCCGTGCCATTTGCGGCGTCCAGCGCTTCCTGGGCTTTTCCCAATTTTAGAAGCGCGACGCTCAGATTATTTTTCATCTCTGCCTCGTTGAGGGTGTCGTTCAACGAGGCATAGCCTTTTGCCGCGTTTTCAAAAAGATTCACAGCCAGGGCATAATTGCCGGCTTCAAAAGCCAGTTTGCCGTCGTCGGCCAGCTTTTTGATTTCAGGATTTGCAGTCATGAAAAGATTTCCCGCCAAGCAACCGCTCACAACGTAATATCAAGCAGACCTTCAGCCACGGAGCGCAGTCTTTCAGTGGACATGGAGCTCAATTTCAGCGCCAATTCAATGTATGGACGATTCACCGGCTGGCATACGAAGTTCTGCAGTTCTTTTGGCAGTTCGAGGAATTGTCTGATGGAGTTTTGATCATTCATCCATTCGCCGATCGGGCCGTTCTGATCGAAGAAAATGTCAATCCGGCTTCCCAGCGCGGCGAGAATGGCTTCGAGTTCGGGCAGAGGAATCGGACGTTCGCCGAGTTCATAGGCGTTGAGGCGCGCGCCGGAAATGCCGGTTTCCTGCGCCAATGCCTTGATCGAAAGGCTGGCGTTGTTGCGTTCCTGGCGGAGCAAGGCGCCGATCATGCGCTGGCGCACATCTACAAGACGCGGCAAGTCAAGCGGTTCAGTTGGCGAAGCATCGTCTGAGATGGAGGATTTACCCCAGAAATGATCAATGGGCAGTTGCAGGTAATAAGCCAGGATCTCAAGTTCAGGAAGCGAAGGGGCGCGGCGTCCCTCTTCATAGGCGCGGAAGACGCCTTTTGTGACGCCGATAGCCCTGGCGCATTCATCAATATTTCGGCGCGCCGCCAGCCGGGCATCCCGGATCAGAACGCCTAATTTTTTTGTGCGAAGTGTGATCTGAGAGCGAGTGTCCATGCAAGCCTCGTGGCCTGATTATACTGCGTGTTGCAGATAATCATCGCAGTGACTCTTCACGGTTTTGCAACATGCTAACGGCGCTGGCGGGCGCTGGTCAATCTATCTGCAATCGAGGTGCCAAAAATTTCAGCGCCCAGTTTATATCCGGCCGCTTCGAGGCGTGAAGAAAACATTGGGCGGATTCCGGTGGCTTTCAATTCGCCAAGCACTTTTCCTCCTTCGCCCACGCCGGTTTGTTCGAACTTGAATATGTCGGTCAGAACAATCGTGTCGCCTTCCATGCCTGCCACCTCGGTGATGGCGGTCACTTTACGCGAACCATCCTTGAGGCGCGTCTGCTGGACAATGAGGTCCACCGCAGAGGAAATTTGCTGGCGTACAACCTTGATCGGCAAGTCCATGCCGGCCATTAACACAAGCGTCTCGAGACGCGATAACGCATCGCGGGGGGAATTGGCGTGGAGCGTGGTCAACGAGCCGTCATGGCCGGTGTTCATTGCCTGCAACATATCAAGCGCCTCGCCGCCGCGGCATTCGCCGACAACGATTCGATCGGGGCGCATGCGAAGCGAGTTGCGGACCAGATCGCGGATCGTTGTTGCGCCGCCGCCGTCCACATTGGCGGGTTTGGTTTCGAGCCGCAATACATGATCCTGTTGAAGCTGTAGCTCCGCCGCGTCTTCGATGGTGATGATGCGCTCGTTCTCGGGTATGAAACCGGACAACACATTCAGCAGTGTGGTTTTGCCCGAGCCGGTGCCGCCTGAAATAACAATGTTCAAACGCGCCATCACACAAGCGCGAAGAAACTCGGCCATGCTCGGCGTAAGCGAACCGTATTCGACGAGCTGGGCGATCTGAAGCTTGTCCTTGCGGAATTTGCGGATGGTGATCGAAGGCCCGTCAATAGCGACCGGCGGAACGACCGCATTGACGCGCGAACCGTCGGGCAAACGCGCATCCACGGTGGGGCTGTCAGCGTCCACGCGCCGGCCAAGGGGCAGAATGATGCGGTCAATGATTCGCAAAACGTGCGCGTCATCATCGAAGGTTACATTGGTGCGCATCAACTGTCCCTTCTTTTCGATATACACCTTCTTCGGACCATTCACCATTACTTCGCTGACATCCGGATCGTCAAGCAGGGGCTGAATCGGTCCATAGCCGAGCATGTCGTTCAGGACATCCTGAAAAACGGCGCGTTGAATGTCATCTGGAAGGCTGATACGCGCCTGATCGTACACGCTCTTCAGATGTTGTTTGATGAACGTTGTGCGCTGATCGAATGGAATCCCTTCGCTTTCGATCCCGCGCGACAGGCTGTCAATCAAAAAACGCTTGAGTTTTGCAAGATCGGACGCCGAGAAACGCACGGGATTTTGAGAAGCCGGTTGAACCATCGTTTATTCCTTTGTCCCTTCCTCGCCGGGGATAACCCAAATAATTTGGGAACGCCGCACGGCAAGAAACGGCGCGCTGAACAGGACCTGGCCATCGGCCCCCAAAATGCTGGCATTGGTCATGGCGAGGAAGAGTTCGTCCCGGTCGAGCTCATCTTTCAGGCGTTCGCCCTGCCGAACATGAACATTGCCTCGAATCAACTGATGGGTCGTTTGAACTGTGGCATGAACGGAAATCTTGGTCACCACATCGGTATAGAATTTTCCTTTTTCATCGTATTCGATTGTCATGACTGCCTCTGTTTTTACATGAAGTTTTTATATCGAGCGGACGCGCCGGGCAAGAAACACCATTTGCTGGGATGTGTCCCTCAAAATGATGGCGGCGGTATCGTTCGGAAATTTGGTTGTGAGCGGTTGATGAAGGTTGTTGGCCAGCGCAAAATTTCCTCCAAGATAAGGCATGGCGGTCTTGATCTCGATGCCGATGATTTTTTCGGCTTCGGCTCTTGTCAATCCCTCCAAACCTACAGCCCTGTTCAAAATGGTATAGACGTTGGAGGCCCGCAAGCCTTTGGTTTGCAAATAATCCCAGACGGTTTTCGTAAGCGTAATCGTGCTTAAATCGGTGCTGACAATCATGACCGCCAGGTCGGCGTTTTGGATCAACGGCAGGCTGATGCGCGAAAGAGTGCGGCCGATATCGAGCAAGACAAAATCATACGCGAGCTTCAACGAACGCACAATGCCGCCGATCCTTCCGACATTGAGCTGGTTGCCGCTTTCGGGATCAGGCGAACCTGCCAGCAGATGAAAACGCCAATTGGTCATTTCAGTCAGGTTGTTGCGAAAGAACTCAGGCGTTGTTTCTGAAGCCGGCATTTCGGCAATGGTCACCAAATTCTGGCTGCCGTCATACCCGACAATTTCGGCGATGGAACCGATCGGCAAAACAATATCGGCCACGGCGACGCGCGCCTCCGGCTGCAAAGAGGCAATGTTCATGGCGATATTGGCGCACAGCGACGATGTACCTGTCCCGCCTTTGGCGCTCAAAAAGACCATCAGGATGCCGCCTTCTTTTGCCATTGAAAGCGGCACGCTGGATAATCGTTCGATTGTTTCCAGCAGAGATGGAATCGCCTTTGCCGTCTTTACCAAATACTCATTGAAGCCGGCCTGCAGGCAGGCGCGCGAACGCGAGGGGGCGGTGTCACGGCTGAGGGCAATGAGCGGCGTCTTGGATGTTCGATCATCGGAGCGCAAGCGGACGGCAAAGTCCTCCCCTTTCATGTCAGTGATTACGGGATCTATTACGATCAGGTCAGGACGATCCCGCCATGCGGCAATCAGACCTTCTTTGGCGGAAGAAGCCCGCAGAATATGATGCCCTGCCTCTTGCAACGCCGCCGAAACATAACTGAGACTGACGGCGTCTGCATCAACCACAAGGATCGTACTCCCGGCCATTGAACCCTTCAAACTTCGAGCGGAGGCATCAAATATCCGAGGCCCGAACGCGTCACAATGTGATGCGGGTTATGCGGATCCGTTTCCAGTTTCTGACGGAGACGGGCAATGCTCACCCATAGAATTTCCTTATCGAGTTTGTATTCGGGTCCCCAGACGCTGGTCAATAATTCTTCGGAGGTCAGGATCGTTCCAACATTATGGGCAAATTGCAGAAGCAAGCGGTATTCCGTGGCAGATAGAGAAACCGGCTGATTATCTTTCCAGACTTCCGCGCGGGCAAAATCAATTTTCAAATTTTCATGTGTAAAGAAGCGTTCCTGTCCATGTTCGGTGGGCGGCTGAGCGCGCCGCAAAACGGCGCGCACCCGCGCCAAAAGCTCGGTGGCAGAGAAAGGCTTGACAAGATAATCGTCCGCTCCGAGGTCCAGGCCTTTGACGCGGTCCTGTTCCTCGCCTTTGGCAGTCAACATGATGATGGGGACATTGGAAAATTCGCGAATGCGCTGGCAGGCTCCAAAACCGTCGAGGCGCGGCATCATGATGTCGAGCAAAATCAAATCCACAGGCTGGGCGGAGAAAGTATCCACCGCTTGAATTCCATCTGAAGCCGTGACCACGGTATAACCCTCCGTCTTCAGGTTTGCCTCCAGCAAACGGAGGTAACGGGGTTCGTCGTCCACAATCAAAATTTTCTTGGACATGATGCCTCCTTCATGCAAAACCGGATCAAAGGGTTGGCTCGATGGGCAGTTCGATAAAGAAGGTCGTGCCTTCGTCGAGGATGGATTCTGCCCAAATCTTACCATGATGTGCAAGAATTATCTGCTTGCAAATGTAGAGTCCCAAACCGGTGCCGGTGACCGTGCCCTGGCCCGGGACGCGATAAAAACGTTCAAAGACGAAAGGAAGATAATCTTCGGGAATGCCGGGGCCGCGGTCTGCGAATGCAACGCGCAAAGTTTTATCGACGCGGCGGAGGCTGATCTGTATCGGCGATTCGGGAGCATATTTCATTGCGTTGCTGAAAAGGTTTTCAAACACTTGCGATAACCGCACTCCGTCGCCGAGGATGGGCGGGACATTTTCAAAATCCAAATTTACCTGCAGGTCAGCATGATGAGTATGAAGCCGCGTCGCAACATCGCGGATCAAAGCGTCCAGTCTCAACGGCTGGAATTTAAACTGAAGCGTTTTCGTCTGCAGGCGCGCCGACTCAAGCATATTCTCGATAAGGCGCGTCAGCCGGTCGGCTTCGTCGTCTATGATCGCCAGAAATTCGCGCTGGGTTTTGTCGTCCCATTTTGTGTCTTCGCGCAAAAGGCTGGTGCTGTACCCTTTGATAAAGCCAAGCGGCGTACGCAGTTCATGCGAGATCGTGGATACAAAATCGTCCTGCAAACGCATTTGTTTTTGCACCGACTCCAAATCCGCGCGCGCCTCTTGCAGGGCTTTGGATGTTAACAACGAGGAAACCGCAGTTGCGATCAATGCCGCCATGCGAATGTGAATCGGGGAATAGGCCGGGCCGCCGAATCGGACGAAGACCAGCGCGCCGGTCAATCGTCCGGCGGTGAACAACGGCAACCCTATAAGGTGAGGCAGGTCGAGGCGGTCAGCGTGTTGACGTTGAACCGGTTCATGCATCACCATTTCTTTCTCGGCGATAACTTCTCCGGCGATTCCTTCCCCCCAGCTGACGTCCGCTTCGGCGCTTTTGCCGCGTCCAACCGCGCGGGCATAGACAATATCCAATCCGCTGGCAGACAGAATATAAACAGCCACGTTGTCATACATAAATTCATCGCGCAGGGAAGACAGCAACGTATCCAGCGCGGCTTTCCAATCCGTCTGGTTGTTGACGGCTTGCAGAATGGTATATAGATAATCCAGCGTCAGCGGATCAACCGACATAGGTTATGTTGAACGTTTCTGTTTCTTTTCAGGTGGCACGGCTAAAAGCGGGAATTTGAATGTGGAGCCCCGGCCTTCGATGGAATTCACCTCCAGCATGGAACCGTGCGCTTCGATAATTTGACGAACCAGCGAAAGCCCCAGACCGGTGCCGCCCGCCTTGCGCGTGGACGATCCGTCCAGTTGATGGAACGGTTCGAAGATTTCCTCCATTCGATTTGCAGGGATGCCGATGCCGGTATCCGTCACTGAAACCATGACCAGATTTGCGCCCTCTTCCTTCAGGTTGAGCACCACGCGTCCGCCAGACGGGCTGAATTTGATCGCATTGTCGAGGAGTTGATTCAGCACCCAGCCAATTTTTTCGGAATCGCCCTGAACGAACGGGAGATTTTCATCGGCAAGCACATGCACGCTTACGCCGCGCTCGTCGCCTTTCTGGCTGGCGGTCTTGGCGGTCAGATTTGCAAGCCGGCGGATATCGAAGGCTTCCTGTTTCATGCTCATCTCTCCGCGAGAGGCCAGCGAGAACATGATCAAATCCTCGATCAGATTCTCCAGCCGATCCGACGCTTTTTGGCTGACGCTCAATGCATATCGTTGTTCCGATGTGAGCGGGCCGAGCGATTCGGTCGCCATCAGTTCAAGATAGCCTTTGATGTGAGTCAGCGGCGTGCGCAATTCATGCGAGATATTCGCCACGAAATTGGCTTTCATCTGGCTGAGTTCCGAAAGCCGCTCAAGCGCTTCCTGAAGTTCGGAAGTCCGTTCCTGGACGCGCTGTTCCAGCGTGCGGTTTGCGGCCTGCAACGCCGCCCGCAATTGAATAATCTGCTCCGTAACCGCCTGATCGAGCGTGGTTTGATCGAGAAGTTTCAACTCCAAAAGGGCCTGACCGAGTAAATAGGTTTTTCCTTCCGCTATTTTTTCCTGCTGATATGCCAGGGCTTTTTGCAAATCCAATTCGGTGATATGACCGCCGCGCACCAGCGCCTCGCCCAATCTTGGCACAAGCATTTCGGGAGTTAGATGGAACAAAGGTTTGGTATTCGTCATATAACGATCTCCGCAAACCAATCCACAGGCACGGTCAAGGCATGCCTTTTACCGGACAAAAACCCACTCGCCGCCAATCATTGTAGCAGAAGATTGAAAATCTTTCATTTCATCTGGATCACAAGTGAACGGATCCTTTTCCAGGACGATCAAATCGGCGAGAAAACCCGAGGCTAATTTGCCCTGACGGTTTTCCGCGTAGGCGGCATACGCCGCCCCGGTTGTGAAACCTTCGATTGCTTCCTGCACCGTGAGGCGCTGTTCGGGATGCCAGCCATCGGGACCGGGCGAGCCATCCGCGCGCCGGCGCGTGACCGCCGCGTGGATGCCCCAAAACGGATTCGGCGATTCGACCGGCGCATCCGAGCCAAAAGCCAGGTGCGCGCCCGCGTCGAGTTGAGTCCGCCAGGCATAAGCCAGCGATGAACGCGCCCCCCAATATTTGTCCGCCATCAACATATCCGAGGTGGCGTGGATGGGCTGCATAGATGCGATCACATTTAATTCCGCCAGCCGCGCCGCATCGTCAGGATGAAGCACCTGCACATGCTCGATGCGATGGCGCAAATGCGGCAAACCTTTTTCCGTTTCATAAGCGCGCAATTGCTGATATGCGTTCAACACCTCGTGGTTGGCGCGGTCGCCGATGGCATGGACGGTCATGCCAAGTCCAACCTCCGCGGCGTGACGGCCATATTCAAAAAGCTGTTCGCCGTCCATGTTGAGAATGCCTTTGTTTTCCGGTTCGCCTTCGTACGGCTGGAACATCGCCGCGGTGCGCGGGCCAAGCGCGCCATCCATAAAAACCTTGACCGAACCGATGCGAAGCCAGTCGTCGCCGAAGCCGGTGCGAAGCCCGAGTTCAAAGGCGTGATCGAGTAATTCCACAGGTATGTTCTTCGTCACGCGCAACTTCAATTTATTTTGCAAATGTAAAGCCTGCAAAGCCATGAACGAATCGCGGCGGTCAAAATCGTGGACGCCGGTCAAACCCATCTTCCATAAAATCGGCTGGGCGTTTTCGATGGCTGAAGCAATTTCATCCACGGTCGGCGCGGGAAGAACGCGGTTGATCAACTCCATCGCCGATTCGAGCAGAATTCCCGTCAGGGCGCGGCGTGAGTCGCGTTGAAGCTGACCGTGAAGCGGGTCCGGTGAAGAGGCGGCGATGTCCGCCAATTTCAACGCGGCGGAATTTGCCCATCCGGCATGTAATGATTTCGCCGTCAGATAAACAGGATTGTTCGGCGCGATTTGATCGAGCGCAGATAAATCCGGCCAGCCGCCCCACGCGTTTTGATTCCAGCCGTGACCCAAAATCCATTCGCCGGGTTTTGCTTTTTGGGCGCGTTCCTTCACGCGCCGCAGACACTCATCCAGCGTATCCGTTTCGCAATCAACCTTTTGCAGGCCGAGCGAATAATGTTGAAGATGCAAATGCGCGTCGGTGAGGCCGGGCAAAACGACGCGGCCGCGCAAATCTTCTTTTTCGGCGCAGTCAAATTCGCGCAACAGTTCATCGCCGCCGACCGCAACGACTTCGCCGCGATCTATGGCGACAGATGACGCATTTGGTTTCGATTTATCGAGCGTGTAAATTTTTGCGTTGTAAAGTATCTTCATAAAAGTTTTTGGAGCAAGGCATCCAGTTCCTCATCGGAATAATAATGGATGGTGACTGTTCCGCCTTTCTTGCCATGTTTCAATGCAACTTTCGTTCCGAGGCTGGCGCGCAGGCGGCGTTCGATGTCGCTCACATTCGGATTTCGAGCCGGCTTCTTTTTCAACGCGGGTTTCTGTCCTCCGAGTTTTCGCACCAGCGCTTCGGTTTGACGGACGCTCAAATCGAGATTGACGACCGAACGCAGAGCGGCTTCCTGCGCCTTCGCAGATGAAAGCGCGAGCAGAGCGCGGGCGTGACCTTCGGAAATTTTCCTGTCCACCAAAGCCTGTTTGACCGCGGACGATGCATCAAGCAGACGGATGGTATTTGTCACCGCCACGCGGCTCTTGCCAACGCTCGCCGCGATTTTTTCGTGCGAAAGACCGAACTCCTTGACAAGATGCTGGAACGCCTCCGCTTCTTCGATGGCATTCAAGTCCGCGCGTTGAACGTTTTCGATCAACGCCAGTTCCAGCAATTGCTGGTCGCTGGCGTTGCGGATGACAACCGGCACGGTTCTCAATCCCGCGCGGCGCGCGGCTTGCCAGCGGCGTTCACCGGCGATCAGCGTATATGTTCCGTTCGAGGCGGGCGAAACAATCAGCGGCTGAATGATGCCGTGTTCGCGAATGGAGGCGGCCAGTTCATCCAGTTCACTTTCCTGGAACGATTGGCGCGGCTGGCGCGGGTTGCGTTGAATCGAATCGACCGCGACCTGTGTCACGCCGCCTTCGACTACCGCCGATGATCCGCCGGGGATGAGCGCATCGAGTCCTTTTCCGAGTCCTGAACGTGGAGGCATATTGGCTCCTTAATAATTTGCAGGGGCGGAGCGCCGCTCCACCCAGGGCATAGCGACGCCATGTCCCTACACATCATTGGATTTGAATCCTTACGCCATCGCCTTTGAGCAATTCTCTGGTCAATGCTTCATACGCCTGCGCGCCTACAGAGGAAGGCGCATAAGCTGAAATCGGAAGTCCATAGGAGGGCGCTTCGGCGAGACGAACGCTGCGCGGCACGATGGATTTAAAAACCTGTCCTGGAAAATGGCGATTGACTTCTTTGACCACATCCGCCGCGAGATTCGTGCGCGGATCGAACATGGTCAGGATCACGCCGCGCACCTTCAATTCCGGGAAAAGCGCCGAGCGGACGCGTTGAATCGTCTGTGTGAGCTGGCCGAGTCCCTCCAGGGCGAGATATTCACATTGAACGGGGACCAGCACGCCGTCCCGCGCCGCCACCAGGCCGTTAACCGTCAACAAGCCGAGCGAGGGCGGGCAGTCAATCAAAACGTAATCATAACGATCAACCAGCGGCTCGAGCGCTTTCCTGAGCCGCATCTCGCGCGCTAATTCTTCGACCAATTCCACTTCCGCGCCTGCCAGTGAAGGAGAGGAGGGTAAAAGCGAGAGTTTGAGTCGTTCATTCAGAAGGACAAATGGCGCCGCCGCACTGCCAAGCAGAGCCTCATACGTGCCGCCGCTGACGGCGGTTTTGTCTACGCCGAGGCAGGAGGTTGCATTGGCCTGCGGATCGAGATCAACCACCAAAACGCGTTGGCCAAATTGGGCCAGATACGCGCCCAGGTTGATGGCGGTGGTGGTCTTGCCTACCCCTCCCTTTTGATTGACCAGCGTATAAATGCGAGCCACTAGAAAACCTCCACGAGGCATTCTCCGATTTCGGTTTGAGTCGGAATTCCCTCCAACCCGAGGCGCGTGACGGAACGCGCCGCGAGTTGAGTCGCAAAACGCGCCGCTTCCCATGGATCGCGCGTTTGAAATAACCGCACAAAAAAGGCGGCGGCGTAAATATCCCCCGCGCCGGTCGCGTCCACTTCTTCGACTTGGGGCGCGCGGAAGCGGCGGCGATCGCCGTTCCAATAAAGCACGGAGCCCGCAGACGATTCGGTCACGGCCAGGAGGCGCGTTTGATGCGCCATCTCTTCGATCAATTCTTCATCGCCGTTCACGTCTTCGCGGCTGATGACCACCGCGCCTGCCTGCGGTAAAAACACATGCGCCGATTCCCATTTGCAGGCCGTGACGCGGCCATTTCGATCCCACGTCCGCATCCAGCCTTGAGGCGTGATGCCAATCATCGAACCGGAAAAATCCTTTGGCAACGGAGCGCCAATTTCCTGCGCCACCGGTCCGAGATGAATGATGGGCGCCTTGCGCCAAACTTCCGGCACGTTTCCAAATGGAATCAACGCGGCTTGATGATGAAGGATTTGCCTTCGCCCCTCATTTGTATAAATATTTTCAAATGTTGTTGTGCGTTGTGAAGGAATATTTACAACCGAAATCCCATCCAAAACCTTCAATGAAGTTTGATCGCTCACCGCCGTAACGATTCCCACCCGCAATCCCAGTGCACGCGCGGTCAACGACGAAAACGTAGCCGTGCCTCCGGGCCGGGGGCCGGCGGGCGTGATGTCTTCCGTTACGTGGCCGATGACCAGATAATCCACAGGCTCAAGAGGCGCGAGGTCGAACATGTGCAAATTATACCGTGAGAAAACGAGACATTCTTTTAAACACAACGGGCGCAAAGATCACCAGATGGCGTCCTTTGCGCCCGTTCTGTTTAACGGATGTTGCGCAGCTTTCCGTATAGCGCGGCCTTCCTGCCGCCCGAAAGCGCGAGATAAATCCCGCGCTACTGCGTAAGGCGAGCTGTTTAAGTTTTAAAAAGGTTAAGAGTCTTTCGGCAAAATCGTGACTTTACGATGCGGCTCTTCGCCGACGCTTTGCGTGGTGACCGCCGGATGATCGCGCAATTCCATGTGGATGATGCGGCGTTCCGCGGCGGACATTGGTTCGAGCGTGAGCTTGCGGCCCGACTTGATCACCTGTTCGGCCATGCGCCGCGCAAGCTGTCGCAGTTGACGCTCGCGGCGGTCGCGGTGGCCCTCTACGTCCACGATCAATTGAGCAAATTGATTCGTCTCCTTGCCAACCATCAACGACGCCACATATTGGAAAGCGTTCAACGTTTCGCCGCGCCGGCCAATCAAAACGCCCAGGTCGCCGCCGCGAATATCCACCATGATGGGGCGGCGATCTTCATGCGCCTCACCGTAATGCGCGGAGACCTGGGCTTGTAATCCCATGTGATATAACAACTTGGAGATAACCGCTTCGGTCTGATCGAGAACCGGATCGTGTTCGTTGGAGAAGGCAGGAACTTCCGTTTTGGGCGCGGGTCCCGTCTTTTTATTGACGGGCTCGGACTTTTGAGCGGATTCCGCCTTTGAAACGGAAACCGCCTCCCCTCTCGGAGCCGGAGCGGGCGCGGCCGGTTTGACCGATTCCTCGCCGGGAACACTGACCGTTAATCGCACGCGCACCTGACGTCCGCCCAGACCGAATAAGCCTTTATTACCCGCATCCAGCACTTCCACCGATACGGCTTCCGCAGGCAAACCGAGTTGTGCCAATCCCTGAGCCAATGCTTCTTCCACAGTTGGAGCAATGATTTCCAAGGTCGTTCGTTCAGTCATACAGACCTCCCTGATTTATTTTTTCTTCGCATGCGCGGCTTGGGGTTTTCCGCCGCCCGGCAAAAGATTGCGCCAATTGACGCGTCCCAGCATGGCGTATTGAACGATGCCCAGCACATTGCTGGTGACAAAATAAACCGCCAGCCCCGAAGCGTAATTGAGCACCAGCCAGCCGAGAAACAACGGCATGTAGATGCTCATCATGCTGTTCATGGCCGCAGTCTGGTCGCCGGGATTGGTGGAGGGCGGCATCGTCAGCTTGGTTTGAAGATACGTCGTCAGCGCCACGATGATCGCCAGCGTCGGAAAACCGTAAGGCAAAAATGAAAGCGTGAACCCGCCGGGGAACGGAATGCCCTCAGGACGGCCAAGGTCCATCCACAGGAATTTGCTGTTGAGCGGGACCAGCGCCGCAATGTTCATGAACGGATAGACACTGCGCGCCAGCTGAAGCAGTCCAAGCGGGGAGGCGGCCAGGGCGCGGATAATGCTTTGATACAGACCGATGATGATCGGGAATTGAATCAAAGTTGGCAGGCAGGACGCAAACGGGTTGATGCCGCGTTCCTTATAAATGCGCATTTGTTCCTGCGCCAGTTTCTCGCGGTCTTTTGCATATTTCTTTTGAATGTCCTGCCATTCTTTGTCGTTTTGCAAATCCTGCATGGCTTTGGCGCCCTTCAATTGCTGGGCATTGAGCGGCCAGGTGACGGCGCGGATCAGGATCGTAAAGAGAATGATGGCCACGCCGAACGCATTGACGCCATGCCCGAGAAAGTTATAAATCAAGAGCAGGACATTGGTAAACAGAGTTACAAATTGATCCCAAATGACTCCCATAGTTACTTCCTTTACTTGCCTGTAAACTTCCAGAGAATCTGTTTGCCGTCATTGGATACGCCGGCAAGCATGAAGTCGGCATTCAACGGCGCGACGAGAATCAAATTGCCAGACGCGACCGGCGATGTGTAAATATTTCCGCCGACGCTGATGTTCCACAGCGGCGCGCCATGCTGATCAAACGCATAAACAAAACCGGATTCGGTGGCGACCGCCACGCCATTCTGAATCGCAAGCGGACTTCCCGTAATCGGTCCATCCGGCTGGACAACCGGCCAGGCATTCTTGCCATTTACTGCGCCGAGCGAATAAACATTCCCGCTGATGTCCGAAGCGAAAAGCGTGTCGCCGCTGATGGCCGGCGCGTTCCAGACCCAATCGGCGGTGTCCGCCGTCCATTGAATTGAACCGTTGGCTGTATCAATTGCAAACAGTTTCTTCGCAGAGGAACCAATATAAACGGATTTTCCATCCGCACTGACGGCGGGTGAACCGACCGCCGCGCCGCCCAGGTCAACTTTCCACGCAATCTTTTGAGCCTGCGGATCCACCGCATAAAGAAAATGATCCAACGATGGAACGAAGATCAGTTTGCCGTCGGTGGACGGCGTGCCCCACAATTCACGATCTATGACCACTGACCATAATTTTTCACCTGTGGAAAGTTTAAGCACATAGAGCGAACCGTCATTATTCGGCGCATATATTGCATCTTGAACCACGAGCGGCGAGGCAATCCAGCGGTCCGCCGCGCCCGTGAATGGCGCCGACCATTTATCTTTGCCGGTGGCCGGGTCAATGCTGTATATGCCGTGATCACTGCCGGCGCTGGCCGCCAGTAATTGTCCATCGGGCGTGAGGACCGGATTGGCATCGAAAATTTGTGAACCGCCCGAAGCCGGGTATTGCCAAACCTTTGCGCCATCGCTCAAACGCACGGCATAGACAAACTGTCCTTTAGCGAGGTAAGCGTTATTGGCGTCTGCAGACAGGCCGGGCCAGCTTACGCTCTGTGCGGAGGCCGAACAGGCGCTCAATACAACCGCGCCAAGTAAAACAAACAAGATCAACGCAAAACGTTTCATTGAAAAAATTCAAACTCCTATGGAACCGGGTCGTATCCCCCGGGATTGAACGGATTACAACGAAGCACGCGCCAGGCCGCCATTATCGAACCCTTCAATGCGCCGTGTTTGTAAATGGCCTGATAGCCATAATGGGAACAAGACGGGTAAAACCGGCACGTGCCTTCGGGCATGGCATGCGAAAGGGTCATTTGATATAAACGGATCAAAGCCAACAATAAAATTCGCAGCCAGTTCTGCGGCGTACGCGGCAAGTCCCGCAAACGCGGCTCGTTCGGATATTCGTGGGGTAAATAGAATTCAGGCTGCATCAGTCGGGGAAATTAGTTTGGCACGGCGCAAAAGAATCAGCAGGGCTTCGCGGATTTCGGTCAACGTGGAAGATAAAAGCGCGGGGCGGGCGATCAGGATCAAGTCCCAGCCGGAGGCGATGTTTGGAACGAGACTCCGCATCGCTTCGCGCATCAGACGTTTGGCGCGATTCCGTTTCACGGCCGTTCCCACCGTCCGGCCAGCGGCCACGCCCACGCGCAATCGGCCTTCGTCATTCGTCCGGGCAATCAACACAACAAGCGGGTGGGCATAAGACTTGCCAAATTGCCGCACCCGCTTGAAATCTTCCGATCGGGTCAGGCGGAATTTGCGCTGCACCCGTACCTCGTTGCGAAGAGAAGTCTGCGTATTTCGTCACGCCGATCAAGGCTTACCAACGCGTCCGCTTCACGTGCTCGTTCGACTTGACGGTCAGTTTGTAACGCCCGCGCAGGCGGCGCCGCTTTAGAACCGCGCGTCCGTCGGCGGTGGCCATGCGGGCGCGAAATCCGTGCACGCGCACGCGGCGGCGGATTTTGGGTTGATAAGTTCGCTTGGTCATGATAATCGTTCCTCACTTACTGTTGATGATTGCAAGTTCCTTATGAATTGAATTCTGCGTTGGGAACCGGCTGCCGAATTAGAGAAGCACGGTATTATACCGTAAAGATTTGGATTCGGTCAATTTTTAGATCGGCGCTTTGTCCCTCGGTTCGCGCGTTGGATAAACCGGATGCGCGAGCAATTCGGCCAGCATTTTTGCGCCTTCCGGGCTGGCTATTGCCACTATCTCGTCGCCTTCCTGAAAAATGCTGTCGCCGCGCGGCAATGTCATCTTACCGTCGCGAATGATGGCGGCAATTACACATTGTTCCTCAAACTTCATATCCTTCAATGCCATACCGATGCCTTTAGCGCCCGGCGGAATTTTTTCCTCGACCACCGAATAGTTGCCGCGGCGAAGTTTGAGCAGGGTCATCATATCGCCCAGCGACATTTCCTCGGCCACCAATTGAGCCAGAATTTCAGCCTGATTGAGAAAAACATCCACGCCCATTTCAGCGTTGAACAACCAGGCATTCTTCGGATTGTTGACGCGCGCAATGACGCGCGGAACATTGAACTCGAAGCGCGCCAGCGAAGTAACGACCAGATTGGTATCGTCCGAGCCGGTCACTGCCGCCAGCACATTGGCCTGCAAAACCCCCGCTTTTTCCAAAACGGTGGGCGAACTGCCGTCGCCTTCGACAATTGATTCGGCGGGTAATTCCTGCTTCAATTTCTCAAGCAAAGCAGAGCGTTCTTCAATCACCTTGACCTGATGGCCGGCGTCCAGCAAAAGTTTGGCAAGGTAGGAACCGGTATTGCCGCCGCCAACAACAATTACAATCATGGCTACATCCTCCCTTCCACACCGATCATTTGCTCGAGCCGTTCCATCGCCGAGGATACCACAGAGAGATACACGCGGTCGCCATCCTGAAACGCCGATCCGGTTACCGGGATGAAAGCCTGTCCATCGCGGACAATGGATACCACCGATATTTCACCCGGAACATTCAAATGATTTACAGTCCGCCCGGCCAACTGCGGCGGCGCTTCGATCACAACCAGCGAGGCTTCACCGCGTCCAAATGTGTAAATCACATCGAGGTCGGTATGCGTGACCACCTCACAGATTCGTTCCGCTCCCCAGTTTGTAGTCGAGACGGTAATTAAACCCAGGCGCTGATAAATCTCGGCGCGCAGAGGATCATAAAGACGCGCCACCACGCGCGGCACATGAAAAATATTGCGGGCAATCCGCGCCGCGACGATGTTGGCATTGTCGGAGGAACTGGCTGCCACGAAAGCCTCTGCTGTTTCAACGCCCGCTTCGGTCAGGACGTTACGGTCAAAGCCGAGGCCGCGCACCACTTTGCCTTTGAAATTTGGACCAAGCTTGGCGATGGCATTTTCATCATGATCAATCACGGTCACGTCATGGCCCTGGCCAAGCAGCATCTGGCTTACCTGAAGCCCAACGCGCCCGCATCCCATCACTATGACTCTCATATCACGCGCCTCCTCTCAAAGTTATCCGGACGGTTGATCGCCGCGGACATGATCCGCCCGGCGACCCATCGCTTTTCGTATCCACTCCAGCGAGTATAGCACGAGCGGATATAAAAGGAATCCCAGCCAGTAAACCGGCGGCAATGGGACATGATTGAAAGCATGTGCAAGATTCGGAACATAGATCAATAAAAGGATTCCCAGAATTTCAATCAAGACGCCCAGCAAGAGATAACGATTCCTGAACCATCCAAGCCGGGAGCTCCGTATCTTCGACGACCGGCAGGCGAAGGCATTGCCGACCTGCGACATGACAACGCCGGCATGAAATACGGTAATGGCGACTGCATACACCTGATCGGCTCCGATGATAAAGCGCAGGGAGCGGGGCACCGGAATGGACGCCAACAGCGGGAGCTGCAAAATCGCCGCGTTCCCTGAAAGCAAATAAACCGCAAAGAAGCCCGCGTAACAAAGCGCGGCCTCAATGGAACCCAGCCACAATGCGCGCCCGATCACGCCGCGATCCAACAGAGGTTGGCTGCGCGGACGAGGTTTGCGCTGCATCACATCCGGTTCCGGGCTTTCCATTCCAAGCGCCAGTGCGGGAAACAGATCGGTGCCGAGGTCAATCGCCAAAATCTGACGGACGGTTAACGCCGGCGGAACGGTGGGAATCGAAGCAGTCACGATGAATGGAAGGATTTCCGGGATATTACTCGAAAAAATATACGTGATGAATTTGCGAATATTATCGAATACAGCGCGGCCTTCTTCGATTGCGGCAATGATCGCGCCGAAATTATCGGTGGTCAAAATAATATCTGCGGCTTCTTTGGCGACGTCGGTGCCAATGATGCCCATCGAGATTCCAACATCGGCTTTGCGAAGCGCGGGGGCATCGTTGACACCGTCGCCCGTCACCGCGACCACATCACCGCGCGACTGGAAGGCGGAAACCAATCGCAATTTATGCTCGGGAGCCATGCGGGCAAAAATAACTTCCTTTTTTAGAAGCGTCTGTAATTCGGCTTCATTCATGGCGTCGAGTTCCGAACCGGTCAGGATGATCGGATTCGGCGATGAGATCATGCCAATACGCCGCGCGATGGATTCCGCAGTCAGACCATAATCGCCGGTAATCATCGCAATGCGGATGCCCGCCTGACGACAAACCCGAATCGCATTTTCCACTTCGGGACGCGGCGGATCCATCATCGCCATCAAACCGAGGAACGTCAAATCCCGTTCCACGTTCTCGATGGTGTACGGCCCGGAACGCAGCGGCAATTCACGCCGCGCCAGCGCCAGCACGCGCAAAGCCCCGCGCGCGTAATCGTCGTTCGCAGAAAGGATTTCGGCGCGCAAAGTATTATCGAGCGGGACAACATTTCCATTGATCGAAATATGCGAACAAAGCTGGAGGATTTCACGCGGCGCGCCTTTGAGATACGCCACTTCGCGGTCAGTTAAGCGGTGGATGGTGGTCATGCGTTTCCGGCGCGCATCGAATGGAATCTCGTGAATGCGCGGGCAGGCGTTCAGCAATTCGTTTTCCTTCAACCCCGCTTTCAATGCAACGACCTTCATGGCCGCCTCGGTTGGGTCGCCCAGACTGGTCCAATGCGGATGTTCGGGCGAAGGCGGGTTGATGCGCGCATTGTTGCAGGCAAGCGCGGCCCGCATCAACTGCGCCCAATCTTCCTCGTAAGGCTGATGCGATGGAGAAGGCGAAAAATCCCCTTTGGGTTCATAACCGACACCGGATACTTTAATACGCCGGCGCGCCACCCAAATTTCGCGGACGGTCATTTGATTCTGCGTCAGCGTTCCGCTTTTATCGGTGCAGATGACCGAAACGGAGCCCAGCGTTTCCACAATGGACAATTTTTTCGCAAGCACGTTTCGCTGGGCGAGACGCTGGACGGCCATCGCCAGCGAGAGCGTTAACGTGGCTTGCAGGCCTTCCGGAATGGCGGCGACGATGATGCCGATGGTCAAAAGAATCAACTCATGCAAACGGTATTGCAATTGGAAAAACGCAACCGCGGCGACAACGGCGCCAATACCCAATGCCAAAATGGTTGTCCGCCGGCTGAGGCGCGTCAGTTCGATTTGAAACGGGGTCGGCTCTTCCTTGACAGTCTGCGTCAGCTGTGCGACGCGCCCGAACTGCGTCAGCATACCGGTGGCATAAACCACAGCGCGTCCTGTGCCGGATGCAACCGAGGTGCCGGCAAAAATCAAATTGGGGCGTTCCAAATCGCTCATCCCGGTTGGAAGCGACGGATCAGCGGTCTTGCGCGCAGGGACGGCTTCACCGGTCAATGTTGCATTGTTGGTGCGTAATCCAAATTCCTCCACCACGCGCGCATCCGCGGAGATGTTGTCGCCTTCGGCCAGAATCAAAACGTCGCCGGGGACCAGCTCACTCGCGGGAATGTAAACATCTTTACCGTCCCGAACGACGCGGGCATATGCCGGAAGGACCTGCCGCAGTTTTTCAATCGCCTGTCCGGCGCGGTATTCGCGCCAGAACGAAAATCCAAGATTGGCCAGCACGAGAATCCAAATGACGATTCCCAAAATCAAATCGCCTGAAAAGAACATGAGCGCGCCCGCCGCAATCAGAATCAGCGCGAGCGGATGAATGAGATGGGCCGCCAGCCTTTCCAGGAATGAAATTTGTTTTTGCTCGGAGATCAGGTTGGGGCCATATAAGGAGCGCCGCGAATCAGCTTCTGCGCCGGAAAGCCCCTCGGGCGAAGTCTCGAGGGCCGTGTAAACATCGGCAGCGCGCAAACTGTAAATCGGAGTAGTGCTCATATGGCATAAAACGGGAGACGCGATTTGATGGGTCTCCCGTTCCGGCTATTCTTGGCGGCCTTCTTCGTTTCCGGGCGCAGTTTCCTTCGGCGCGCCGCCTACCGTAGGTTGAGGCCGTTTGCTTTCGAGATATTGTTCAAGAAGGGAGGGCGCATCCGGATGATCCACATGCAAAGCATCGTCATACTCGCCGGCCAGAATCGGCTTCGGCTCATAGCGTAACGGACGGCGCACGCCAAACAATTCGAAGAATTTGCTCACAGACACCAGAATCCGTTCGCGGACCGAATAGCGGTACTCCTGCATTTTGAGCGACTGCCACTCGACGATGGACGCCATCGAACCCTGGACGCGCGCCTTTTCACGCACAATTCGATGAATTTGTTCGGGCGTGCGGTATCCACGGGGAGAAATCAAAAGGGCATTTGCCGCGATCACGAGAACGGTAAAGGAAATAAGAACCACCCAACCGCCCTCTGTCCACTTACCCGCGATCTGGCCAATAAAAACAATGCCCGAAAGCACGCCGGCAAAGCCTGCGGCAAAGGCTCCCCACGTGCGCACCGCGCCTTTGTAGGTTACAAGGATGTGCTTGCGGATGGCAAAGCCCATTACCATGATCGGCATAAAGACGCCAATGCCATAATACGGAACCGCGGCGCTGGTGTTCGCACGCACAAGAAATTGAATAATGACCGCAACGATGAATCCTGCGGTTACGGAGCGGGTGAAGGTTCCCTGAGGATTTCGATAGACGACAATTTCGGGAATTTCGCCAATCGCGACATCGCGCCAGGCGGTTGCCTGCAAATCCTGAAACGCGGTCATGGAGGCAGCGGCCAGCAGAGCGACCGCCAGGACCTGATAAGCCCAATACAACACCTCGCCGCCCGGAATTTGAGTGAATCCGATATAGGATAAATTGCCGACCAAAGATCGTCCCAGCGTCCCATCAAAGACATTAAAGTGCGCGGAAAAATAAGCCAGCAAAGCGGTCGTGACCCCGCCATAGAACAAAAAGGAAGTTTGGACAAAACGTCCGATGCCAGCCTTGCCGCTGTAGAAATTCCATATCGCTTTAAGTTTCGGT
>JBHORD010000112.1:0-16902 GCA_042408355.1 Anaerolineales bacterium
ACATGGGGGCAGGTTGGCGCGCACGAAAAACCAATCGGCTTGTTGAATGTGAAGAATTATTATGCGCCTCTGCTGGCCGCCATTGACCACGCCGTGAGCGAAGGATTTATTTTTGAAGAACACCGCGCGGCTTTATGCTGCGACCCCGACCCCGAAAAATTATTGGATGCCATGTCGCATCATCGCCATCCGCACGAGGCGGTGAAGCGGTGGATGAGGGAGGAATAACAATACGGGCGACCTGTTGGTCGCCCGTATTGTTTTATTTAACAAAGGATGCCAGCGGTCCGTTTGGGTCAATCAGACCTTTCAATTCACTGTATGGGATGGTCACTGTTTGCGGACCGGCCGCATAAGGCGCCACCTGGTATTCGCTGAAGATGATCGCCAGTCCGTCTGGCGTGATGTTCCAGTTCTGGTAATTTTCAGGTTTGGGGTCCGCGCCTTGCGTGAAATCGGCGGTGAAGCCGATATCGCGTTTGCTTAATTCTGCGGCGCAATATTTTGAAATGGGCGTCAGGTAATCGGAATTCGGAAGGAACAGATCGCCCAGCGCTAAAACTTTTCCGCCCTCGATGTCATACGTGAATGTTGGATTCAGATGGTAGGGATGAGCCATGCCGCTGACGTATCCAAGCATTTGGAACTGGATGCTCACGATGTTTCCCTGCGGCGCCGTGTTTTTGTATTGCTCGTCGAATTCGCTGCCTGAAACGCCCGGTATCGCAATGGCGTTGGATGTGACGTTGTTCTTGAAATCGTCCGCGGCCTTTTGAAGCAGTGCCGTGATTTGTTCGTTGAACGCTTTTACGCGCGGGTCATCGCTGCCTGTCAACGTCGGCGTTTGAAGCGTGATCTTGTAGTTTGGGGATGTGCCGTCCGTTTCGGATGCAACCGATGTTAGCGTCACTTGTTGATACAGCGGAACAGCCGTTGCCGTTGGCGGGATGGATGTTGGGGTTGCAGGCTGTTGAACCGGGCTGCAGGCTGTTATTCCAAGCAACGTTGAGAATAATACAAGAAACAGAGATCTTCCGAATTTCATTTTAGCTCCTTCAGGATGGCAAGCGTTTCCTGTTTGCCGCCCATGCCGTTCTCTCCGGCGGGGCCAACACAGGATGGACAGCCCTCTTCGCATTCACATTCCTGAACCAATTCCAGCGCGCGCGAGATCAATTCATCGTGCATCTCGAATAATTTTTGGCTGAAGCCGATGCCCGCGGGAACCTGGTCGTACAAAAATACGGTGGGCATTCCGCGAATGCTCCCCGCCGCGTCGGTGTGGACTCCAAGGTCGTTCGGATCGCACATCAAGAATAACGGCGCGAGTTGACTCAGCGCATAAGATAATCCCGCCAGCCCCGAACGGATGCGGACGTTCTGCTCCGCTTTGCGATGACAGGATGGACATAATGTGATGAGGTTGTCAGGTCGATTCGCTTCGAGGCTGGATGGAAATGCTTTGAATGGAATCTTGTGATGCACATCGTGCTCGCGCCCGCTTTCAGGCGCGCCGCAGATCTGGCAACGGAATCCGTCACGCGTCCGCACGGCGAGGCGGATGCGCGGCCAATCGGGGCCGTAATTGTTCGCGTCGTTGGTCCATGCTCCGCTGGCGCGCAGAGTCTCAATGGTCGAATCCGAAAGCGAAAGCCAATAGCCGGTTGTTTGCAAATCGGTGGGCGGGAGGTCGAGCGGCTCTTCGCCGAGATTTTCCTGCGTGAACCAGCGCAGTTTTTTGAAACCCACCACCTGCGTGGTGACTTGAATTTCGCCGTGTCCCTTCTCGCCGCCGCGGACGCCGGCTTGAGCGAGCGATGACAAAATTTGAATCTCCGTTTGGCGCTGCGGCTCGGTGTAATAATCGAGCGCGACCGCAGTCAGCGTGGCGACGTTCTTTTCGAGATTCAAATCATGCACAAAATATTGCTGGCCCTCGTGAAGATAAATCGCGTTCGGATGAACCATCCAATAGGCGCTTGCCAAATCAATTTCGCCGATGGTCCGCGGTCGGTCATCCGTAGTTTGCAAGACAACATTTTCAGGCGACGCCGAGCGAAGCGAAATGTTCGCGGCGGGGTATTGATCCTGCATCCAATAATATTTTTCGTTGGAGAAATGCGCTTCGTTGTTCGACGTGAGGAACTCCAGATATTCTTCGACCGTCTGCGCGGGCAAGGAGCCAAAGCCTTCGCCTTTTTGAAACGGCAATTCGAACATCGCGCAGCGCAAATGATTGAGCAGGATCAAAAGATGATCGGGGTTGATCAGCGCCTGTTCGGGCGGCTTGCCGATGAAATAATCGGGGTGATGGGCGAGGAATTGATCGAGCGGATTCGGCGAGGCGATCATCATCGAAAGCGCGGGCGCTTCGCCGCGTCCGGCCCGACCCGATTGCTGTGCCAGGCTGGCGATGGAGCCGGGGTACCCGACCAGCACCGCCGCGCCCAGCCCGCCGATGTCAATTCCCAATTCGAGAGCATTGGTGGCGACGACGATTTTTACGCTCCCGTCGCGCAAGCCTTGTTCGATCTCGCGTCGTTGTGACGGCAAATAGCCGGAGCGATAGCCGCGAATTGAAGAGCCGGGATTCGATGATTTGAGATTCGATTTTCGAGGCTCGATGATCGGGTTTGGAGCATCGTCCTGCAAATAAGTCAGGATGATTTCCACTGATCTTCTTGAACGCGCAAACACAACCGATTGAACGTTATTGGCGAGTAAATCCTTTGTCAGGCGCACGCTTTCGTGCAAGGAACTTTTTCGCAGACCGATGGCTTCGTCCACGACGGGAGGGTTGTAAAGCAGAAAGTGGCGTTCGCCGCGCGAGGAGCCGTCATGGTCAATCAATTCAACAGGCGCTTCAATCAAGCGCTCAGCCAACTCCTTTGGATTGCCAATGGTGGCGGATGTGAGAATGAACTGCGGACTCGCGCCGTAAAATTTTGAGACGCGTTTCAATCGTCGAATTACATTCGCAACGTGCGAGCCGAACACGCCGCGATAGGTGTGCATTTCGTCAATGACCACAAAACGCAGATTGCGAAAGAAGTCTGCCCAATGGGTGTGATGCGGCAAAATGCCAGTGTGAAGCATATCGGGATTTGAAAAAATAATGCGGGCATTCCGGCGGATGGCGGGACGCTGGGCTGGAGGAGTGTCGCCATCATAAACAGCCGTTGAAATATTCGAACGTTGAAACGTTTGAATGTTCAAACCCGCTAACGTTGATAACTGATCCTGCGATAATGCTTTGGTTGGGAAAAGATATAGGGCGCGAGCGTCTGTATTGTTAATCAAAGACGCAATCACCGGCAGGTTGTAAGCCAGGGTTTTTCCGCTGGCAGTGCCGGTGGCAAGGACAATGTTCTTTCCCGCCCGGGCGCGAGTCCACGCTTCGAGCTGATGGCTGTAGAGGGAATCAATTCCACGTTTGGATAACGCCTCTCGAAGCGCGTCCGGCAAATCGTCCGGGAAGGGACGCGTCTGCGCGGGCCGTGCGGGAGTCGTCTGCCAGATGGAAAAGTTGGGGGCGGTATCGGGGTCCGTCCGCCAGAGTCGAAGAAGAGCGTCGAGAGACATGAAATATGGGATGATAGAATCTTCGAGATGAAGTCCAGCGAAAAACTAAATTGTTTGCGCTGGATGAGCTTTCATGCTTTGTGGGGAGCGATCTTGTGGTTGAGTATATCAAAATCCGGAAGGCGGTTATTTGCCGTTCAGCAACGTCCCCGATGCGATCGCATTCCATACGATGCACGAGGCGTTCTCATCGCGGCGCGAATATTCGGGCTTTATGGTAAAGAGGTCAAACAGCAACTGTTTTCATCCGCCAAGGATGTTTATCTGATTTGGATCGAGCCGAATCATTATGATTTTCTTTGGCCGGCCGGGCAATTGAGTTCCACCGCGAATCTTTAAGTGATCTTCGAAAGCGGAGGCGGCGGAATTTATCATTTCCGATGCGCTGCCGAAATCAAAAAACGATGCGCGGATTTCCGCCATCTCCACGAACTGCAAAGACAGGCGGATAAGTTCAACCTTATGCTTGCGCCGCTTCTGAGAAAGCCATATCCGCTCATCAATCCGCGGTGAGCTTCTTTTCAATGGGCTGGCTTCGTTCGATGTGAAGTGCGCGGAACGCCAGCGCGCCGAAAGCCAGCGCCAGCCAAAACGTGACGGCGCGATATGCCAGCGTCACGACAGCCGCATCGCCCCATTGAATGTGCAGGGAATGCAACGCCAGCGTCATGACCCCTTCCACCACGCCAACGCCCGAAGGCGTCGGTGAAACAATCAGGAATAAATACGCAATGGAAAAACCCGCAATGATCTTTCCCGTTGTAAATGGAACGTTGAAGGATAGAAAAGCGCTGGTCAATATGCCCATCAAGAGTGTTTTGTTGGCGAGCGAGAGAATGAAAGGCAGAATAAGACTGTAAGGTTTTTTGGGCAGGGACGCAATTCCCTCGCTCATTTCCCGGGCAAAGGCATGAGCGCGCCCTTCGCTGAGATATTCGCGATGAAGGAATGGACGGAGAAGCCGGTTTACGATCCGCGCCATTTTGGCAAGCAGATTGCCGAGCGTGGTGGAAGAACGATAACTCAGATAAAGCAGAAGCGCGATCACGCACGCAAGGGCAAACAGGAGCAGGGAGGCTGCACCTTCCTCGACGCTCAGGTTTTTATGCTTGACCAAAAGAAAAATGCCGATGGTCAAAACGCAAAGGAAAGCCGCTTCGTCCAGCAAAAAATACAAGGCGCCCGCGACGGTGATTTTTCCGGGGGAGAGGCCGCGCTTTTGCCCGTCGCTGATAAAAAGCGCAAGTCCGCCAAAGCCGGCGCTGGCCGTGACGATGTTGACGAATCCGCTCGCCGCGGCAACCAGCGCCAGCCGCGGTAATCGCTCGCCCAATCCCAGCAGGCGATAGAGCGACTGAAATGTAAGTCCCAAGACAAAAAACCAGGCGGCCTGCAAAAGAACGGCGAGGCCTAAAAACCATAAATTGGCATGTTGAAGGCTGGCAGCAATTTCCTGAATTTCCGAAAAACTCAGAATGACGACCATTCCCCCGAGGCACAAAATGAAGATAACTATAAATCTTCGCATTCAAGGTGGATTATAACAAAATCCCTCCTCCATGAAGTCCGGGAGGAGGGATAGCCACAAAATCTATACAAATAACGGATAATCGTTATCTCCGCCGTCCGCCCATACCGGCAACGAGACTCGCGAAGTAGAACAACTGCAAAAGGGCTGTGGCCAATCCGGCGACATAGGTGAACGCGGCGGCATTAAGCACATTGTTCACGCCGCGTTGTTCGTCTTCGCCGGCGATAATTCCCGTTTCGGCCAACAGACGTTTGGCGCGCGCGGAAGCGTTCAGTTCGACGGGCAGAGTCGCAAGCGCAAAGAGCGCGCCGCCCGAAAAGACAAGCACGCCAAGCCATGCAAGATTCGCCATTTGCAAAATCAAGCCTGCGAAAATCATGATCCATCCCAGCCACGACCCGATGTTGACCATCGGCACCAGCGCGGCGCGGAATCGAAGCGGGAAATAATCTTCTGCATCCTGCATGGCGTGACCGAGTTCATGCGCGGCCACCGCCACTGCCGCCACGGAAGGAACGTTGGCAACACTTTGCGACAGATTCAGGACCTTCGAGCGCGGATCGTAGTTGTCGGTGAGATTGCCGCCAATGCCGCGGATTTGTACGCCGTATAAACCGCCGCTCGAGATCAGACGTTGAGCGGCTTCCGCGCCGGTCAAGCCGCTGCGCACGCGGACGCGGCTCCACTTTTTGTATGCAGAGTTCACGTACCATGACGCCAGCATGACCAGCAAAAAGCCGGGCATCATGAAGCATAGATAAGTCGGATCGAAGAAAAACATGTTCACCTCCTGAATTTATGGAATCGGCGTTGGTGTGGGTGTGGGCATGGACGTTGGGAGGGGCTGTCCGTTGATCACAGCCATCAATGTCTGTATGGCGGCGTCCAGTTGCGGATCGAGGCCGGCTTTGCGGTCTGCCGGCGTGCGCTGGACGTAGACATCCGGCGTCAAACCTTTCTTGTCAATCTGTCGTCCGAGCGGAGTCAGCCAGCGCGCGATCGTCACGCGCACCGCGCCTTGATCGTTTGAAAGCGGAACCCAATTTTGCACAGAGCCTTTTCCGTAAGAGACCACGCCGACCAGTTTTGCGCGGCCATAATCCTGCAGCGCGCCCGCCGTGATTTCCGCGGCGGAGGCGGTGCCTTCGTTGATCAAAACCACCATTGGAATCCTGGTCGCCAATCCGCCGGGAATCACATTATAGGTTTTCCTGGTCCCATTGCCATATTGTTCGTAAAGAACCACGCCGTGATCCAGAAATTGCGAAACAACCTCGACGGCGGTTTGCAAATAACCGCCGCCATTATCGCGCAGATCAAGGATCAACCCTTTTGGATTCTGCGCCATTAGCGTTTTCAGTGTATCGGTCAGTTGTTGAGTGGTGTTATCGCCAAAGGTTGTAATTTGGACATAAGCGATGCCGTTGTCAAGCATTTTGCCCGAGACGCTCGGAACCGTGATCTGGGCGCGGACAATATCAATTTCCAGCGGCGCCGATTCGCCGGAGCGCAAAATCGTCAAATGCACTGTTGTTCCCGCAGGTCCAATGACTTTTTGGCGCACGACCTCCGGGTTGACGCCCGTCATATCCTGATGGTCCACCGCGATGATCTGATCGCCGGAAAGCAGTCCGGCTTTGTCGGCGGGCGAACCGGGGATTGGGCTTGTGATTGTCAGATATTTTCCGCTCGTGTCCACATACGCGCCGATGCCCTGATAAGAGCCCGACAGCTGAGCGTTGGCATCTTTATAGGTTTGCGGATCCATGTATGTGCTGTGCGGATCGCCCAGCGACTCCATCATGCCATTGATCGCGCCTTCCATCAGTTTTATGTCGTCAACAGGCTGATCCACATACTGCTGATGGATGATGGTCCAGGCTTCCCAGAAGGGCTTGAAAAGGGTTTGCAAATCCTGCGGCGTGGACGCCTGAATTTCCGGCGAAGTTGTCGGCGCGCTACCGCCGCCCGGCAGTTGCATGGTCGGTATAAAACTGAAATTGGGAAACGACAATGCGTGACCCGCAATGAAGCCGCCGGAGAATCCGCCCAGCAATAATGCCAGCCCAATCAAGCCAAAAAGAATACCTTTCAAAATCCTATTCACAGAAGCCTCCTGGGATTCCTTGCAACCGCGACGAGAATACCATTTTGGGATTAAAGGACAATGAAACAGGCGTATAAATGCCGTAAAAGCTGTGTAAGAATTTAGTCTTTTTTGTCGAGAAGTTCTTGAACGCGGCGGTGAAGCTCTTTCATGGCTTCTTCCTCGCGCTTGCTGAGACTCCTGAAATGATCCCTGCGCCCGCGCAGAAACGCGATGGCAATCATCGTATTACCGATAAGAATTACAACGACAAGGATCAGGGCGGCAATCAAAACAGGAGTCGAGATCACGGACGCCTCCCATTCAACAGCGCCGGCAATTCGCGCCAATCGTCGAAGACCGCGTCTGCGTCTGAAGCCGCCGGCCCGTTCAGGGCGGCGCCCGAAGCAGATTCAACATGAAGAAGCGCATACAAGCCCAAATCCCTGGCGGCGCGGGTGGTGCGCGGCAAATCGTCAATCATCACGCATTTCGATGGATCGCTTTCACCAGCGATTTCCATCGCCAGCGCGAACGAATTTGGACTCGGCTTGCAAAACGGTTCCATGCGGTTGACGTCAATAATATCCGCAAAATATTCTTCGATTTGGAGTTGGCGGAGCACGCGCCGGGCGTGCGGCACATCGGCATTGGTGAAGATCAGGTTGCGGGTCGGGAGAGAAGCGAGCACAGACTGCAGAATCGGATCGGGATGGATATAGTCCGCCAGATTCACGTCATGCACGTAAGCCAGAAAATCCTGCACGTTGATTTCGTAATTTGCCTGCAAACCGCGCAGAGTCGTCCCATATTCACGAAAATATTTTTCGCGCAGGTGCGGCACATCCGCCGCCGGGATATTCATGCGCTCGATCATATAGCGGCTCATGCGCTCCTTGAGCGCGGGCCACAAGCCGCTCGAAGCGGGATAGAGCGTATCATCAAGGTCGAAGAAGATTGTTGTAAAACGCATTGGGTTATTATACGTGATTCGAGTCGGCCCAGCGGCTGACGCGCTTTCTTTCATCGCGGAAGGAGACTTCATTTTTTCGGCGTCCCGAGCGCTGGCGGGCTTTCAATCGTTCGGGCTATAATTCCGATGAGTATAACAACCTGCGCCGCGAGACAGCCTTTCAAAGTAAGGATGGACAATCGGTCATTCTCTTGGCGGCGCACAAATCTCAATCTTTCATCGGAGGCAGATATGGAATATCGTCATCTTGGGCGCACGGGCATCCGCGTCAGCGAACTTTCATTCGGCTCGTGGGTCACATTTGGCAATCAGGTGAACGTCAGAGCGGCGGCGGAAATGATGTCGGCCGCGTATGAGGCGGGCGTTAACTTCTTCGACAACGCGGAAGTCTACGCGGGCGGAAAATCGGAGGAAGTGATGGGCGCGGCGCTGAAAAAGCTCGGCTGGCGGCGCGGCAGTTATCTTGTCTCGACCAAAATTTATTGGGGTCTGTATGACGGCGTCAACGAACGCAATACGTTGAATCGCAAACGTTTGATTGAAGCCATTGACGGTTCGCTGGCGCGCCTGCAGCTGGATTACGTGGACATTTTATTTTGCCATCGTCCCGATCCGACCACGCCCATCGAAGAGACCGTGTGGGCGATGCACAACATCATCGAATGGGGCCAGGCGTTGTATTGGGGCACGTCCGAATGGGCCGCGGCGGAGATCGTGCAAGCCATCGAGATTGCGGAGAAACATCACCTGCACAAACCGGTCACCGAACAGCCGCAATACAATCTCTTCCGCCGCCACCGCTTCGAGGGCGATTACGTCCGCTTTTACAAGGAATATGGGTACGGTTCGACAACGTGGAGTCCGCTGGCTTCCGGTTTATTGACCGGCAAGTATAACAAAGGCATTCCCGCCGATAGCCGCGGCGCGCTCAAAGGGTATGAATGGTTAAAGAATCAATTGACGAATCCGGATAATCTTGCCAAAGTCAAGGCGCTCGAGCCGATTGCAAAAGAGTTGAATTGCAAACTTTCGCAATTAGCCATCGCATGGTGTTTGAAGAATCCGTTTGTCAGCACGGTCATCACGGGCGCCAGCCGCGTGGAGCAAGTCCGCGAAAACATGAAGGCGGCGGAAATTGCGCCGAAACTGACGCCGGAGATAATGGAAAGAATCGATAAGATTTTTGGGATTGAGAAGAAAGAAGAGAATGATTAAATTCCGCAGGGGCGAAGCGCCGCTTCGCCCCTGCAATTATTTTGCAAAATATTTTTCCTCCACATCCTGCCACGTTTCATCGGGCAGATGCATAAACCTCGTCAATGCCGGATGGAGGCGGGCAAGCTCATCGTGGATGCGATGAGCAATTTTGCGAATTGAAAAATGCGCATTGGGCGCGCCGCGCAGTTGACAGAAATGATACGCCTCGCGCAGATTGAACTGCGCCAGCACGCGGCGGTAATATCCGTTTGGGACAACGTATTGAGCCACGCGCGGATTGAACTCGTATAACTTTTCAAACGTCTCCGCCGCGCACTGCATCGCCGCCTCATACGCGGACTCGAAGCCGGCTTCCGCGATCAGACGCGGCGTCGCGTATCCGAGCCGCGTCGTCAACATCTGCGGCGTCTGCGTCATCATGCGGTGACGTTTGAACTCGGCGTACGCGCCCTGATCCATGACCAGGTCAAAGGTATAAGTTGCATATTCCAATTCGCGCAATGGAATATCGTGTTCGCCCAAACGTTTGAGCAAAACGTCCGCAAGGCGCAATCGTTCCGGTTCACTCATCGATTCGATATAAGCCCGCGCCTCGGTAAATGTCATCCCGCCGAAGCGGTACAAGACTGCGGCCAGGATTTTGGTTTCGCCATCCTCATCGTAATCAACAAGCGCGCACCAATCGCCCTTCACCCCTCGCCCCTCTCTGCCCTCTTCCCCCAAATTCTGCGGATGGGGGGGGAAGCGGAGGAGAGCCAAATCCTTCATCGTCTCGACCAAATACGGGGCGGCGTCCGCATACTTCACCAGCGTCGGGACTTCGCTCTTCGCAACAGATTTAACTTGCTCGCCAATCTCGCGAACTTCAGCCAGTTCATGCGATAACATTTTACGAATTACATTTTCGAGCACGCGCGCATTGGCCGTCATGCCAACGTTTGCCAAAGACGCGGCAGGCAGCAGAAAACGGCAGACATCCACGTATTGAGAACGCAGGCGGCGATCCATGGCTTCGTCGCTCTCATTCTCGCGGCGCTGGGCGCGCTTGAGGACGAGAGTCCGCACGGGATCGAGCGAGTCGTTATACGTCCGAAAAAGGAGGCGGCAGGTTTCTATAAATTTATCGCGCAGCGGATGCCCGTCCAATTCAGCCGGCACAAAAAAATTATCCATCCCCCATTTTTGATAACGCGTGGATTTTTCCGTGTACGACGCCAAACGATTCGATTCGATGCATTCGATGGCAAGCCGCGAAACGTTCTCAAAAGCGATGTGAAGCACCGCATGTTCCGCCACCGAGGCATGGCCGTATCCGACCACCCATTTCTCGTGAAACTGCGCGGACTTTTCCTCGGTGAGTCCGGCGGCGATCTCGCGAAACGATTCGGGGGAGCGCGAGGTCTTCGCAAACGCCACCGCGATCGTTTCAGGGCTGAGTTCTCTGGGCGAGAGAAGATAAATTTGTCGGTCGGTCATAAGTCTCCTCCGGCGGTCGGGCAGATTACGTGTACTGCGCAACCATAAAAGCGGGCAACGCATTTTACCAAATTTGCTTTTAAAATCAGGAAGCACATATTTTTTCTGGAGCAGTATAACAAAATAAAAAGGCGACCCGCCGGCCGCCTTTAAACTTCAGACTTCGACAAAACCTCACGCGTCTTTTCCACATCACGCCGCATTTGTTCGATCAGCGCATTGACAGAATCAAATTTCAACTCGTCGCGCAAACGCGCGACAAATTCCAGCCGCACGTCTTCACCATAAATATCCTGATCGAAATCGAGCAGATAAGCCTCCACCATCGGCTTTTTCGCGTCGTTCTCGAAGGTGGGCCGGACTCCGACATTGACCGCCGCCGCGCAGCGCGCGCCTTTTAGCCGCGCCCAACAGGCATAGATTCCGTTGGCTGGAATCAGCTTCCCTTCGGGATACTCTAAATTGGCGGTTGGAAAATTGATTTTGCGTCCGCGTCCATCTCCATGAACGACGGGACCATGCAAAGTGTATGGATGTCCGAGCAGTTTGAAGGCATTCGCCACATCGCCCAACGAAACCAGTTTGCGAATTTCGGTTGACGAGACCACGCCGCTTTCGTCGCTGACCGCTTCGATGACCTGAGTGGTGTAACCCAATTCGCGTCCAAGTTCGGCGAGGCGCGCCGCATTGCCTTCGCGCCCTCTGCCGAGCGCAAAGTCATAACCCATCAACAAATGTTTTACGCCAAGATGCTGTTTCAATCTCAAGACAAACTCGCGCGCCGATAAATTCGCAACCGACGAATCGAACGGATGCGTCACAATAAAATCCACGCCGAACGAACCGAGCAATTCGGCGCGTTCATCCGGCATGGTAAGGCACTTGACTTCGCCGTGTCCCAAAACTGTGGCAGGGTGCGGCCAGAATGTCAAAACAACGGCAGGCACATTGACTCTGTGCGCGCCCGCCGTTAATTTTGCGATGATCTGCTGGTGGCCGCGGTGAACGCCGTCGAAGACGCCAACCGTCAGCCAGCTATTTTGCAAATGAAGTTCATCCAGGGAATGTGCGTGATTCATTTATTTACTGATGTTACGCAGTTTTCTCGTAGCGCGACATTCATGTCGCCTAGAAATGCGAGATGAATCTCACACAACCGCGTAAGGTGAGTTATTTATAAAGGGCGCGGCAATTGTACACTTACCCTGGCAGAAATGGCAGGGAGGTCCCACAAGAGACGCGAAATTTCCTCGCCTTTGCGTTCTTCGCGTTCAGATTCTATTTACGAGAAGAATACCTTCTTCGGCTGCCACTCCGGTTCGCCGGTTTCGCCGGTGACCAAATCCATCAACGCGACCAGTTCGCCCTGCGTGCTGACGCCGCGCACCAATCCGGGTTTGGCGTCCGGTGCGGCTTTGACGCGGTGTCCGTGGCGCACTGCTTCGACTTCATCCGGGCTGAGTTCGACCGCGGGCCATTCGGCCAACGCTTCCGCGGCCGGGATCAAATATTGATACCAGTTGCCGGCGTGAAACGCTTCCTGCAATTTTCTTAACGGAGTGGCGTCGCGCAAAGAGAAGCGTCCGCTTTTGGTGCGCCGCAGACCGACGAGATACGCGCCGCATCCCAAAGCGTTGCCGAGATCGTTCGCCAGCGAACGGACATACGTTCCGGATGAACAATGTACGTCAATCACCACTTCGGGCGGCGCCCATTCGAGCACTTCGAGATGATGAACCGTGATCTTGCGCGGAAGCAGTTCCACTTCCTCGCCTTGACGCGCCATTTCGTACGCCTTGCGTCCCTGCACTTTGACGGCGGAATACGGCGGCGGCGTCTGCTCGATTTCGCCGATAAAAGTCTTAAGAACTTTTTCAAATTGTTCTTCTGTGACATTCACCGGTTCGCCGGAACGAGTAAACTTTCCGTCGGCATCGAACGTGTCGGTCGTGGAGCCAAGCCGAATGATCGCCTGATAACGCTTATCCGAGGCGGAGACAAATTCGCTCAAACGAACGGCCGGGCCTACAAGCACCACCAGCACGCCTGAGGCGCGCGGGTCGAGCGTGCCAGTATGTCCTGCGCGGCGTAAACCCGTTCCATTGCGAATCGCCTGCACTACATCATGCGATGTCATTCCAACCGGTTTATCCACAACCAGAACTCCGGAGATGGCATTTTTTACATCCTGACTATCCATTTATTTTTCCTCCTATATCCTCTGTCTCTTCAACGTAATCCTTTGAGAAAACAACGCTGCATTATAGAACTAGTTCCTGAGCATTTGCTGAGTCACGGTTAAAACTTTCTCCGTCACTTCGTTTAATGAGCCGTCCACGTCCGCGCCCGCGGCAGCCGCGTGACCGCCGCCGCCGAAATATGCGGCCATGGGTGAAACGTCAATGCCCGGCTCCAACGCGCGCCACGAAATCTTGACGCGATGATCATTTTGTTCAACAAAGATCATGCCGACTTTAAAACCGTCTATCGCAGAAATGATGTTGATGAGATCCGCGTCGTCGTTTCCAGAATAGCCCGCAGTTTTGCGATCCTCCAATGTTAATGTACCCCACACAATCCCATTTTTTCTTTGCAAATTTGTCAGACCACTGCCCCAATAACGCGTCGCTTCATACGAACGGCGGACCAGTCCGCGCATGTAAAGTTCGGACATATCCACGCCCGCCTCCATGAGCGCCGCGGCCTGACGCAGCGCCTCAGGCGTCATATTCGATGTGCGAAAGCCCAGTGTGTCGGTGATGATGCCGGTCAACAACGCGGCGGCGACGGGCTTTGTAATTTGATAACCCCAAACCGGCAGATATTTCGCGAGGATCGCAGAGGTGGCGACTTCCTCCCCTTCCACCAAATTCAATTTTCCAAACCGCTCGTTGGTGATGTGATGATCAATGTTGATATCCGGCTGTCCCGCTGATTCGAAAGGTTTGCCGGTGCGTTTGAAGTCGGCGCAA
Source organism: Anaerolineales bacterium (assembly GCA_042408355.1). Taxonomy (GTDB): domain Bacteria; phylum Chloroflexota; class Anaerolineae; order Anaerolineales; family Villigracilaceae; genus Fen-1038. The sequence continues at coordinate 13,839 of JBHORD010000112.1, forward strand.
TCCAGCGTTACAAACGTGTCGAATGTTCCCTCAATTTTGGTCTTGATTTGACTCGCGCCTTCAAGATGCTTGAAGGAGGACGGCACGCCGTCCGCTAAAACCATCTGCACTTTCCTGCCGGCCTGTTGAAGCGCCAGTCCAAATCCCAGGAGCGCGCCGACCGCATCCCCGTCGGGCCGAACGTGTGAAGCCACCAGCACATTCTTCGCTTCGTTCAATCTGGCTTGAATGGCATGAATGTTTGATTCGTTCATGAATATTGAGAAACCTCTCCTCGTTGTTCTGATTTGGTCGTTATAACCATCTAAAAGTTACGGTCTTTCAACGGGCTCTTTGCTTCTGACGCAATTCCATCAGGACCTTCTCGATGCGGTCCGCGTTTTCAGGCGTAGGATCCCAATGAAAACGTAAGCGTGGAAAGACCCGAAGTTGTACGCGCCTGGCCAGGGTCCGGCGGATGAAGCCGTTGGCCGATTCTAACCCATTTAAGACCTCGGTCGAGCGCTCCGCCCCTTCGACAGCCGAAACGTAAATGTCGGCATACGCCAGTTCCCTGTCCACTTTGACGTCTGTGATGTAAATAAGTTTCAAGCGCGGGTCGCTGATCTCGCGGATGAGCATCTCCGAGAGTTCCTGTCGAATACGATCAGCAATGCGTTGAAGGCGAAGTCCCGACGGCATAATTTATTCACTCACCTTACGCGGTAGTGCGAGATTCATCTTGCACTTTCAGGCGGCATGAATGCCGCGCTACGAGGAAACTGCGTAACATCAGTTGATCATTAAAACCATAGAGCAGGCTTCAGAAAATATATGCCTTTTGTGTGGGTTGGAAGCCCTCACGCGTTCTTTTCCAGAACATAGCAAATCAGCAGGTCGCCGACTTGAATATCGTTGAAATTTTTGAAGCCGACGCCGCATTCAAAACCCGTGCGGATTTCGCGCACATCTTCCTTTTCATGGCGGAGCGAAGCCATCTCGCCCTCATAGACGAGGTCAGCGCCGCGAAACAAACGCACTTTCGCATTGCGGCGCAGTTCGCCTTCCGTAACGCGGCAGCCCGCCACACGTCCAAGTTTGGAGGCGGGGAACACAGCCAGCACGGTGGCGCGTCCGATGACTTTCTCAACGATCTCCGGTTCAAGCATCCCTTTGAGCGCTTTTTCAATATCTTCCGTCAATCGATAAATAATGTCATAAAGACGAATCGAGACGCCTTCTGATTCCGCCAGCCGGCGCGCGGAAACATCGGCCTGCACATTGAAACCGATAATGATGGCTTTGGAGGCCGACGCCAGCATCACATCATTCTCTCCGATATTGCCGGTTTCGGCGTAAAGAACATTGATGCCAATTTCGCCCTTGCCCAATTTTTCCAATTCGAGCAAGATCGGTTCGAGCGAACCTTGCACATCGGCTTTGACGATCAATTGAAGTTCCTTCGCATCGCCGGATTGCACACTCGCAAACAAATCTTCAAGCGAGACTTTTTTCCGCGCCTGAACCTGCGACTTTTCCGCGTTCAGGCGCTCGGCGACAATGGCCCGCGCCTCCCGTTCCGAAGCGACCACCTGGAACAGATCCCCAGCCGCCGGGACATCGTTCAATCCCATGACAGAAACCGGCGTAGAAGGCGGCGCCTTTTTGATCGGCTTGCCTCTGTAATCTGTGATGGCTTTCATGCGGCCATACGATTTGCCCGCCACGACAATATCGCCCACTTCAAGCGTGCCGTTCTGGACGAGAAGCGTGGCAATCGTGCCTCTGGATTTATCCACTTCCGCCTCGATGACGGTGCCGATCACTTTGCCGGATGGATTGGCGCGGATATTCATATTATCCGCCACCAGCAATATGGCCTCAAGCAGATCGTCAATTCCCTGTTTTTGTTTTGCGGAAACCGGAATCACCATTGTGTTGCCGCCCCACTCATCGGGGACAAGCTCGAATTCAGCCAGCTGTTGTTTGACACGTTCCGGATTGGCGTTGGGTTTGTCAATCTTGTTCAATGCCACAATGATCGGAACGCGCGCTGCTTTGGCATGGGCAATTGCCTCTTTTGTCTGCGGCATCACGCCGTCATCCGCGGCGACGACCAAAATGACAATGTCCGCGCCCTGTGCGCCGCGGGCGCGCATGGCGGTAAACGCGGCGTGGCCGGGCGTATCAAGAAATGTGATCGTGCGCCCCTTCTTCTCCACTTGATAAGCGCCGATGTGCTGGGTAATCCCGCCCGCTTCGCCTGCGGCCACATCCGTTTGACGGATCGCATCAAGCAACGAAGTTTTGCCGTGATCCACATGCCCGAGAATAGTCACGACCGGCGGGCGGACCATTAATTTCGAAGCGTCTTCATCGGCGATTAACCGCCGCCAGAGCGGAACTTCACCGGTTTCTTCCTTCTTGATTTCTTCCTTCGCCTCGGGGACCGCGTCAAAACCATATTCGGCCACCACAATCGCGGCAGTATCGAAATCCACGGCTTGATTGATGCCGGCCATCACGCCATTCGACATCAATTTCTTAATAATCTCAATGGGACTCTTCTCGACTTTTTGCGCCAGATCGCGAATCACGATGCTGGCAGGAAGTTCAATGTTTTTACTCAAGGGCCACCTCCGAATTCCAAAATATCGAACCAGCCATTTTTCATTTGCTGATTCATCCCGGCGGCAGCCTATGAGCGATCCTTCGTTACATAGACTGTTCGCCGGCCTCCGCTTCGGGGAGCGTATTCACAAAAACTTGCAAACGTGCGCGGTCGGCCTCGGTCAGCTGGACTTTAAGGGCGTGAGCTAATGCGCCTTTCAATCCAGCCTCCCAGCAGGAACGGCGGTCATGCAGGTACGCGCCGCGTCCGGCCAGTTTGCCCGTTGGGTCAACCATCACCCCGTCTGCTGTGCGCACGATACGCACCAGCTGGCGTTTTGCCATCACAGTGCGGCATCCCACACAGGTTCGTTGGGGAATATGCTTCACGCGTTGAACAGTTTTTTTAGACACCTTCGTTTGATCCCTCACCTTTTCCTGCCCTCTCCTCTCCAGATTGGGGATGAAAGGAGAG
>JBHORD010000113.1:0-21625 GCA_042408355.1 Anaerolineales bacterium
CGACGCGGCGGAAAGCAAAATGAATACGCCGGCTTTGTACTTATGTTTGAGAATGGCGATGCGAAGTCTTTTGATCATGGGGGGAATTATACAGGAAACAAAGCGGGCGTTTCTTCACGATTTGGCCCGCGCCAAAATTCAAATGCGCAAGGAGTTTTCCCGCTTTGCCTTATTTCTCAAGGAATTGGATCAGGATCGGGTTGACGATCTCCGGCCTCTCGTAATGTGGAATGTGGCCTGCATTCTCGATCGCATGGAATTCGGCGCGCGGCACCAATTCCAGAATGGACTTGCTTTGCTCAAAGGGCAGGGTCTGATCGCGGCGTCCCCAGAACAGCAAGACGGGCACGGACAGTTCTCCCAATTGTTTATAGATTTCAGGAAAGCCGTTCACGGTTTTGTTGCGGAGCGTGGAGAGAATTGCGCGCTTGAAGCCATGATATTGCATTTGCGGACGGTATTGATCTTGAAACGTTTCCACATAAGCGGCGTCGAAAAAATCGGAGGCAACCGCCGCGATCATTTTTTCGGTTCCAGCCAATCCAAAAATTAACTCGCTGATGCCGGGCAAGATCGCGGCTTTATAAATCCATGAAAGCGGCATCGGTTGTGTCCCAATGGGATCAATCAAAACCAGTTTCAAGACACGTTCGGGATATTTCACCGTGAAACCAGATGCGATTGCTCCGCCCATGGAAAGTCCGACGACAAAGACTTGCTGAATGTCAAGTTTATCCAACAACTCATGCAATTGCTGAATGAACAAATCGAGGTTGTAGTTCACGCGCGGACGGTCGGAGAAACCGCGTCCGAATAAGTCATATCGCAAAACGCGGAATCCGGCTGAGGTCAGCGCGTGGAACGTCGGGTCCCAGATGAAATAGGGAACGGAGAATCCGTGAACGAGCGCAACAGCCGCCCTTCCCTCTCTCCCTCTCCCCAATCTGGAAGCAGGGCCAGAAGCGGGGGCAGGCCCGTCAAGTTCGTAATGTGTGTATCCGTTGGAGAGTCGAATAAACGCGCCGCCGATGCGCCGGCGCGCCTCATCGTTCAATTCTTTGGTCTCGCCTCGGTAAGGAAATCCCATAATGGGTATATGTACCCGTATGAAATTATATTTTCCCCAACGCCCGCAAAACGCGTTCGGGCGTGAACGGAAATTCATTGATCCACACGCCGGTCGCATCGTGGATCGCGGCGGCAATGGCGGGAGCCAGAGGCAGGAATGGAATCTCGCCGACGCCGCGCGCCCCCCACGGCCCGTTCGGTTCGGCAACTTCCACGATCGCCGATTCGATTTTTTCCGGGATGTCGAGAATCGTTGGAAGCAGATACGTGCTCAATTGATCGGTCAGTACGCGGCCGTCCTTCGTTTTGAAATCCTCGGTGATGGCGTATCCCTGCGCCTGGACAACTGCGCCTTCGATCTGTCCGACGACAAGATTCGGATTGATGGCTTTGCCGACGTCATCGGCAACGACAACTTTCACGAGCCGGACATGACCGGTTTCGGTATCCACTTCCACTTCCACGGCCTCAGCGGAATACGCGTAGGAAAAGTTCGGGTAGGAATAGCCGGTCTCGTGATCCATATGTGTGGTCTTGGGGGCCAGATAAGTATATTCAGCAATAGCCGGTCGTTCTTCCGCCTGCCATTTTCTCAAAGCCGCTTCCGCCGCGCCTTTGATGGCGTTGCCCGCCATAAACGTCATGCGCGAGGCGGATGATGAGCCGGGATCCCCCTGCGTTGCAGAGTCTGACGGAATCACTTTCACTTTCGACGGATCAATTCCAACGGCTTCGGCGGCCATTTGCGCCATCGCGGTATGGGTGCCCTGCCCCACCTCCGCGCCGGCGTGATGAACGATCACGCGTTCGATATTGCCGTTGCCGTGGATTTCCACCCTGGCCCAGCTGTTTTCCTGATAACCAAACGAGAAGCCGACATTTTTGAATCCCGCCGCAAAGCCCCACCCGCGCGCCAAAGCGGATTGACGGCGCGCCACAGTTGGAGATTTACCGATCGGCGTCCAGTTGGCTTTTTTGGCCGCAGTTTCGATGACCTTCGATATGCTGACCGGCTCCGGAAGCGGCGTGCCGACGCCCAATGTGAGTCCTTCGCGGAGGGCGTTCTTCAATCGGATCTCCACCGGATCCATGCCGAGTCTTTCTGCGATCTTATTGATCTGGCATTCTGCCATGAACAACGCCTGCGGCGCGCCGAATCCGCGGAACGCCGCGCTTGGCACGTTGTTTGTATAAACGCCATATACATCCGTTTTTACGTTGGGGATGAAGTATGGTCCCGTGGATGTGATCGTGGAATTTCCCAGCACTTTGTTGGAGGTGTACATATACGCCCCGCCGTCGCCGATGATTTCGTTTTCCGCCGCGACCAACATGCCGTCTTTTGTTGCGCCCCATTTTGCGCGCAGCGTGACCGGGTGCCGCTTGGAATGTCCGATGATGGATTCGCGACGGCTCCAAATAATTTTGACCGGCCGCTGAAGTTTCCATGCGGCAAGCGCCAGCACAATTTGAACCGACAAATCTTCGCGTCCGCCAAACGCGCCGCCAATGGCCGGGTAGATCACCCGAATGCGTTCCTCCGGTAAATTGAGCGCATGGGCAATGGAAGCCCGGTCGGCGTTTGTCCATTGTCCCGCACAGGCGACGGTAACGCGGCCTTCTTCGTCAATGTAAGCAAGGCCGGCTTCGGGTTGCAGGAAGGCGTGTTCCTGCGCGGGCGTATGATATTCGCTTTCGACGATCACATCTGCTTTTGCAAAACCTTCTTCGACATTTCCTTTGCGAATTTTGTAATGCACGCAAATGTTCGAATCGCCCCGGTCGGGATGAAGGAGCGGCGCTCCCGGTTTCATCGCTTCGACGGGATCGCTCAATACCGGCAGGTCCTCGTACTCCACTTCGATCAAGCGCAACGCGGCTTGCGCCTGCGCCTCAGTCTGCGCGACCACCACTGCAACCTGATCGCCGACAAATCGGACGATGTCCGTATAAGGTTTTGAAGAACCCGGTCCGCAGAGAACGGGCTGATCGGGTATCTGCAAGCCGTATTCGTTGACTGGAACGTCCCTGGCGGTGAAAACCGCAACCACGCCGGGGGCGGCTTCTGCTTTGACCGTCTTGATGCTTTTGACGCGGGCATGCGGCCGTTCAGCAAACAGAATCTTCATATGCAACATGCCCTTCATGGAAAGATCGCCGGAGTAATCGGCCTTTCCGGTTACTTTATCGCGTGCATCCACGCGTGGAATGGATTGTCCAATTGCCGACATGAGAGTCTCCGTATTTATGAGTCTGGGGTTATTATACAACCACTCACGATTGCCCTTTTGAATGGTCTAGAGTATATTGATGCTTTCTGTGCGAGGTTCACATGCCTTATTCGGATGAATTGTTCAAAGACGCTGGCGCAAAGGGAATACTGGATTATCTGCAGTCGCGGCTGGATGCGCGCGATTTATCGCCGGAGGAGGCGCTGGCCATGCTGGGGGCGGTCCACAAGGAATTGGGCCGCGGCGAGGCGGATGATCGCAGCCTTTATCGCGACTATTCCGGATTCATGGATTCGCTGCGCGAAGAAATGCCGGAGGTGCACAATTACGTGGTTACAGCCTGGGCGGAACGCGGCACAAAAGAATCCGGCGCGGATGATCTTGCGGATGAGAACATGGAAGGAGACGGTTCGGAAGAATCCGAATCAAGCGAGAGCAAGGCAGAGAAGGGTTTCAAAGAGGCGGACGCGGAAGAAGTTGCAGACGCCGAAGAGGAAGAAGACGGTGAGGAGGAAGACAGCGAGGAGCAAGGCAAGGAAGAGAACGAATCGGAAGCGGAGGGAGCAGAAGAATCCGAAGAATCTGAGGAGGAAGATAAAGAAGAAAGCGAAAAGGAAGAGGTGGAAGAAGAAGGGTCGGACGAGGAATCCGAAGAAAAAGATTCCGAGGAAAACAAAGAACAGGAAGAAGCCGAGGAGGCTGAAGACAAAAGCGAAGAGGAAGAGACTGAGCCCGAAGAAACGGAGGAAAGCGAAGAGGAAGTTGAAGAGGGCGAAGAGGAAAAATCTGAAGAAGGAGAAGCGGAAGGAGGCGAAGCCGAGGAAGAAAGCGAAGAAGCCGGGGAGAGCGAATCGGAAACGGAGAAAAAGAGCGAAGGCGAAGAGTCGGAATGGCCCGAGCCGGAAGAAGAACAATCCGAAACGCCCATTGAAGATGACGAAGAAGGCGAAACGCCTTCAGTGGATTAATCAAAATGCTGTGGATAAATCCACAGCATTTTTTTCATCGTGTGTATTTCTTGACTTTGACTCTGGGTCGTTCCACGTCCAGCGGACCCAGCCGGGGCGGGCCGACAAAACGATAGATCACAGCGTAAATAAAAGAAATGACCGCGCCGAGAATCACAGTGTACAGCGCCGTCATCGCGGCTAAAAGATATAAATTGTCAATGCTTTGAATCCACGCAAGGATTGGATTTAATCCTTGAAGATTCCAAAGCAAGGCGGGCATCACCGGGTAACCGGTCAACTCCGACGGCAAGGGCCAGCGTTGCTGGATCGCAACATTCGTTGTGATCCATGCCAGACCGAAAGACATCAGCGGCACGATCACAATCATCAAACAGCCGATACCGCGCCAAATGGCATGAGGCTGATCGGGCTTTGGGGGCGATCTGCGTTGACTGAGAGAACTATATTTGCCCATTGGTCATCCGTCACACACCTATTTTCACTGCGTCTTCGATTGCCTGTACGATTTTATAGTAACCTGTACAGCGGCACAAGTTGCCGGTGATCGCCTGCTCGATTTCATCTCTGGAAGGGTTTGGATTTTCCTCCAATAATTTTACGGCGGACATGATAAAGCCGGGCGTACAATATCCACACTGCACCGCGCCGTCCTGAATGAAAGCCTGCTGTACAGGATGAAGTTCTTCGCCTTTGGCAAGTCCTTCGATGGTGACAATTTCCGCATTGTGGGCGCGCGGCGCGGGCACAAGGCAAGACATGACCGCTTTGCCATCGAGGAAAACCGTGCAGGCTCCGCATTCGCCTTCGGCGCAGCCCTCCTTCGTTCCGGTCAGCATGCCCTCTTCGCGCAATAAACGCAATAAAGTTTTTTCGTGACCGGACGTGAACGTATATTTCTTTCCGTTGATGGTGGTTTTGATTTCGGCTTTTGCGCCGTGGCTGGAACTTTGAGCGGGCGCGGCTCCATTTGATTTTTCTTTCCCCCACAGCAAAACCGGTTTCTCCGGAAAACCTTCGCGTTCGGTTTTATCGCGCAGAGATTTCAACCCACGCGCCGTGATTACTTTGACCATTTGCTTTCGATACGCGGCGGAACTGCGAATATCGTCAATGGGTCTGCTTGCTTCCATGGTTAATTGCGCTGTTTGTGCAATGACATCATCGCTAAGTTTCCTGCCGATGAGATATGCTTCCGCCTCGGGCGCGTGGATGATGGTCGGCGCGACAGCCCCGAGCGTGATCGAAGCCGATTTAACGGCGCCCGCTTTCAACGTCAAGACCAGAGCGACATTGACCAATGAAATGGCCTGGGCGCGGCGCAGCGCCAGCTTGATGAACGTCCCGCGCTGATCTTTTGTCGTCGCCGGGAAGGAGATATCAACGAGCATTTCGTCCGCTTGCATGACCGTCTTGCGAACGCCGGTATAAAAATCCTGCAATGCAACTTTGCGTTCGCCGCGCACCGAGGCAAGCGTCACGGACGCGTTCAACGCCACCAGCGGAGTGATGGTGTCGTTGGCGGGGGAGGCGGTGATGAGGTTGCCGGCGATTGTGCCGCGGTTGCGGATCTGCGGCGCACCGACTTCCCACGCCGCGCGGGCCAATGGATAGGCGCGCTCGCGAATCAAATCGGACGCGGCGCACTGATTGTGAGTCACCAGCGGGCCAAGATGAATGACGCCATCTTCGTCAAGTTGAATTTGATCGAGGCCGGGAATGCGGGTTACATCAATGAGCGTGTCAATTCCCTTGCGGACGCCGCGCTCGAGTTCGAGGATTAAATCCGTCGCGCCGGCAACGATGCGGGCGCGTTCGCCTTTATTGCTCAAGGTTTCGAGTACTTCATCTACGGAGGTTGCGTTTATATATGTCTGCCACATGCTGTTTTTTTACCACAAAAATAAAAAAAGGCACAGAGCCTTTACAAAGTTGTCCATAGCATTTTCCAGGCCGCAAGGCGATTCTCCCCCGTCCGGCAATCCCGGGGATCGCCGTCTTTTCCGCGTCTATCTGCCGTTGGAATAAGCGCTACTTTTCCAGCATCTTTTCCAGCCGCGTTTTCACCTGCGGCCATTCAGAATCAATGATGCTGTAAAACACCGAGTCGCGGATATATCCATCCGGCAAAATCATGTGATTGCGAAGCACGCCTTCCTTTACCGCGCCGATGCGCTCAATCGCTTTTTGCGAGCGGACATTACGCGAATCCGTCTTCAACTGCACGCGGATGCATCCCAAATCTTCAAAGGCATGTTTGATCAATAAATATTTGCATTCGGTGTTCACCACGGTGCGCTGAAATTCGAGACCGTACCACGTGCCGCCCACTTCCAAACCATTATGCTCCGGCGTAATGTTGAGATAACGCGTCGCGCCCGCCACGCGTCCCGATGGAAGATGGATCACAGCAAACGGCAGGTCCGTGCCTTTTTCGGCGCGGGCCAATAGATCTTTCACCCAGCGTAACATATCGTCCACGCTTTCCATCTTCCCATAAACCATGAAGTTCCAGAAGGGCTGACCAACGCCAATCTCCGCCAAAGCAGGAACGTGCGCTTCGCTCAACGGCTCAAGCCGCACATATTTGCCTTGTAAAGTCACTGGTTTTACTTCAATCATTCCATCGCTCCTGCTGGCGTCTGGCGGCCGCCAGATTTATTTGGCCAACCATTCCGCTTCCGTTTTATCCTGCGTGGGAAGATAAGGCATCTTCGGTCCGTCCAAATGTAACAATTCGGCGAGCGCGGCGCGCATCGCAATGCGATCATCCCACGGATATTCGATCTGGCCAAAACACATGGATTGTTCGTGGCCTTTTCCGCACGATAAGACAATATCGCCGGGACGCGCCAGACTCAACGCAAATTTGATGGCTTCGCCGCGATCTGGAATGCGCCAAAACGTTTCGCCTTCGCGTCCGCCGCGGGACCTCGCGCCGGCCGCCATTTCCTCGAGGATTCCATCCAGCGATTCCGTGCGCGGGTCCTCGGCGGTCAGAACCGTAAAATCAGCCAGTTCTGCGGACGTCTCTGCCATCATGCGGCGTTTCTCCTTATCGCGTAATCCCGCCGAACCGAATACCACAATGACGCGCCGCGTTCCGCTTTGTCTTTCTAAACCGCCCAGCCCGCTCACAACGCCGGGCTTCGACTCGTTCTTTGCGGCTCCCGCACTTCCTGCGGTTGGCGAAGAAAGCATTTCACGTGCGGCTTCCAAGGCAACTCTCAACGCATTTGGCGTGTGGGCAAAATCAACGATGGCTGTGAAATCCTGTCCCATATCAATTTGTTCCATCCGTCCCGGGACGCCATCCAACGAGGCAATGCCCCGCGCCGCGGTTTCAGGCTCGATGCCCAAGCCAATCACTGTTGCGGATAATGCCGCGAGGCAGTTTGAGATGTTGTATGCGCCAATTAAATTGCTTTTAATGGCTACGCGCAACGAATTGAAAACCGCTTCAAATCGAATCCCCGATGGACTGTACGCTATTCTTTCAGCATGCACATCGGCGCCCTCCCCCACGCCATAACTTATCTTTTTCACTTTCGTGATCGAGTCAAGATACTCATAAGAACGGTCATCGCGATTTAACACCGCCAAGCGCGGGTTGCCCTGTTTCTTTGGCAGTGTTTTTTCCAGGCTGGTAAATAATCTTCCTTTTGCGGCACGATAGTTTTCGTACGACCCGTGCTGATCCAGATGTTCATGTGTGATATTGGTGATCACGCCGATGTCGAACTCGCAGGCGTCTACGCGGTGCTGGGCCAGGCCGTGCGATGTCGTCTCCAATACCACATGCGTCAAACCGGCATCCACCATTTTTGCGAGATAACTCTGCACATCGTGCGCGTCGGGCGTGGTAACGTGAAAGCCCGTATCCAAAATTTGCCCGCCGATCACCGCGTTGACCGTCGAAATCATTCCGGCTCTGATGTTTGCGGCCAGCAAAATTTTATAAATCAAATTTGTCGTTGTGGTTTTGCCGTCCGTGCCGGTAACGCCGATCACCGTCAGCTTGCGGGCCGGCCAATCGTAAAACGCGGCCGCGATCCAAGTCAAAGCCTGACGCGAATTTTCAAGCCGAATATAGGGCACGGCAAGTCCGGTTAAATCCCTCTCCCCTACAATTGCCGCCGCGCCGTTTTGAATCGCGCTTTGAATGTAATCGTGTCCATCTGCAGAACCGCCCCGCATCGCAACGAAGAGACAGCCGGGGCTGACGGCTCGGCTGTCAATCGCGATCCCGCGGATTGGAACATCCGGCAACTGCAAAGGTAAATGGTCGAGTGAAAGCCCGGAAAAAATTTGTCTGAGTGTTTTCAAATTCATATAACAAAAAAGGGTTTTGGCAATTCTATCGCCAAAACCCTCGTCTGTCTAAAGCGCGTTATTTCAGGCTCTGCCGCAAGCCTTCCAGCTTGCCGGATACCGAGCCGTCCACTACCTTATCGCCAACCCTGATCACGAGTCCGCCAAGAATGGACGGATCGACGCGGAAGGTCACCGCTTGCGCGCCAACCTTGGAAAGGATTTCTTGTTTAACCGTATCCTGCTCGGTTTGATTCAACGGCAATGCGCTGGTGACTTCGGCTGAACTGCCTCTGACATCCATTCCATCCAGCACAACCACTTTTCCGGATTTTACGCCGGAGAAGAATTCGTCAATCAACGCATGCTGGCGTTTTTCATCCATCGCTTCGCCGACCAGTTTCTGGGCCGCGGCAATAGCCAATGCGGCGACCTGGCTGCGCAGATCTCCGAGAATGCGATCGCGTTCCATGGCGGCCTCAGCCGCCGCGCCTTCGCGGAGTTTGGCGATTTCTTTTTCCGCGTCTGTTCTGACCTGCGCGGCCGCTTTTTCGGCGCGAGCCGTCGCTTCATTCACGATGCGAGCCGCCTGCGCCTGAGCGTCTGCGATGATCTTGGCGGCGTCCTTCTCTGCCGCGGCGCGGGCATCCGCCGCGATGCGGGCATCCTCCATCCCCTGTGCAATTTTCTTCTTGCGGGTTTCCATCATGTTCAGCATCGGCTTGTAAACCCATGCCTGAAGGGTCAAGAAGACAATGATAAAGGCAATGATCTGAACGACGAGAAAACCGAGATTAATTCCAAGCGCGTCCATAGAATGCTCCTGGCCTACACAACTTTGAAGAGCATGAGGAATGCGATCACCATACAATAGATCGCGATGGCCTCGGAAAAAGCGATACCCAGAATCATGTTCGTCAGCAGATTGCCATATGTATCGGGATTGCGAGCCATGCCGGTCAATGCGCCTTGAACGCTCAAACCGATTCCCACACCCGCGCCTGCCGCGCCGATCATGGCGAGACCGGCGCCAACATAGCGCATTGCATCCAAAATGTTACCTTCCATTATGAGCCTCCTGATTAATTCCTTTCGTTTTTTATACCGCGTGAGCTTCCGCAGGTTCTACATGAGCTTCTTTATGCTCTTCCTCATGCTCTTCTTCGTGGCTGTGGCCCTGCGTGGCCTGCGCCATGAAAACCATTGTCAACATACCAAATACGAATGCCTGAATTACGCCAACAAACAACTCGAACAGCATAATCATCGAAGGCAGGATGCTAATCCGGCCCAGCAATGACGAAACAATCGCCACCAAGACCAAACCCGCAAACATGTTTCCAAAAAGACGGAAGGCAAACGAGATGATCTTGGAGAATTCGGAGATGATCTCCAACAAGCCGACCAGAAAATCCATGGCGCCAAAGAACGGGACCTTGAACATGTTGCGCACATTGAAGAATTTGGAGAAGTAACCAAAGCCTTGCGTTTGTACGCCGATGATCTGAGTCATAAAGACGGAAATCAGAGCGATGGCTAAAGTAAAATTCAGGTCTATGGACACGCCGCGCAAGAACGGCACAAGCACGTAGCCGTTGGCCACTTCGCCCGGCAGGAGAATCCCGCCGGCAACGGGGTGCCCCTGAGCAACCTGGCGCAAGAGGCCGATCGATTCGAATCCAGGGAGCAACTTGAGAAGATTTGCAAACAATACGTAAAACATGATCGTGGCAAACCACGGAAAGATCATAGGCGCCCATTTTGCGCCGGTTGCGCCTTCGGTCATGTTGTAAAGCAGTTCAAAGAACGCTTCCATCAAGTTCCCGAGGCCGCGCGGGACCATATCCGTCTGAGCGCTCTTCTGCATAGAACGGTTGGTAAAAAATGCAAGGACGACCACCAGCAGCACGGTGAATATCAACGGCGGAATCGTATTTACCAAATAGAACGGGCCGAGAACCGGCAGGGTGAAAAGAGGTTCCTCGACCAACCGTTCAGCCGCAAATGTGATCTCCGGTTGAACGGGAACGAAATAGGCCATCCCGCCAATAATGAATCCAACGATCATCAGCGCCAAGACGACCCAGCGCCGCCAGGGTTTGCGTTTCTGAGTTTCCAAGTTACCTCCTATGCAGAGAGATTCTTTTTCTCGTCTGTTTCGGGTTTAGATTTTAATCTCGCGATCGTTCGACGCGCGATGACCAGCATCAGAATGACCGAGAGAGGGATGCCTGCAAAGAGCAGGATCAATGTGAACAACGGTTTTGTATTGAAAGTTTTATCGAGCCACAACCCACCGAACAAGGACGCCAGAATGACGATAAGCGTCAGGCATCCGACCTGCCCTACCATGACAATCAATACTGTGTTGATAATGTTCTTGCGTTCTTTATCCGATTGCGCCATGCCGCACGATTATAACAAACAGGCTAAATCAATGTCAACGAACGATCAAAACAGGTTCATTGCGGCCGCATTCGAGAAACCAAACCACGGGCCAAAGACGGTGCCAAGAAGTACGATGCCCAGCGCCAGCACGATCAAAGCAATTGCATACGGACGAGATACTGCGATTGGATGCTGTTCCTCATCCTCTTTCTCCATGCGAAACAGATACACATACTTCAATACATTCAGGTAGTAGTAAAGGCCCACGATGGAATTTAGAATGCCAATGACAACCAGCCAAATATAGTTGGCCTGAATGCCGGCGGCAAAAACCAAAACCTTGGCGACGAAACCGCCGAAGGGCGGCATCCCCGCCAACGACAGGAACGCGGCCAGCATGACCAAAGCCAGCCACGGCGAACGGCGACTCAAACCGCGATACGCATCGTATTCGTCCGAACCGGTGATGCGTCCAACCGCCATGACGATTCCGAAGGCGGCCAGATTGGTGACGATATAAGCCAGCAGGTAGAAAACGACGCTGGCGATTCCCAATTTAGACACCGCCACGATTCCGATCATGGCATAACCAGCATGCGCGATGGATGAATAAGCAAGCATGCGCTTGAGATTCTTCTGTGGCAATGCCAGCAAATTACCAACCGTCATTGTGACGGCGGAAAGGATTGCGAAAATCGTCGCCCAGTCAATCACCGCATTTTGGAAGACCACGAGGAACAACCGCGCAATCACAGCAAAACCCGCGGCTTTGGATGCCGTCGAAAGAAAACCGGAGACCGGCGTCGGCGCGCCTTCGTACACGTCGGGCGCCCAAAAATGAAACGGAACAATCGAGACTTTGAAGCCCAGTCCCACCACGACGAGGATGATCAAGCCGAACAAAACGGGAGTCGCCAATTGTCCAGCTTTGAACGCCTCGGCCAACGCATAGAGATTTGTCGTCCCGGCAAACCCATATAGCAGGCTAAATCCATACAACATGATGGCGGATGTCATCGCGCCGAACAATAAATATTTAAAGCCCGCTTCCGTTGAGCGTTCATCGGTCAACATGAAGCCAGCCAGTACATAGAGCGGAATGGATGTGGTCTCAATTGCAAGATAGAGCGTAATGAGATCGGCGGCAGAAGCCATCAGGCACATACCGATGGTCGAGGCCAGGAGCAGAGCGTACGCTTCGCCGCGGCGCCCGACTTTTTCATGGTCCATCAAAAGCAGGGCAGTGATCCCGGCGCTGAAGATGAAAAGCATTTTGAAGAAGAAGCCCAGCCAATCGAAGCGGATGGAGCCGCCAAACGTCGAGGCGGGATCGCCGGGGCGTCCGACCAAAACACTGACAACGAGAATCGCGAATAAACCGCCTGCCGTCAGCCATCCCGCGCTGCGGCGCTGTTCTTCCTTCCAGAACGGTTCAACGACCAACACAATCACGCCAAGGATAAGGACGAGCGTTTCAGGGAGGATGGAAAGGAAACTCGTGGAAGAAAACATTATGCGCCTCCCAGCAAGGTCAGGATATGTTGCACGCCCGTTTGCACAACAGGCACCATCAAGGACGGGAAAATACCGATGACGATCATCAGCGCGCAAAGCGTTGTGATCGCGATCTTATCTAACACAGTGATGCCGCTTAGATGGCCTTCGAATTTTTCCGGCATCTTTCCAAAAAAGACCTGGCGAATATTTCGCATGATATAGGCCGCGGTGATGATGATCGAAATGCTTGCGATGACCGCCACCAGCCATTGTGATTGCCATACGCCGAGGAAGATCGGGAACTCGGCAATGAAGCCGGAGAAGCCCGGCATGCCCATTGAGACCAAGCCGCCGATGATAAATCCAATCGCCGCGAACGGCATGATCTTGTTCATGCCGCCCAACTCAGGAATTTCGCGGGTATGAGCGCGGTCATAAATCATGCCGACGACGGCAAAGAAGAGAGCCGTCATGATTCCGTGCGAGAACATCTGCACACCCGCGCCCGTCAGGCCGTTCTTGTTGAGCGTGGAAAATCCAAGCATGACCAGTCCCATGTGCGAAACGGATGAAAAGCCGACCATGTATTTGAAGTCTGTTTGGACGAAGGCGATGAATGCGCCGTAAACCACAGCGACGCCCGCACATAACATGATCAGCCAGGACCAATATTTCGCGCCCTCAGGCAGAAGCATGATACCAACTCGCAAAGCCGCGAACGCGCCGAGTTTCATCAGCACGCCTGCATGGAACATGGAAACCGCAGTCGGCGCGGCCACGTGTCCATCCGGCGACCAGTTGTGGAAGGGCCAGATGCCGCCCAACACCGCAAAGCCGAAGAAAACCGGAAGGAACCATGTGTTCTGAAATGCCGCGGAGAAACCGGCTTTTTCGAGTTGAATCATGTCAAACGTATAGACGCCGGTGTTCTGCCCTGCAGCCCAATACATGGCCAGGGCGCCGACCAGGGCGATGACGGAGCCAACAAACAAATAAAGCGTCAGCTTCATGGCGGCATATTCGCGCGTCTTCACCCAGCCCCAGATGACGATCAGCAAATACATGGGGAAGACGGCGATCTCATAGAAAAAGAACAACATGAACAGGTCAAGGGACGCAAAAACTCCGAACACGCCGCTGGCAAGAATGAACAGAAAGGCAAAGAATTCGCGTGGGCGATCCTGAATGCCGGCCATCACATGCGGATCGCTGTCGCCCCACGAAATCAACACGCCCGTGAACATCACAACGCCGGTCAACAAAACCAAGGGGGCGCTCATTCCGTCCACGCCGAACTTGAGGCTGATGCCCAACGCAGGAAGCCAGCTATACTGCTCGACGAATTGATACCCCGTCATATGCTGAGTCAAATACTGAACATAGACCCAGAGCGAAAGCAAAAGATCGAAGGTCGCGGCGGCTAATGCGACAGAGCGCGCTTCCGTCTTTCGCTGAGGCGGAAGCATCAAAATGATCAACGCCGCGGCGAGCGGAGTAAAGACAATTACACTCAACACTGGAAAAGTCATCATCCACCTCTTAGAACAGGTGCATCACGGCGTTATTGATCACATTCAAGATCCACGCCGGCCAAACGCCGATGAGCAGGATCAAAGCCATCAGAGGCGCCATCACAATAATTTCGCGCGTGTTGATCTCGGTGAGTTTATGTTCGCCGTGCGCCCATTGTTCATTCATCGGGCCATGCAAAACCTGTTTAATTCCCTTCAAGATATAAGCGCCGGTAAAGAGCAGTCCGAGCATGGAGATGGCGGTGTATGGGGTCAGGATCGGATACGAACCTCGCACCACCAGAAATTCGGACACAAATCCATTCAATCCGGGCAGGCCAAGCGAGGCCATGGAAGTAAAAATCAAAATGCCGCCATAGACCGGGACAAGCGGGAACAATCCGCCATAGTCATTGAGGTTGCGGGTGTGAGTCCGCTCATAGATCACGCCGACGAGGAAGAACATTCCAGCCGCAGACAATCCGTGATTGAACATCTGAAGAACTGCGCCGTTCATCGCGATTCGCGCGTCAGCCGTCCCGGACGCCAAAGCGGCCGCGGCGATGCCGAGCACGACAAAGCCCATATGGTTGACCGAGGAATACGCAACGAGCCGTTTAAAGTCCGTTTGACCATAAGAACCGAACGCGCCAAAGATGATTGCCGCCGTTGCAAGCAGGGCGAGCGCCCAGGCAAATTCTTTTGCCTGATCGGGATAAAGCGGAAGGACGAGCCGCAGAAATCCGTACGCGCCAAGTTTCAACAAAACGCCCGCCAGCAACATCGAGCCGGCAGTCGGCGCCTCGGTATGCGCATCAGGCAGCCAGGTATGGAACGGCCAAATCGGAACTTTGATGGCGAACGCAATGACGAATGCCCAGAAAATCACCGCCTTCACCGTTGAGACCGGGAAGCCGAGCAAAAAGCCCTGAGCCGCCGTCCAATTTGCAGTAATGACAGCCAGATCGAAAGTCCCGAAGAGAGCGCCCAGCAATTGAATGCCGAGCAGAAGTCCAAGCGATCCGCCCATGGTGTAGATCATGAACTTGAGCGACGCATAATCCCTGTTCGCGCTTCCCCATTGGTTGATGAGGAAGTACATCGGGACGAGGCCAACCTCCCAGAACACGAAGAAGATCAGCAGGTCCATCGCCATGAAGACGCCGAGCATTCCCGTTTCGAGGAACAGGAAGAGCATCATGTACGGCTTGACGCGGTCGGTCACGCTGAAGGAAGCCAAAATCGCCAGCGGTGTCAACAGCGTGGTCAGCAACACCATCGTTAGCGATAAGCCGTCCACGCCGAGATGCAGTGAAGAGCCGATGGCCGCATACCAGACATACTTCTCTTCAAATTGATAACCGGCCGCGGCGGGATTGAAGCTGAACCACAAGACCAGTGAAAGCGCAAACGGAATCAGGCTGGCAACGAATGCAAACCAGCGCAGAAGTTTCACTTCGTCCTTCGGCAGAAAGAGCATGACAACTGCCGAGACAGCCGGGAAGAACAAGATCAAGCTAAGAAGATGAGTGTTGAGAAAGTCCATCATGCACTCCTACCCGCTAGACTCTCACCAGAACATAAAAGAGCAAACCGGCGATTGCCAATAGAATGATCAGCGAGACCAGCATGTACTGTTGGATGCGGCCCGATTGAATGGGACGCAAGTTGCGGCCCGCCCATTGTGTGACATGAGCCGTGCCGTCGCCGACGGTGCGATTGATGATCAGCAGGTCAATATAATTGCGAATCGCCGAACCGATGCCGCTGGTTGCTTTGCCGAACAAATGAAGAATGCCGTCAATCAAACCCTTATCCATCCATTGGTAGACAAAGGTCTCCGCAAACCAGTAGGACGGCTTGACGAAAAGGAAATCATAAATTTCGTCAATGTAGTATTTGTTTTTGAGCACAGGGATTTGCAATTTATCTTCCGAGGCCGACTGAACGTTGCGATATGCGAGCCAGCCGACGAGCAATCCGCCGAGCGCCACAACCAGCGAGGTGCCCAGCACAACCCAGCTGAACGGAACTGCTTCAGGGGTGACAGCCAGCGTACTGCCGACAAATTCATGGAACCAACTGGGATTAAGATGAAGCCCCAAGAAGTCTTCCGGGATGCCAACCCATCCATAGCCGATCGCGAAGACCGAAAGCACAATCAGCGGAACGGTCATCGTCCACGGCGTTTCCTGCGCGTGTTCCGCGGCGGATGTGCGCGGCTTGCCGAGGAAGGTCAGCGTGATCTGGCGCATCGTATAGAACGCGGTCAAAAATGCGGCCAGGGCAAGCACAAGGAAGACCGCAAAATGCCCGCTTCCAAACGCTTCGGTGAAAATTTCATCCTTCGACCAGAAGCCGGCAGTGAGGAGCGGAAAACCCGAAAGCGCGAAGCCGCCAATCAGGAAGGTCCAAAATGTAATCGGCATCTTCCTGCGCAGACCGCCCATGTTGAACATGTTTTGCGGGTCAACGCTGTGATCGCCTGTGTGAAGAACGCCGTGTTCCATTCCGTGAATGACCGAACCGGAACCAAGGAAGAGCAAAGCCTTAAAGAACGCATGTGTAATCAAATGAAAGGCCGCGGCCACATACGCGCCGACGCCCACCGCCGCGATCATATACCCAAGCTGTGAAATCGTTGAATAAGCCAGAACTTTTTTGATGTCGTTTTGCGCCACGGCAATCGTCGCCGCAAACAAAGCCGTGAACGAACCGATGAAAGCAATCACGGTCATCGTGTGCGGATCGAGGCTGATGAGCGGGAACATGCGGATGATCATGTACACGCCCGCAGACACCATCGTGGCGGCATGGATCATCGCGCTGACCGGCGTGGGGCCTTCCATCGCGTCCGGCAGCCAGACATGGAGTGGGAACTGCGCCGATTTGCCAATCGTCCCGATGAAGAGCAAAAGCCCCATCAAGCCGGCCGCTGAAAGTCCAAAGACCGGCGTCGGCACCGTTGCCAGCGTATGCAAAACCTGCGGCTGGAAAATATCGCGATACGAAAGCGAACCGGTTGCGCTGTAAATGAAGGCAAGGCCCAACAGCATGAACACATCCCCGATGCGCGTGGTCATGAAGGCTTTGACCGCCGCGTCGCGCGCCGATGGTTTTCCGTACCAGAAGCCGATCAACAGATAAGAACACAAGCCCATGATTTCCCAGCCGACAAAGAGCGTCAGCAAATTATCAGAGACCACCAGCGTGAACATGCCGAAGGCAAACAAGGAAATAAAGGCGAAGAAGCGCGAATACATCGGCTCGATGGACGGAACCGTGTGCTTGTGTCCGTGTTCCTCGATGGTCGCGCCGTGCGGCGGCAAGCCGGCAATATCATGATCGCCTTTGGGCTGGCCGAAATTATGATAGCCAACGCTGTAAAGAAAAATCATCAAAACCGTCCACGCCACGAAGAACAGCACCGCGGCAGAGAACGGATCAATCAACACGCCGATCTTGAACCACGTGTCGGCAGTCGGAATCCAGTTGATGGAAGAAGCAAACGGATTCGCCCCGAGTTCATGCGTTCCAAGCGCGCGGACAAAAACAATCATCGCGCCAAGCCACGATAACAACGCCGCGCCCACTGCAATCGTATGACTGAGCGCCTTGTTCCGATTCGTAAATAAAACGATCAGAAAAAATGCAAGCACGGGCGGAAGAGGAATTAACCAAATCAATGTTTCAGTCGTCATGAAGCCTCCAATTGCCAATGACGAAGAGGCGATATGGGATTGGCAATTTGTATTAGTAATTAGCGATCAGTAATTACCACTTCATCAAATCAATCTCATCGGCGATGACCGTGTTGCGCCGGCGATATACGGAAATCACAAGCGCCAAACCAACCGCGACTTCCGAAGCCGCCACCGCAAAGACAATGATTGCAAAGACCTGTCCAGCCATCATCGAAATATCGCCGTAACGCCAGAACGACACCAGATTGATATTTACTGCGTTGAGCATCAATTCGATGCCGAGCAAAATCGCCACCGCGTTCTTGCGCGAAAGCACGCCGAACAAACCGATGCTGAACAAAGCCGCCGAAAGAATGAGATACCAGGAAAGCGGGATCATCAGAACTCCTATTTCCGTGTAAACGCCACATACACCGCGCCGACCAGAGCCGCCAGCAACAAAACGGAGGCGACCTCGAAGGGCAGAACGAATCCGGTTGGCGAAATGAGCGCCTTGCCCAATTGACTCACCGCGTCATACCCGGACGGGAAATCGGGCGCGGCCTTCGAGAAGCCGCTCCAACTCTGAAGCATCCAGAACAGCCCGCCGAACGTCAACACTGCGATAATGGCGCTCAACCACCAGCCGCGGTTTAACTGCGGGCCGCGGTCGAGCATCTCCCTGCGCGTCAACATGATGGCAAAGATAAACAGGATCGCAATCGCGCCGATATAAACCACCACCTGCACAACCGCCAGAAAATTCGCATTGAGGATTGCGTACAGAACCGCCGCGCCGAACAGCGTCACAATCAGCCACAACGCGGCATGGACGAGATTACGCGTCGAGACCACCATCAACGCAGAGCCGAGGATGACAGCCGCAGTAATCAGGAATATGATTTGCGCAAAAGTCATATTGTCGCCTCCTAATGATGCGCCGCGGCTTGTTGCCGTGCGGGCGCTTCAACGCGTTCGCGTTCGCGTCGGCTCACGCCGCGCAAAATCTCGATGACGATCCAGCCGAGAACAACGTTCGTCAAGAGCATACCCAAGATGTAAACGCCGCTTGAAGTCCCGCGCAGAAGCGCATTCATCAAAGCCGTCAAAATCAACAAAGCGAATGCCAGCGGCGTCAGGAATTTCCAGTTGAACGCCAGCATGTGGTCAATACGGATGCGCATCACGG
This sequence comes from Anaerolineales bacterium, assembly GCA_042408355.1. Taxonomy (GTDB): domain Bacteria; phylum Chloroflexota; class Anaerolineae; order Anaerolineales; family Villigracilaceae; genus Fen-1038. The sequence goes on from JBHORD010000113.1 coordinate 18,847, forward strand.
TATATCTGACCCACATGATCAGCCAATAACCAAACAGCGCTTTCGCCATCAAAATTACCGCGGCGACAATCGGCCCCAAATTCTCCAGCCCAAAGAGACGATAACCGCCGAGGAATAAGATTGCCCAGAAGCCGCCAAATGTGAACGCATGCAAAAGTTCGCCCGCATAGAAGAGACCAAACTTCATGCCGGTATATTCGATGTGATACCCCGCCACGATTTCGGACTCGGCTTCATTCAAATCGAACGGAGCACGTCCCAATTCTGCAATCGCCGCGATCATGAAAATCAAACCGGCAAGGGGCGCGAGGACGATATACCACACGTTTTGCCTCTGAACGATTTCATTCATGCCCATTGAGCCTGCCAGAATGGTCGGGATCAGCATGGTTGCAAGCATTGGCACTTCAAAGGAGACCAGCACAGCCACTTGACGAAACGCGCCCACGAGAGCGAATTTGTTGTTCGAGGCCCACGCCGCCAGGATAATGGAAAGAGTCCCGATCGCACCGGCGGCAATGATGTACAGCGCGCCGACGTTCAAATCCACGCCAAAGATGACGGGCGCCAGCGGAACAATCGCCCACAATAACAACACCGACATCAGCGACAGGACCGGCGCGAGGTTATAGATCACTTTGTCCGCGCCGTCCGGCGTGATATCCTCTTTGATGATCAGCTTGATGATGTCGGCAAACGGCTGGATGATGCCGAAGGGGCCAACGCGGTTGGGACCGAGACGGTCCTGAAAACGCGCCACCACTTTTCGCTCGATCCAAACCAGGAAGATGTCAATCACCATCATCATGGATACAAGCACGACAACGCCGATCAGCTGGATCAAAAGGCTGGCAAGCCAGCCCGGCATTCCCCAGCCGGTCAGTAATCCCAATAACCATTGGGCAACAAAATGAACAGGGTCTGTCCAAAAATTCATGGGCGCTCCTAATCGTCCCCTCACCCCGCCCCCTCTCCCAAAAGGAGAGAGGAAAGGGGTGAGGGAGAATTTACACAAAGAAAAGGCTGGAAGGTTTTAGCCTTTCAGCCTTTCAAAATGTAAGTTTATCTAAACCCACTCCAACATGCCTTTACGCCAGGCGTAAACGAGGCCGGCGATGAGGATGAGGATAAAAATAATGCCTTCGATAACCGCGAATAAAGACAGTTGACCAAGCGAGACTGCCCACGGAAACAGAAAAACAGTTTCCACATCGAACACAAGAAACACGAGCGCAAAAATATAATATTGGGCCTTGAATTGAACCCAATTTTCTCCAACTGTTTCCATGCCGCATTCATAAGTGCTTTGCTTGATCGGGTTGGGCTTCTTTGGCGAGACGATCCATGAGGCCACAAGCGCCGATGTGGGCACCAACGCTCCCACCACAAGGAACAAACCGATGTACAGCCATTCGTTTTGCATGCTCACTCCAGTAAAAAAATTTACCCGTGCGGGGAAAAGCACGGGCAAAATTGTACCATTAATAACAAATAAATCCCATTAGTCTACGCCGATTTACGGGGTGATTTTTGTCATATATTTGTTCATGCGAATATGCTCAACTTTCCTTGCGCCGGACTCGATTCCACAACCATTTCAAAATATCGGTGACAAATGGAAAGCCAAGGATGGCGCCAATCACGGAACCGATGCCGCCAAACATTCGCGCCGCGCCCCCGCTTAAGCCAAAGAAATTTACCGCTTCGATCTCGACCGGTTGAGCGGATACCGCCAAACGGCTTTCTTCCTTGCTGACTTTATCTACAAAGATCAAGAACAACCACGCTGTTCCGCGATACATTCCCGCGCTGACCGGATGAACACTCCAATAAAACGTGACAGATTGACCCGGTAACAATGGTTCGTCAATTGCCTCTTCAGGCTTGATCTCCGGTCCAATCAAATCGAGCCGCGCTTCCGCAATCACATTATGGGTATCATACAAATTCGGAATTTGAACAACTCCGCCGGCAATTCGATTTCCTTCGATCACCGCCGTCGGTGTAATATTGCCGAGCGCATCCACTTCCAGCGTCAAACGAATAATATCCGAATCGCCGACGCGAATTCGCGGCGGAAATTCCAGCGTCAACCGCCGATATTCTGGAATCGCAGGCGGAGGCGCGGCAGGAACAGGGGAAGAAGGCTGGCCGGATTCGGGAGTCGCTTCCGCGAGGATGGGGGTTGGAGTTGAGGCTAATGCCCCGCCCGGCAGTTGGGAAAGAGTCGGCGCAGGCGCGCGGCTTTGGTTTTGGGCAGGCGCGCTGAATCCGCATGCCAGGCTGACGGCAATCAAAACAAGCCCGGCGATAAAGAACGTTAATTTTCGGCAAGCGGAGATTTTTTTCGGCATGGTCTATTGGTCAGACTTTATCGGTAATAAGCAAAAAACCGGCTTTGGACGCCGATCCACGCAGAAAACGCAGATTTTTTCTTTTGTATCAGCGTACGTCCGCGTTTTTCTGCGTCCCAATTTTATTTCCGGTAAAGTCTATTATACTGATAAAGACTCCGCCATTTGCAGGTTTGAACGGTCGGTTAAATAAAAATTCGGAAATCCCATTTAGAGATTCCCGAATTCTGGCGCTCGAGAAATCTAACCCTTCAACACCAAAACCGCTTCACGCGAGCAAGTCACCTGATCCCTCTCGCCAATTTTAGGAAGATCGAGATGCGGGTTATTGAAGGTGTCCATAAAATATTTAACATTACCGATGGAAATCTGAATCCGAACGATGGAGCCGAGAAAGGTGATGTTTTCGATTTTGCAGTCAATCA
>JBHORD010000114.1:0-6008 GCA_042408355.1 Anaerolineales bacterium
TGATTGACCGCTTGCAATGCCGGCAGGATGCGCTTCATTTCGGATTCAAACGCGTCCAAATCCAGATTGGCAATGGTGCGCGTCATCTCCTCTTTTGTGAAGTTTACTTCAGCGGGGCCGCGCCGCACGACTGCGATGACTTCATCCACTTTCATTTCACGGATTAAATAATAGGCAATGTCGAGCATCACGTTGCCCGCGCCGATGATCGCGCAACGTTTGCCGATGCGGAACTTTTTCTCGCTAAACGGCGGAAGTTTGTTGTAGTGGTAAACCAAATCCTTGGCGTGATAAACCCCCTCGAGATTTTCGCCGGGCAATCCCAGCCATTTCGTGCCTTGTGCGCCGACTGTGACCAGAATCGCTTGAAAGCCGAGGGCGCGCAAATCGTCGAACGTGAGGTCGCCTTTCGCCCCGACCGTCACGTTTCCATAATAAACAAGATTCTCGTTTGCCAATGCCTGACGGAACTGTTTGCGAAAGCCCTCCTTCATTTTATGTTTGTCGGGATATACGCCGTATTCGGCAAGGCCGCCCGGTTTGATATCGCGGTTGAAGATGACCACGCGCGCTCCTTGATTTGCCAGTTCACGCGCGCCGAACAATCCTGCAGGTCCCGCGCCGACCACGGCTACAAAATATGCATTTGGATCAGACACACTTCCTCCTCGCTCCGTTGAATAAGACGGGCAAATTATATTAGAAAAGCCAGCCCCATACAAGAAAATGGATTCCTGCATTGGTAATGAAATCATTTAGTAGTCGCCGCGTCCTTCTTTTAAGTTACCCGTTCTTCGTGAGAGTTTCCTGAGAAATTGGCGGGTTCGACGATGCGGAATCTGGCGTTATCTATGTTAGGATTGGGTGGCATTTACGAGGAGGTCTTATGACAATGCCCGATGAAAGCAAGAAAAAGCCCGGAGAACGTTTTCGCACCATTCTCTCCGAGTCCGCATCTGACAGGGAAGAGGTAACGAAGACGCAGAAATCTGAGATCCTCAATCAATTGCCTCGGCTACACCCGACGACTCCGCCTGCAAAGGCGGAACCGTCTGCGCCTCAACCCGGAGCTCAAAGCGGCCCTCTTGATCGAAAGGAACGCTATCTGCGCGCCCTGTGGACATTTGCCAGCGTTATGTCTCTGGTGGTCAATGCTGTTTTGATCGTGGTTTTGATCGCGGTGTTGCAGGGCGTTGGCGGTTTGAATGTGATGGGTTTTGGCTCGGGGCTTCTCGGCGGCCTCTATTCCAATTTCGAAAAAATGGACGCGGCGACCATCAAAGCCAGCATACCTGTGAACGCTAACATTCCGCTGAATCTTTCGATTCCCGTGCGCACTACAACGGGTATTACATTGGCGCAGGATGCCCTGATTCAAAATGCGCATGTCAAAATCGCCACCTCCACATTCAACATTGATTCAAACGCCGACGTAACGCTTCCCGCCGGAACGGCTTTGAGCGTTGTGCTCAATTTCAATGTTCCGGTGCAGGAAGCGGTGCCGGTTTCCTTGAACGTGCCTGTCAATATTCCTTTGAAGGATACCGAATTGCATCCTGCCATAACCGGTTTGGAGAACACAATCAAGCCGTTGTACTGTATTGTCAATCCATCTGCGCTGTCCATTAACGGGGCGCCGGTTTGTTCCTTGCAATGAGGATGGCAGTGTATAATCCGAGCCTATGTCCAACAACATCACCAAAACCCAGCTCTCGAACGGCTTGACCGTGCTTCTAAAAGAAATCCATTCTGCGCCGCTGATCTCGTTGTGGGTGTGGTATCGAGTCGGCTCGCGCGATGAAGCGCCGCCGTTGACCGGCATTTCTCATCTCGTCGAGCATATGCAGTTCAAAGGCACGCCCAACTACCCGGCCTCGCTGTTGGAAAGGGCAATTGCCCGCGATGGCGGCATGTGGAATGCGTTTACCTTCCTCGATTGGACGACTTTTTTTGAGACCATGCCGGCGGATAAAATTGACCTCGCTCTGCGCCTCGAAGCGGATCGAATGTCGAACAGCGCTTTCGATGAGAAGGAATTTTTATCCGAGCGTACGGTTGTCATCTCGGAGCGCGAAGGCAACGAGAACGAGGCGGTGTTCTTGTTGAGCGAAACAGTTCAACAGGCGGCTTTTCGGGTGCATTCATATCATCACGAAGTCATCGGCGATCTGGCTGATTTGAAAACCATGACGCGTGACGATCTTTATAAACACTATAAAACGTATTACATTCCCAATAACGCGGTCATCGGGGTCGCCGGTGATTTTGAGACAGAGAAAATGCTGGCGCGTCTCCGCGAATTGTTTGAACCCATTCCTGCCGGCGCGGCCCCGCCGCGTCTGATGCGGCCCGAGCCGGAACCCCGCGGCGAAACGCGCGTCACGGTCGAGGGTCCCGGCGAGACCGTTTATCTCGAAGCGGCATATCACATCCCGGCCGCGTCGCATCCGGATTTCATCCCGCTTTCCGTGCTGGATAGTCTCATGGCCGGCCCGACCAACTTGAATATGTTCGGCGGAGGCGGCATTTCGAATAAGACCTCGCGCCTTTATCGCGCCCTCGTGGATAAGGAATTTGCAGTCGGTCTTTCTGGCGGATCGAATACCACAGCCGATCCATTCCTTTACAGCATTTTGCTGACCGTCCATCCGAAACGAAAACCCGAAGAGACGCTTGCGGCGTTGGATGCCGAGATCGAGCGCATAAAGGACGAACCGGTTTCCCGGCAGGAAATCAACCGCGCCATTAAACAAGCGCGTGCCAATTTTGCTTATGGCACTGATAACATCACGAATCAAGCGTTCTGGCTTGGACACGCGGAGATGTTTGCCGATTATGAATGGTTTGAAACGTATCTGGATAAATTGTCGAAAGTGACGCCCAAAGATGTTTTGCGCGTGGCGCGCCAGTATTTTCGCCCGCAATCGCGCGTGGTTGGAATTTATATTCCCACTGGCAAGGAAAAGAAATGATCGCATCCGCTTCCAATTCCGCAAGTCATTCTCTTCCCGGTCCGGAGGATATTTACCGTGAAGTTCTTTCGAACGGGATCATTGTGTTGGCGCGCTCCAACTTCAGCAGTCCGTCTGTGTCTATCAGCGGATATATTCAAACGGGCAGTTTGTTCGATCCGGACGAAAAGCTGGGTCTCGCCGATTTTGCCGCGTCTGCGCTGATGCGCGGCACCGCCCGGTATTCCTTCGATGAACTTTACAATAAACTAGAATCGGTTGGCGCAAGCCTGGGGTTTGATGCGGGCCTTCACACGACGAGTTTCAGCGGGCGCGCCCTTGCTGAAGATTTATCGTTGCTATTGAGTTTGCTTTCGGAAACGCTTCGCCGGCCGACCTTTCCAAAAAAAGAAATTGAAAAGCTCCGCCATCAGTTGTTGACCGGCCTGGCCATCCGCGCGCAGGATACGTCGGATATGGCCGACCTCACGTTCGATAAAATCTTGTTCCGTAATCATCCGTACTCGCGTCCGGAAGATGGATACCCAAAGACGATCCGGGCGATCACGCGTGAGGACCTGGTCGAATATCACAGACAAAGTTTTGGTCCGCGCGGTATGGTGATCGCCATCGTCGGCGCAGTCGAACCGAAGCGGGCGGTAAATTTTGTCCATCGTGCCTTATCGGATTGGAAGAATCCGTCACAGGCTGAAGTTCCGGCGGTCGCAGAACCGAAGCGTTTGGAAGCGACCACGAATCGTCATCAAAAAATCCCGGGCAAATCGCAGACAGATATTGTCATTGGCACGAATGGTCCGCGCCGCACAGATACGGATTACATGGCCGCTTCGCTTGGCAATTCGGTCCTGGGGCAGTTTGGGATGATGGGGCGCGTGGGCGAATCAGTGCGCGAAAAGTCGGGCTTGGCCTATTACGCCTATTCGACGCTTAGCGCCGGCGTCGGTCCGGGTTCGTGGACTGTCAGCGCCGGCGTCAACCCTGCCAACGTCAAGAAAGCCATCGAATTGATTATCAAAGAGTATGAGCGTTTTGTCGCCGAGGGCGTGACCGACGAAGAACTTGCAGATAGTCAGGCCAATTTCATCGGCAGGCTGCCTTTGTCTCTCGAGTCAAACAGCGGCGTCGCCAATGCGTTGTTGAATATTGAACGATATCAACTTGGCCTGGATTATTATCGCCGTTATCCCGATATGGTCAAAGCCGTGAAAGCCGAGGATGTGCTTGCTGTTGCGCGCAAGTACATTGATCCGGGGCGGCTGGCGATTGCAACAGCCGGACCCTAGCTTCTTTTCTTTCGATGATTTTGCGAAGCGGTATTGACTTAATTGAAATATCTCGAATCGAGGCAGTCGTTGCGCGTCATGGGGCGCGTTATCTCGAACGCGTTTATACACCTGCTGAATTGGAACAATGCGGGAAATCGAACGAGTCGCTTGCCGGACGTTTTGCCGCTAAAGAGGCTGTTGCCAAAGCGTTGGGCACAGGCATCGGCGAAGTGGCATGGAAGGAAATTGAAATCCTTGGCGACGAACAAAATGCGCCGATTCTGACGTTACATGGCGTTGCCAAGAGGAAAGCGCATGAGCTTGGCATTCAAGATTGGTCTGTGAGCATCAGTCACAGCATGAGCCATGCGGTTGCGATTGCAGTCGCGGTTGGAATATAGAAGGCGCCCCGGCATCGTTCGATGATTGAGCCATAGTTACAGGCAGGGAATTTAAAGCAAAATGCCATCTTCTACCATGAAGCCGGTCATTTGCTTTGTGTTGCCTGCGGTTATTTTTTGATCAATTGTTGTCCTCGACGCCAATCCAAAGGTGACCCGGCAGAACCGGCCGATATGGCCGGACGGTCAAGGAATCTATTTCAAGCTTTTCATCCGTAATCATGTTTGGATGGATTAAACATAAATTTGGCTCGCGATGGTATTTTTGACGGTAGTATTTTGCCGCCTTCTCGATTTTGTTTTTCAGAGAAACGTTCGGCGTGTCATCGAACCACAACATTCCTGTGTGCATGCGGTCTCCTTAGTCTGCTCGGGGAATCCAAAACGGCAGCCAGGATTCGCCCTCGCGCGTGGCGAATTGCGCTCCCGGCACCAATTCCCGGAAAACGTTTTTGTCGAAGCCGGACAGGGATCGGCTGATGTGCGAATCTTCTATATGTCCAAATAGGCGCGTTCGGAAGAACTCGAGCCATGTCGTCACCGTGGCGGCCTGACGAGAGTTGAGCGTCGCGAATGGCCACACTCCGCAAGCGGGACCCCGGTTAAGCAGCCATCGCATATATGGACGAATCCCGCTTGAGAGGAGAAATTTATCGAATTGCTCGATCAATAACAAAGTGAGCGGTTGACTTTCCCGATTTGCATTTGCCCGGCGGGAGATTGTTGCTATGCTGTTAATGGCTTCCGCGCTTGCGATTGGCAGGATTTCTTCGCAGTTTGGATTTTGGATTTCGCTCCATTCGCCGGCGTAATCGGAAAATACAGAACACTTAATTTTGTTAAGAAGAGAGGGACTTCCCAGGCTGTTCGCGATTGTCCTAAGCAAATTTGTTTTTCCGCTGCCCTCATCGCCCACAATCAAAATCGGGCCGGGGAACGGGTCCAACAAGTTTAGGAGGACAGGTAAACCATCGTTAGCCATTCCAAGGAAAATACTGCCGTTCGGTAGAGGAGAGATCTCGTTCAATACTTCACTCAACTTCGGCAGAGCCGGCGACGGGTCAACACGCGCCGAACGAATCTCAGCCGAGAGTTCCGATAAGGTTTCAAACATCAAGGCGTAATGATTGTTTTTAGTCATATCATTCTTGCTTTCAGAACATTTGTTCTAATTATAATCGAATTGAATTCCATGTCAAGAGGCGGCCGTACATTTTTCTTTGAAAAAGACTAGCGACCTGACAGTTTGATGAAAAGGTATTGATCGGCAAAAGAAATCGGGTAAAGTTGTTTTACCACAAACGATTTCACCCGGAGGTTCCAATGCCGATCAACGAGACCTATCGTACTTGGATTCAGCGAATTTGTGA